>CAMCTV010000004.1 GCA_945878635.1 Chryseobacterium gleum | reverse complement strand
TGACATTGATGTCCAACATGTTTAACCAGGCCACAATTTCAGGGTGTCTTTCCAATACGTTTTCTATCCCCAATTGATAGGGCAGCAAATCATATAGCGCATTTTGTCCCTGCAGCAATTCATCAAAATCTTTTAAAGCAACTTCATAGCTTCCCACCATGTTTTGTGCAGGAAAATCAGTGTACTGGTAGGTGTATTCCCATACTTTATTTGTGTTTTTGTACAACTTAACTTGTATGGAGTCTTCCAGCCCTGTTTGGGTTTCAATGGCCATCAGAAGAAAGTTAAATTCACTTCCTACCAAGTTATCTATGGTAAGTGTGTCCGCATAGTATTTGCCTTGAGCAGTTTTCCAATAGTACTGGTAGTCGGGGGCATTGCTCTGCACTTGGGCCACCAATTGCGCTTGTAATGCATCAGATTGGGGATCGGTAATATCCGCTTGTATCCATGCTCTAATCCCCATGCGACTATACTTTTGCAATGGGTAAAGCGGAATAAATACCATTTTATGATCAAACTCTTCTAGTCCGGATTCATAAATTCCGCAGATGGTGAAATTTTGTTGTTGCGGGACTTCATTTCCATTTAAAAAATAGATGCTGATTTTTTGATTCAATGCAACATCCAGTTCCTTTTGTAAATGCCGAGAGATCATTACTTCTCGGATGGTGTCATTGCTGGCATCAATGTTCCATTGGGGTTGGCGACCTTCTTGTGTGATTTGTTGAAAAAACAACGTGTCGTTTTTGGGGTCAATTCCTTTCAATACGATTCCCTGTAATTCCTTTTTGGATTCAATGATTCCAGGCAAATGCACGGTGGGTTGAATGTATTGCACCAGCGGATGTGCCATCAATTTTTGTTCAACAGAGTCGATGCGTTCAAATGGAGATAGCGCATCACCGCCGGCTTGCAGATTGGCAAAGATTTTCAGGTGTCCACCAAAACCCACCATTTTGGATTTGATCTCTTTTTGAAAACCGTTGACCATTCCCAAAGCGACTAGCATGGTAACCATTCCCAAAATAATGGCGCCCAGTGCAATCCATACAATGGGGCGAGAGGTGCCATTGGTATCTTGGCCTCGCATCTTTTGCGCTATCAGGGAAACAATTTGCATTCAAGACAAAACTAAACATTGTTCAAAACAGAACCTTGAAATCTTTTCATCTTATTGCATGTGATGTGCAAAAATGATTGGAAATTTACAGGGATGAGGATTGTCCCTTTTTTAATCGTTTTCTTTTGGATCTCGGCCTGCAGAACCCAGCAGCCGGTGCATAGCGCACAGATTCCAAATGCTGCTCCAATTTCTGTCGGAGCAGCATTCACAGCTGGATATATTCCATTGATTCAAAATTCAAAAGTGGCAATTGTGGCCAATCATACTGCAATGGTAGAAGGCCAACATTTGGTGGATATGCTGATGAGCTTAAATATCAATGTGGTTAAAGTATTCGCTCCGGAACATGGGTTTAGAGGCGATCTTCCGCCCGGCGAAAAGTTTGAATCTTATACTGATCAAAAAACGGGTATTCCTGTCGTTTCGCTGTATGGGAAGCATGCCATGCCTACTGCTGAAGATTTAAGCGATGTCGAGACGGTTATCTTTGATATTCAAGATGTAGGTACGCGGTTTTATACCTACCTCACCACTTTGTACTACGTTATGCAATCATGCGCCAAGTACAACAAAGAACTGATTGTTTTGGATCGTCCCAATCCCAATGGACACTATGTTGACGGACCTGTGTTGGATTTGGAATTGTCCTCCATGGTGGGTGCTTTGCCCATTCCCATTGTCCACGGTTGCACGCTAGGAGAAATGGCCAAAATGATCAAAGGAGAGAATTGGGGAGAGACCAAAAATTTGGATTTGGGCGTTGTTATTTGTGCCAACTGGACGCATGCTACACCATACAGTCTGCCAGTACCACCATCTCCTAATTTAAGTTCAGATTGCGCCATCGCGCTATACCCTTCATTGTGCTGGTTTGAGGGAACTTCAGTAAGTGTCGGCAGAGGAACAGCAAACCCCTTTACTTGTTATGGTTATCCCAAAAAGGAAAATTTTAATTTTACCGCAACTCCAGTTGATATTTCAGGTAAGTCAATCAACCCGCCTCATGAAAATGTTCTCTGTGGGTTTGTGGATCTTAGAAACGAATGTCAAAAGTTTCATCAAATCAATTTAAGTTATTTATTGGATGCTTATTCAGAACTAGGCAATGACATGTTCAATAGTCCTTCCTTTTTTGATAAATTAGCAGGCTCACAGCAGTTAAGACAACAGCTAAAAAATGGATGGAGTGCTGATCAAATTCGTGCCAGTTGGCAAAAAGGTTTGCAAAATTATTTGAGTTTAAGAGAAAAATATTTGTTGTACCCATGAAAAAAATGTTTTGGATATTGGTTGTATTTCAAGTCAACCTTGTTTTGGGTCAGTCATGGGATGTCTCTCGCCCTGTTAATCCTTTGGACGGCATGTACCGATTGGCGTATCAAAAGACTGATAGTTCTGACGCCTCCATGTTCCCACAAGTATTTGGCATAGATCGTCAGTATTTGATGGGGCTAAATGACAGCATTGGAATGAATGGTTTTACGATAATTCCTAGTGTGTCAATGTCCAGTGGATTGAGCAGGTTGAACAATACCTTTCAAGGGTTTCATCAGACCGTGGGACAGTTGGACTTTTATTCCAAGTTCAAGAACAAATTGGCTGTGCAACTTTCCTATTATCACTTGATGTCTGACCTGCCGCAGAATGCGGAAGGTTCTGTTTTGAATGACAACTCCATCCTAGGTTGGGGAAAAGCTTTGGGTGATTTCGCTGGAATGTACCGAACACAAACGTGGACGGGCAAGCTTACTTACCACCCCAATCGCCATGTTTCATTGGAAGTGGGCAGAGGCAAAATGTTTTTTGGAGATGGCTATCGATCTTTGGTCATCAGTCACAACGCTGCACCGATGCCGTATGGCAGAGTAGTGACTGATTTGGGTCCTTTTCGTTTCAATGCGCAATGGGCTCAATTGAAAGACAATGGTCTTGGTTGGGATCAATTGCGCACCAAGTATATCGGGATGCATTCGTTGACTTATGAAGCAACCAAAAAGTTGACTTTTACCTTGTACGAAATGGTGATATGGCAGAAGAGTGATCGCACTTCTGCACGAAACTTTGACTTACATTATCTAAATCCAATAGCATTTTGGCGTCCCATTGAATATGCGCAAGGATCTGCGGACAACTCGCTTTTGGGATTAAACATGAGCTATGTGTACAAGCAAAAGACCAAGTTTTATTTCCAGTTTTTATTGGATGAGTGGTTGCTATCAGAAGTCAAAGCCAAGAATGGATGGTGGGGTTTGAAATATGGTGGACAAGCCGGTGTAAAGGCATTTGACATTATCAAAGGGTTGGATGTAATCTCTGAAGTTAATGCTGTAAGACCGTTCACCTACTCTCACGCAAGCCCTTTGCAAGCATGGGGACAATTGGGACAGCCTTTGGCGCATCCATGGGGTTCTAATTTTATTGAATGGGTGAACATGGCTCAATTCAAAAAGAAGGATTGGACCGTCATCCTGGCTTGCAATTATGGAGCCTATGGACTCAATCGTTCAGGTTTGAATGACGGGGGAAACATCTTTTTAAGCTATAAGGATCCCGCGCAGATTTACGGCAATAATTTCTTTCAAGGCGATAAACGAATTTTCTTGTTTCAGCGCCTGCAAGTTTCGAGAAAAGTCCTAAAGAATACCTTAGAGTGTTTTGGAGAGGTCATGAGCCGTACACATTATTTACCTCAATTGCAAAGTCAGCAGTTCATCATGATTGGCATTCGCACCCCCGGATATTTTCAAGATCAGTGGGATTATTGAGGCGTATTTTTGATTTAGAGAAAAAAAACCGTAATATTGCACCCCCGCGCTTATAGCTCAGTTGGTTAGAGCAACAGACTCATAATCTGTGGGTCCCTGGTTCGAGCCCAGGTGGGCGCACAAAAGGTAGTTTAGGCTACCTTTTTTTGTTTCTATAATCTTCATTCAACCCCTTTCCGGCAAAGATATCTGGCATTGCCTTTTCAATTCTACTTGTTCTTGTTGCAGATTGCTTCGGTTGTGCAAAGTGAAGGAGGTATGCCTTTTGTCTTCCAGGAGTGAGTTGATCAAAAGCTTTTTTAAGTGCTGAATTGTTTTTAAAGACAATATTTAATTCTTCAGGAATTGGATATTCCTCCACCTTTTTAGCGACAACTTTTAAACCTTGTCTTTCTACCTCAATGGCTTGGAAAATGTATTGCTTGATAATATCTGAGGCAGTTGTGATTTGATCAATATTGGTAAATCGCATTTGCCTTCCTGCTTGAGTGTTTTCAGAGGGTGCTGTGAGCATATTGGCGCTATCATCAATCAATGCACCATTGAAAAAGTTAAGTGCGCAGTATTCTTTAAATGGGGCTAGTATCAAAACATTTTTGTTGTTGTCTGTATAGCAGGGCATTCCCCATTTTATTTCTTCATGCAGTCCACATTCCAAAAGGATGTTGCGCAATGCGGGCAATTCCTTTTCCCAAGTGTGCACTTTGCATTTCGGAGTCCCTCCCCATTTGCAACGTCCGCAGCCAACCTCCAATATTTGATCTACCAATACATTCATTTTTCAAGCCTATTGAGTTTGCAAAGTAATGTTAAGTTGACGAAACTTAAGCAACGCTAAACAGGAATGAAGGTCTTACCCACAATGAATTCATTACTGCGCAATATTCTTTTGATCACCCTTTCAGTTGGGATGATACTCTATTTAATGCCCACGCAAAGGGAAGTTCAATCGGGTTTGCGAGAACCATTGAAGACAGATCCAGTATACATTACCCATGTATTTGAGATGGAATTGCACAAAGACACCATGCCCATGCCTTTCATTTTGATTTGGGATCCCAATTGGATTCTGAACTTTGGAGTTATGAATTGGTGGCCAACTTGCGGCGGATGCATCGTTTATGATAGTTGGCCTTTTCCACAACCTTGGTCAATGCCACAAAACTGGACGGTCAATATGGATAACAATTTTTTTCAAGTCAATGCTGAGCAGGCCGTTAACGATTCAACAACCCAATCTAGAATTGATTCTGTTCAGATGTTAAAACAATCAGAAGAGTTGAGGATGGCCATTGAAACCATTCAGGCAAGGGATTCCATTGATTCTGATTCCAAGTGGAAGCGCTTTTTCAAAAAGATGAGAAGATTCCGTCTTTTTTCTTGACCTTTACCATAATCATTGATTTTGAATTATGAAAAGGACCAAAGGTTTTTTGATCTTGTTGATTATGCTTTCTTCTGTGCTGATGACGGCACAGGATTTTTCCATTGGACATCAGCAAACTTCTTTTGTTGATGTTAGCAGAAACAATAGGGTAGTAACGTGTGAGATTTATTATCCAGCCAACACTGCTGGGGACAATGTGGCAGTGGCCTCTGGTGTTTTCCCAATCGTTGTTCTGGGACATGGTTTTGTCATGCCGGCTTCAGTGTATGATATTTATTGGGAAGCATTGGTGCCAGAGGGGTACATTGTTGTTTTACCTACAACTGAAACATCATTGTTTCCATCACATGAAAATTTTGGCCGAGACATGGCTTTTTTGGTTACGGCACTTCAGGAAGAGAATGGTGACGGTCCATCGTTGTTTTATAATGCAATTGGGAATACCAGCGCAGTGATGGGTCATTCGATGGGTGGAGGCTCAGCGTTTTTAGCCATGACCTACAATAATAATATTACAGTATTGGCAGCCATGGCACCTGCAGAGACCAACCCATCTGCTATTTCAGCTGCGGGTAATATTCAAAAACCAACCCTCATCTTTTCGGGAATTAATGATTGTGTTGCACCACCCGCGGATCATCAGGTACCGATGTTCAATGCCTCTGTGAGTGTTTGCAAATCTTATGTTGGAATAGTAGGAGGAGACCATTGTCAATTTGCATCGCCTAATTTTAATTGTACTTTGGGACAAAGCACTTGTTCGCCACAAGGGGCCATTTCTGCAACTGAGCAGCAAGCCTCAGTGTTGAATAATCTAATTCCCTGGTTGGATTTTTACCTAAAGGACAATTGCGCACAAGGCGAAGTATTTCAAAGCAATGTATCCAACACAACTTCATTTGAATTGATCCAGAACTGCGGCTTAGGTTGCGGTGCGGATGTGGACAACAACACTAGTCTTCCATTTTCATTGTACCCCAATCCAAGTTCAGATCAGCTTCGATGGAAAGGGAATGCTCAATGGGTAGGTCAATCTTTTTTGATAATGGATGTTCAAGGCAGAACTGTAGCGAAAGGTGTGTTAAATAAAACATCAGAGATCACCGATATCTTAAAGCTGAAGAGCGGAATGTATTGGTTGAAGGTAGGGCAGGAGTTGGTCTTGCCATTCAGTAAAAATTAATTTAGGACGGGTCAAAATTCAGCGCCCCCTCTACGAAACCCTTTGCGCCCCTTGCGTTAAGTAAAAATTCAATAAACGCAGAGCTCGCCAAGAATACGCAGAGAACGCGAAGAAATACTAGCGCCTCTCAATCTTGATTCGATCCAAACGCTCCAAAATCTCTTTCAAATTGCTGGATGTCACCAACGCCATGCGGTCTTCTTTGAAATGCGGAAATCCCTTGAAGTAATTGGTGTAGTGCCGGCGCATTTCCAAGATACCCAAGACTTCTCCTTTCCACTGAATGCTGAACATCAAATGTTTCTTGCAGGTCTCTACGCGCTCATCTATCGTCGGTGGTGCCAACTTTTCTCCTGTGGCCAAATAGTGTTTGATTTCCCTGAAGATCCACGGATACCCAATGCTGGCGCGTCCGATCATGATCCCATCCACACCGTATTTGTTTTTGTATTCCAAGGCCTTTTCCGGACTGTCAATGTCGCCATTTCCAAAAATGGGGATCTGAATACGTGGATTCTCTTTCACCTTGGCAATCAAGCTCCAATCGGCTTCGCCTTTGTACATCTGCACACGCGTGCGACCATGAATGGTTAAAGCCTTGATGCCGATGTCCTGCAATCGCTCTGCAACTTGTTCTATGTTTTTTGAACCATCATCCCATCCTAGTCGGGTTTTGACAGTTACGGGAAGGGTTGTGGCTTTCACAATGGCTTCGGTCATGCGTACCATCTTGTCAATGTCCTTTAAAATTCCCGCACCTGCACCTTTGCACGTTACCTTCATCACGGGACAGCCATAATTGATGTCCAATAAATCGGGATTGGTTTGCTCTATGATTTTGGCGCATTGCACCATGGTGTCAATCTCACTTCCAAATATTTGTACCCCAATGGGGCGCTCATATTCAAAGATGTCCAACTTCATTTTACTCTTGGCTGCATCTCTGATCAATCCTTCACTGCTGATGAATTCCGTGTACATCATGTCCGCTCCATTTTCCTTGCAAACCAGGCGAAATGGGGGGTCGCTGACATCCTCCATTGGCGCCAAGAGCAATGGAAAATCGGGGAGTTCTATTTGATCAATCTTCACCATAAAAAAAGCCGCCTCCCTCACGGAAAGCGGCTGCAAGTTAAAAACAAATCGGCGATGGCTTACATCATTCCACCCATTCCTCCTCCGGGCATGGCTGGCATGGCTGGGGCATCTTCCTTGATGTCGGAAATAACGCACTCCGTAGTCAACAACATACCTGCGATAGATGCGGCATTCTCCAATGCTACACGTACCACTTTGGTAGGATCAATTACTCCGCTGCTCAACAGATTCTCAAAAGTCTCTGTCCGTGCGTTGTATCCAAAGTCGTCTTTTCCTTCTCTTACTTTCTGAACGATTACCGCTCCTTCTCCACCGGCATTGGCAACAATTTGACGCAATGGCTCTTCAATGGCACGCTTGATAATGGCGATACCTGTTGTCTCATCATCGTTGTCTCCTTTTAATCCTTCCAATGCAGCGCTTGCACGAATCAAGGCTGTACCACCTCCAGGAACAATTCCTTCAGCTACAGCAGCGCGTGTTGCATGCAATGCATCATCCACACGATCTTTCTTCTCTTTCATTTCCACTTCAGTGGCTGCACCAACATACAATACGGCTACACCGCCAGCCAATTTGGCCAAACGCTCTTGCAATTTCTCACGGTCGTAATCAGAGGTTGTCTTTTCAATTTGTGCTTTGATTTCGCTTACACGTGCTTGGATACCTTCCTTGCTGCCCGCACCATTCACGATGGTGGTGTTGTCCTTATCGATGGTGATTTTTTCTGCTCTTCCCAAATCTTCTAGGGCAGTAGCATCCAATTTCAATCCCATTTCTTCACTGATGACATTACCGCCAGTTAAGATAGCGATGTCTTGCAACATGGCCTTTCTGCGGTCTCCGAAACCAGGCGCTTTCACTGCAGCGATGCGCAATGCACCACGCATTTTGTTCACCACCAATGTAGCCAATGCCTCACCATCCACGTCTTCCGCGATGATCAACAATGGTTTGCCAGTTTGAACAGTTTTCTCCAATACAGGAAGCAATTCCTTCATGTTGGAAATCTTCTTGTCGTAGATCAAAATGTAAGCGTTCTCCAATTCAGCTTCCATGTTTTCAGCATTGGTAACGAAGTAGGGAGACAAGTATCCGCGATCGAATTGCATACCTTCAACGATTTTCACATCGGTCTCCGTTCCTTTGGCTTCTTCAACAGTGATAACACCTTCAATACCCACCTTGGCCATTGCGTCAGCAATCAAAGCGCCAATGCTCTCGTCATTGTTGGCTGAAATGGTAGCAACTTGTTTGATTTTGTTGTTGTCAGAACCCACTTCTTTGGAACTTACTTTGAGCGCGCCAACTACCGCATTAACGGCCTTGTCAATACCGCGCTTTAAGTCCATTGGATTGGCACCAGAAGCGACATTCTTTAAACCTGTGCTCACGATGGCTTGTGCCAATACGGTAGCTGTGGTTGTTCCGTCTCCAGCAATGTCAGCAGTTTTGCTGGCCACCTCTTTCAACATTTGGGCACCCATGTTTTCGATGGGATCTTTCAATTCAATTTCTTTGGCCACCGATACACCATCTTTGGTGATGTGGGGAGCGCCAAATTTTTTATCGATAACTACATTACGTCCTTTTGGACCTAAGGTAACTTTTACTGCGTTGGCCAATGCATCAACACCGGCTTTTAACTTCTCTCTTGCAGCTACATCAAATGTGATTTCTTTTGCCATGTTTTTATTGGTTTAGATGATTGCTAAAATATCTGATTCACGCATGATAAGGTAATCCTTGCCATCCAATGAAATTTCAGTACCTGAGTACTTGCCATAAAGAACGGAGTCTCCAACGGCTACAGTCATGGGTTCGTCTTTCTTACCATTTCCAACTGCAACTACGGTTCCACGTTGTGGCTTTTCTTTGGCAGTATCAGGGATGATGATACCACTTGCTGTTGTGGTTTCTGCTTGCGCGGGTTCAACCAACACGCGATCTGCAATGGGTTTTACGTTAACTGACATATACTTTATATTAAAATTTGTTTTGTGCTTAGCATCTGTCGTGCCATTGTGTTTTTTGCTTTGGCGAAGCGAAAAAATGGCAGGGATAAAATAAAAAATGTCAGTGTGTGCGACACGCTGACATTTTCAAATGAGTGTATGAATAACCGTCTTAGGGCTGTTGTCCCTCCGCTGGTGCTTCTTGCTCAATTCCTTGTTCTTCGTTTTCAAACTTGGTGCTGGCACTGAAACTAGCGCTCAACATACACAAAACGAAAAGGGCAATCACCAAATACCAAGTAGCTTTCTCCAAGAAGTCAGCGGTTTGCTGAACCCCACCCACTTGTGTGGCTTGAAATCCTGTTGTCAATCCGCCACCTTTGGGATTCTGAATCAATACTACCAATGCGAGCAATAAGGCTAAGATAACGGTGATGATAATAATTGCGTTTTCCATGCTATTAATTTTTCTTGTTCAAATTTTTTAATTGCGTTGCAAAGTAAATGCTTTTTTCGGGATATAGCTCAATTAGTTTTTTATAAGCTTTTCGAGCCTTATCCAATTTGCCTTGTTTGACATACAATTTGGCCATGGTTTCAGTGACCAAGTTCAAGTCTTCCTCTAAACTTTCCTTGGCCATGTTGCCTGCCACGTATTCAATAGCTTTGCCTCGATTTATCTGTGGTTCCGTTTGAATGAACCTTTCAATGACGTCTTCCTTTTTCTGCTCTTCTGGCTCCGATGAAGCGTTGTGCGGTATTGCATTGTTCTCTTCAGCAGGCTGACCTATAGAAGCGGCGATAAAATTCAAAAAAGAATCTCCGTAATCCGCTGTTTCAGTTTTGGGCTGTGGTGATTTTACCTCATCCGCGGTAGTTTCTTTTTCTGAAACTTCTAGCTCAATACTTGAACTGATGGCTTTGTTCAGTATGTCTTGTCCCAACTCGCCCAAATCTGCAAAATCAACACTTTCAGGGTAGTCATTGCTTGCTGGTTCTTCTTCAATTTTAATTGAAGTTATTTCAGGCGGGGTCTCTTTTTCTTCAATTGGAATAGGTGTCGAAATCTCTTCTTTTGCTTCTGCAACTTGCTCCAAAGTTATGCTCCAGTCGCCCCATTCCTCTTCTTGTGTTGGGGCAGTGGCCATGGGTGTGGCATCGTCCAAAAAGATATCTACCCAATCCGTTAATGTGATGTTGGCAGGCTTGCTTTCTTCAATGTCAACGGGTCCAGAAATAGTTGGTATTGGCGCAGAATCCTGTAGCGGGGCAGTGGATGTATTGACCATTTCATACAACCATCCCCTGTCATGTGTGGTGATGGCTGCGCGGTGCAAATGATGCGGATAGTCCGCCATTCCTTGACCCTTGGCATGAACGGCCTTTAGGGTATGCAATGTGCCGAACCACGGGAATTCTGTCAGCCATCGGTTGACCATCCCCATATCAGCCTCATCCAGTGAATGCGGAGCAATTAGCCATTTTTCAATGGATTCCTTGGGGTTGTTATGTTTACCAATTTCCGACACTGGCGTTGTATATTTCTTGGATCAATTGATCATTGATGTTGCTCCACAATTCCTCTTGAACGCTGAATAAATCTTGACCCGCAGGAAAGTCCGCGTATTTGGTGAAGTTTTTTTCAAAGTTCAATTCTTTTTCCATTTGATTGGTGTACTTGATGCGCACGGTGATGGACAACCTGGTCAAAGAGGCTATTTCATTTCCCTGTGCAGCAATGGGTGATAGATTGTAATCGACAATGCTTCCCTCATAAACCAAATCGCCGTTGGTGGTGACCAATTGCAAGGGGCTTTGCGCCAACAAATAATCCTTTAATCCTTCCGTTAACTGTTGGGCGTATACAGGGCTAGCCAACGCGGTTTGCGGCCTTAGGTAGCTGACTTGAAAATTAGATGCCCCACTGAATTGCCCTCCGGTGAAAGAATAATTCACTTGACAGCTTTGTACCATCAAAGCAATAAAAGCCATCCATATGAATTGAAAAATCCTCATAGGTTTTGCAAATCAAATTCTTTGATTTTTCGGTACAAGGTTCTCTCAGATATGCCCAATTCTTTGGCTGCGTTTCTTCGGCGGTTCTTGTGCTTGAGCAAGGCTTTCTTGATCATTTCCTTTTCAGTATCCAAAAGAGACAAGCTCTCCTCCACAATTTCATGGTGTATGGGATGATTCACAATCATCGGACTATTGCTGCTGCCTCCTGTTTTTACAGTGATAACAGGGCTATTGGAGTCAAATGTGTCAAAGGAATCACCATCCTCAGGAACGGCTCCTTGATACAACCGCTGAAATAGTGCGACACTCTCGGGGTTTTCCATCCAATGACTTCCCGATTGGACCATGTTTAACACCAATTTTTTGACATCGGTGATTTCATTTTTCATGTCAAACAAAATCTTGTACAACATTTCCTTTTCTTGGAAATCACCGGATTGTCTGTTGTCTTTTCGTACAATGCCGGCTGCGTTCATTCCCGCATCGGGCAAGTATGCATGAAGCGTTTCAGGCGTGACGTATCGGTTGGTTTCAAGCAGGCTGATTTGCTCTGTGATGTTTTTTAATTGGCGAATGTTTCCGGGCCAATAATATTGCAACATCAACAATTCACTTTCTGGTGTAAGCTGAAGCAAAGGGACATTGTATTTCTCTGAGAAATCAGCAGCAAATTTTTTAAACAACAAGATGATGTCGTTGCCTCGATCACGCAATGCGGGCATGGCAATGGGCACTTGATTCAAACGATAAAAAAGATCTTCCCTGAATTTTCCGCTTTGAATGGCCTTGACAAAATCCACATTGGTTGCAGCCACAACACGGACGTTGGTTTTTTGGACTTTCGAAGATCCTACACGGATATATTCACCCGTTTCAAGAACTCGCAAGAGACGAACTTGAGTGCTGTGTGGTAGTTCAGCTACTTCATCTAAGAATATTGTACCATTGTTGGCTTCTTCAAAGTATCCTTTTCTGGATTCATGAGCGCCAGTAAACGAACCTTTTTCATGACCAAACAATTCGGAATCAATTGTTCCTTCTGGAATGGCACCGCAGTTCACAGCAATGTATGCGCCGTGTTTTCTGGTACTCAGATGGTGTATGATTTTTGGAATGCTTTCTTTTCCAACCCCACTTTCGCCATTGATCAAAACTGAGATGTTGGTTGGCGCTACATGTGTAGCAATTTCCAATGCACGAACGAGCAAAGGAGATTGTCCTATAATACCAAATCTTTGTTTGATGCTGCTCAATTCCATTTTATTTCCTTGGATAATGCGCAACTACTTCACCTGTCAATGTGATGGAGGTGCAATCCTTCATTTCAACATCAACATAATCTCCTATTTGAATTTCATTTTTCGGAAAAATACAAACCACATTTTGGCTATTGCGACCATACAAATGTTCCTCAGATTTTTTGGATATACCTTCAACCAAAACCCGCTGAACTTTTCCAATGTGTTTTTTGGTGCAAATTGCACTCTGTTTCATTTGGTTGTCAATGATTTCTGTTAATCGTCTTCCTTTTATTTCTTCAGGAACGTCGTCCTCATATTTGCGCTCAGCCAATGTTTTTGGGCGCTCGCTGTATTTGAACATATAGGCCATATCATAGCCCACCTGACTCATCAGGCTGATGGTCTCTTGGTGCTGTTCTTCTGTTTCACCACAGAATCCTGCAATGACATCCGTTGAAATGGCGCAATCGGGCATGATGTTTTTGATGGAATCAATGCGTGACAAATACCACTCACGGGTATAACCACGATTCATTTTTTTCAGGACCTCACTGTTACCGCTTTGCACAGGCAAGTGAATGTATTTGCATATATTCTCATATTGCGCCATGATGTGCAATACATCATCGGTCATGTCTTTGGGGTGGCTGGTGCTGAAACGGACCCTCAAGTCGGGAGAAACCAAGGCTACTTTTTCCAACAATTGGGCAAAATTCACGGTAGGCAATTGTGCATCTAAAATCTCACCCTTGTTGTTGATGTTCCATTTGTAACTGTCAACGTTTTGTCCCAATAGTGTGACCTCGCGGTATCCTTTTTCAAACAACTCTTTGGCTTCTCCTACGATGCTTTCCGGATCTCTGCTGCGCTCTCTACCGCGGGTAAAGGGCACGACACAGAATGAACACATGTTGTCACAACCGCGCATGATGGAGATAAAAGCGGTGACACCATTGCTATTCAAACGAACTGGAGTAATTTCTGCATACGTTTCTTCTCTACTGAGCAATACATTGACTGCTTTTTGTCCTCCGTCAATTTTATCCAATAGGTTGGGTAGATCGCGGTATGCATCAGGACCTACCACCAAATCCACCAATTTCTCTTGTTCCAACAATTGCTCGCGCAGTCGCTCAGCCATGCATCCCAAAACCCCCACTTGAAGGTCAGGATTTTTCTTTTTCAAAGTTTGAAAAAATTGAAGACGACCACGAACGCGCTGTTCCGCATTGTCACGGATAGCACAGGTATTGAGCAAAATCAAATCTGCTTCTTCAGCATCTCGGGTAGTTACATAACCTTGTTGGGTTAAAATGGAAGCAACGATTTCGCTGTCAGAAAAATTCATCTGACAACCGTAGCTTTCTAAAAGCATTTTTTTTTGCTTTCTATTTTCGGGAAGCGGAGCGCTATCCTCAACCATCAAGAACTCCCCTTGACGGCTTTCATCTATGTTTTTTTCCTCCACAGTGTTTGGCTGTTTTGAATGTTAATATTGTATATGCAAATATATGCCGTTCTGTCATGCGAATAAGCCTTTTTTGGAGAACCCAATTTTTTACCTATACATTTGTCGCCGTCTAAAAAGATTGAAATGAGCAAAAATTTGGTGATCGTGGAGTCCCCTGCAAAGGCAAAAACCATTGAAGGTTATTTGGGGAAAGACTTTATTGTAAAGTCCAGTATGGGGCATGTGCGTGATCTTCCAAAAAAAGACCAGGCCATAGATATGACCAAGGATTTTGAGCCGGTATATGAGGTGACAGAAGACAAACGAGACATGGTTCGAGAGCTCAAAAAGTTAGCACACAAGGCCGAGGTGGTTTGGTTGGCAACGGATGAGGACCGCGAGGGGGAGGCCATCTCATGGCACTTGATGGAGGCATTGGAAATTCCAGAGCAAAAGACCAAAAGAATTGTTTTTCACGAGATCACCAAGAAAGCGATATTGAATGCCATTGAACATCCAAGAAGGGTGGACATCGATTTGGTGAATGCCCAACAAGCCAGAAGAATATTGGATCGCTTGGTGGGTTTTGAATTGTCTCCAGTGCTTTGGAAGAAAGTAAAACCATCCCTGAGCGCGGGTCGCGTTCAAAGTGTGGCGGTGAGAATTATTGCTGATCGCGAAAAGGAAATCGATGCTTTTACAGCCACCCAATATTTTAATGTGCGCGGTATATTCGATGCTGATGGGTCAACAGTGAAGGCAGACCTGATGCGGAAATTGAACCAAAGTTCAGATGCAAGGTCGTTTATTGAGTTGTGCCAAAACGCAACATTTACTGTGGCCAATTTGGAGACCAAGCCATCCAAAAGAACCCCAGCAGCGCCTTTCACAACATCCACATTGCAGCAGGACGCGTCAAGAAAGCTGGGATTCAGCGTAAGTGCCACAATGAGCATTGCCCAGAAATTGTACGAGGCCGGAAAAATAACCTATATGCGTACCGATAGCGTGAATCTGTCTGAATTTGCTTTAGGAGCAGCCAAGGATGAGATTGTAAAAACCTTTGGAGGGCAGTACTCTAAAACACGTCAGTTTCAGTCCAAGTCCAAAGGCGCGCAAGAGGCCCACGAAGCCATTCGTCCTACGGAAATGGGTGTAAGAGAAGCTGGAAATGATGATCGTGAAAGGAAGTTGTATGATTTGATTTGGAAACGCACCATGGCATCTCAAATGGCCGATGCCGAGCTTGAAAATACTACAGCAACGATTTCAATTTCAACCACACCGGAGCAATTGGTAGCAAAAGGTCAGGTGATCAAGTTTGACGGATTTTTGAAACTGTACATTGAAAGTACGGAGGAGGAGAACGAGGAGGGTGATTCAGCCATGTTGCCACCATTGAAAGTGGGACAAACATTATTAAGAAAAGAAATCATCGCAACACAGCGATATACCCAAAAGCCCAGCAGATACTCGGAAGCTAGTTTGGTGAAGAAATTGGAGGAGTTGGGAATCGGTCGTCCTTCTACGTACGCCCCCACCATCAGCACCATTCAACAAAGAGGATATGTTGAGAAGAAAGAATTGGATGGTGTTTTGCGATCATTTGAAGTGATAACATTGAAGGGTTCAGAAATTGTATCAGAAGTCAAATCAGAAAGAACGGGAGCCGACAAAGGCAAATTATTTCCTACAGACATTGGCGTTGTGGTCAACGATTTCTTGGTGAATTATTTCCCAACCATTTTGGATTATAGTTTTACTGCGAACGTGGAGGAGGAGTTTGATATCATTGCGGAAGGGAAGATGGATTGGAGAGAAATGTTGAGAAAGTTTTATCAGCCTTTTCATAAATCTGTCGAAACCACCATTGAATCTGCGTCCAGAGCTTCAGGAGAGCGTGAATTGGGCATCGATCCAGCCAGCGGTAAACCTGTAATCGCCAGAATAGGGCGATTTGGCCCCATTATTCAAATTGGCGCATCAGACGATGAGGAAAAGAAGTTTGCCTCATTGCGTCCTGATCAAAGCATCAGCAGCATCTCTTTGGAGGAAGGGTTGAAATTGTTCTCATTCCCAAAAGTATTGGGAGAGTGGAATGGCAAAGCCATTGCAGTTGGTTTGGGAAGATTTGGGCCATACATTAAGTGGGACAAGACATTTGCATCACTGCGGGTGAAGGAGGGGGATGATCCCCACACCGTTCAGTTGGAAAGGGCTATTCAGCTTGTAGAAGATAAAATCAATGGCATCAATGCCAATTTGATCAAGACCTTTGAGGAGCGTCCTGAGATTCAAGTCATCAAAGGCAGATTTGGTCCATACATCAAAGCCGATACGGAGAATTACAAAATTCCTAAAGGTGTGGTTGCTGAAAATTTGACGTTGCCAGAAATCATTGAGATCATGGCCAACAGCAAGCCTTCAGGAAAATCAAAAGGTCGCAAAGCTCCCGTAAAGAAAGCAGCGGTTAAAAAGGCAGCGCCAAAGAAAGCCGCACCTAAAAAAGCAGCAGCGAAGAAAAAGTAGCGCCGGAGTTTGGGTTGAATGGGATTGCACCAATCTTTGTTGATAATCCATTTCACACAGTTCATTGCGTTGCATTTGTCCGATTAATTTCGGACAATGGATTTTTCAGTTTTTCTTACCCCTAGTCAATGGCACCATCGATCAATGGAATCAGAGCCTGCTTCTTCATTGGTTCATGATATTGTTTTTTATCATGGAGATGAGGATTGGCGGGAGAAGGGTGTTAAAATTGCACTGTTTGGTGTTGAAGAGGATAGGAATGCAATGCACAATCTAGGATGCGCACAATCCAGCCACGTTTTTCGTGATTATTTCTATGCATTAACCAAATGGGATGATGACGCGCGAATCATGGATTTGGGAAACATTCAAGCCGGGGCAACCGTTGAGGATACGATTTTTGCGGTGAGAAGCATCTGCGAAGCTTTGATCAAAGCGGACATTATTCCGCTTATCATCGGTGGATCGCAAGACCTTACTTACGGCAATTACCTGGCCTATGAGAATTTGGAGCAAACGGTGAATCTGGTTTCTGTTGATCGCAGATTGGATTTTGCAACCACTCATGATGATCAATCCTCAGAAGGTTATTTGAACAAGATTGTATTGCACAAGCCCAATTATCTTTTTAACTATAGCAATTTGGGGCATCAGCGTTACCTCACGGACAAAGATCTTACCGTATTGATGGAGAAAATGTATTTTGAGGCAAGTCGCCTAGGAGAAATTCAGGCTGATATCAAGAATGTTGAGCCAGTGATCAGAAATGCAGATATTGTTTCCATTGACATGAGCAGTGTAAGACAATCTGAAAATCCTGGATTTGGTCAGCCCTCCGCAAACGGATTGTTTGGAAATGAAATGGCTCAGATTGCGCGCTACGCCGGGATGAGTGATAAATTGACATCAATAGGGTTCTATGAGTTTAATCCACAACTTGACATCAGGGGATTGTCAGCTGGATTACTGGCCCAATGCGTGTGGTGCTTTGTCGAGGGATTTTTATACCGCAAAGGCGATTTCCCTAAAGGTGATTATGAAAGGTACACCAGGTATTCAGTTTTGATGGATGAAACAGGCGATGAACTGATTTTTTATAAAAGTACCTTGACAGACCGATGGTGGATGGATGTGCCTTATCCTGCCGGATCTGCTGAGCGATATGAGCGACATCATTTGGTTCCATGCAGTTATGAGGATTACGAAACAGCAATGAACCAAGAAGTTCCCAACCGATGGTGGAAGACATTTCAAAAGCTGGTATAGTCGCTCAAAAACGGTATGTTTTGAACAGTTAATTTTTGATTTTTTTTGTTTTGTTGAAAAAAACCATTATTTTAGCATTTCTACCCAAAAAGAGTAGAGGGCTATTTTGGTAATTATGAAGAAAAAAGTATTCATTTCGCTTTTGTCCATTTTGTCATTTGTGACAATAACCAAAGCGCAACAGGATCCACAGTTGACGCAGTGGATGTTTGATAGAATGTCCTTCAATCCTGCCTTTGCTGGAGTTGATAAAATGCATTGTTTGCAGTTATTTTACAGAACACAATGGACTGGTTTTGAAAATAGTCCTCAAACCACTTTGTTTAATTACAACGGGCACGCTCCGTTGGCTGATCAAACCTTGGGTTTTGGTCTGAGTGCTTTTAGTGAAACATTGGGATTGGAATCCAATACCATCATGAGAGGAAGTTTTGCTTATCACCACACGATTGGTGTTCACAAGATTGCCGGTGGAATTCAATTGGGTATGTTAAACAAGGTTCTAGGAACCGATTGGAAATACATCGATGCCAATGATCCTTTGATTACAGATTTGCAAAAGCAACAAAGTTCAACGGTTTTTGATGCAGCATTGGGATTGAGTTTCTACAAGCCAGATAGCTATTATGCAGGAGTCTCTTTGACACATTTAAATGCAGCGGCGTTGGAAGATTTGAATTACGAGATGGCGCGCCACATGTATGTATGCGGAGGTTACAATTATCCAATCAATTCAGACTTGGTATTGAGAAGTAACTTGTTAATGAAGACCGACATGAAAGCAAGTCCTGCGATTGATGTGAATGCGAACGTGCTTTGGAAGAACATGCTTTGGGGTGGAATTTCTTATCGTATGACGGATGCTATTTCTCCTATGTTTGGATTCCAGAAAGTGTTTGCTCAGAAAGTTTCAGGAAGAACAACATTTGATCAATTGTTCCGTATTGGATATAGCTATGATTTAACCACATCAGAAATCCGCAACTACAGCACAGGATCTCATGAGGTGTTTTTGTCTTATTGTTTCAATATTTCACAAGAGCCCATCAAGACTTATCACGTGAATCCACGTTTCTTGTATTAAAAAAAATGTTGAAATTGAAACAAAATGTTTTATTATTGCGTTGGATATTTTTGCTCAAGTAGGTTAGTGGAGGGGAAAATTAAAAATAGGAAATCATGAAAAAGTCGTTTTTGTATTTCTTAATGGCTGTCGTTCTCTTTGGTTGCTATGCACCAGGCGGTGGCGAATTGGTGGGGGTTTATCCCCGCGATGAATGGATTCAAGCCAATCCTTATGGCATGAATTATATTCATTTTGGTTCCTACACCATGGGGCCAAGTGATCAAGATGTTCCTTATGCTTTGAATAGCCGTCACAGAACAGTGACCATTCCTGCATTTTACATCGATCAAACTGAAATTTCTAACAATGAGTACCGCCAGTTTGTCTACTGGGTGAAAGATTCATTGATGTTGGACGTTTTGGCTCAAAATGATATCGAAGGATATTCCATGAAAGAAAGAGAGGATGGAAGAGAATTTGAGCGTTTTGTGAACAAGGGTTATGTATTGAATTGGGAAGAGCCCATTGATTACTCCAATGACGAAATTTTTGATTTGGTGTATGATAATTTTTATTTGCAAGGTCAGGAGAAGTTCTATGATCGTTGGGAAATTGATACACGCAAACTGAAGTATCGTTTTTGGTGGATTGATTTGCAAGCCGCAACACGCAAGGTGAGCAAGGATGAATTCAGTAATCCCAACCAATTGGATCAATTGCACTCTTTCAAAGGTCACAATGATCGTTCTAAATTCATTATCGAAGAAGAAATTAACGTTTATCCGGATACATTGGTTTGGATTCACGATTTCACATATGGTTTCAATGAGCCTTTGACAGAGAATTATTTCTGGCATCCAGCTTATGACGATTATCCAGTAGTGGGTGTGTCTTGGGGTCAGTGTCAAGCTTTCTGTGCATGGAGAAGTCAAATCATGAACGACTTCCGTCACAGCAATGGCATGTCTTATATTCAGCGTTTCCGTTTACCATCTGAGGCTGAATGGGAGTTTGCTTCAAGAGGTGGATTGGAATTGTCACCCTACCCTTGGGGAGGTCCTTATACAAGAAATTATTTGGGGTGCCCATTGGCCAATTTCAAGCCAATGCGTGGTGACTATGTAGAAGACAATGGATGTCATACCGTTCCTATTTATTCCTACTCACCCAATGATTACGGATTGTACAATATGTCTGGTAATGTTGCTGAGTGGACAAACACCGCTTATGATGAAAGTGTTTATGAGTTCAGTCACGACTTGTCTCCGGAGTATCAATACCGCTCAACTACACATGATCCCCCCTCATTGAAGCGCAAGGTTATCCGCGGTGGTAGCTGGAAGGATATCGGATATTTTGTTCAAACGGGTACTCGCTCTTATGAGTATCAGGATACAGCAAAATCTTACATTGGATTCCGTTGTGTGATGAGTTATTTGGGTCGTGGAAAATCGGCTGCAGATGGAGAGTTTAACGCTCCAATGGAAATGGAATAAGATTAGAAAAAAACAACAACAATAACAAAAACCTTTAAAAGAGAAAAAGTATGAAACCAGGAAGCAAGGCGTGGAAAAATTTTATGTCGAAGTTGTATGGTATTGGTGCGGCGGTAGTAATTTTCGGCGCGATGTTCAAGATTGAGCACTGGCCAGGCGCTTCACTTTTGTTGATCGTGGGTCTATCTACTGAAGCCTTGATCTTTATCTTCTCAGCTTTTGAACCCCTTCATGAGGATCCAGATTGGTCATTGGTTTATCCAGAATTGTCCTTACCAGAAGAAGGTAAGAAAAGTTTGAAAGAGTCCAACAAAGGCAAGGTTGCTGGAGGTGTTTCTGGTTCAGGAAGTGCAGCTGGCGGAAGTATGTCTCAGCAATTGGATAAAATGTTGGAAGAAGCAAAGGTTGATCCTGAGTTGATCGCTAGTTTGGGTGAAGGCATGAAGACATTTAGCCAAAACGCAAAGCAATTGGGCGAGACTACAGATGCTGCTGCTGCTGCTTCAGAGTATGCTAGTTCACTGCGCTCTGCATCAGGTAAAGTTTCAAATTTGGCAGATACTTATGCTCAGGTTTCTGAGAGTTTAACAGAAATGGCTGAACAAGCTAAGAGTGGAGAAACTACAGGAGCTCATTTGCAAAAGATGTCTGAGAATTTGGCTGCATTGAACAACATGTACGAGTTGCAATTGAAAGAAATGTCTCAAACACGTGAGTTGTATGCTGACATGCACAACCTAGCTCAGAACCTTTCTGAGTCAGTTGACGATACCAAGCTTTACAAAGAGAACATCTCCGAGTTGGCCAACAACTTGAAGTCATTGAACACGGTTTATGCCAATATGTTGAATGCAATGGGTACTGCACGTCAGTAATCATTTGAACTGAAAAGAAACATTAACAAACTTAAAGTTTAAATAGATGGCAGGCGGTAAAGAAACCCCCAGGCAGAAGATGATTGGTATGATGTACCTCGTCTTGACAGCCCTGTTGGCGATGAATATTTCTAAGGATGTTTTGCAAGCGTTCATTCAAATTCAAAAAGGATTGGGAAAGACCAACACAATTTTGGAAGAGAAGTCGCAAAGAACCATTGAAGGAATCAATGCGTCTGCAGAAGGAGCAAAGGCAGTGCCTTTTCGAAAGGCTGTAGCTGAAGTGGATAAAATTTCAGATGATCTTATCAATTTCATTGAGGAGATGAAGGGCCATGTTATGGCTTCTTCATCAAAAGCCAATGAAACGGGTGAAGGTTGGAAAGAGTTTATGAAAGATGATGGTGTAAAGAGAATTGCAATTTCAGCGGATGAAAAGAACGCGGATGGCAAGTTGATTATCTCCAAGCCTGACGAAAATCAAAACAACACTTCTTTGCTAATCGGTCACGAGCCAGCATCACCAAGAAATGATCCTTTTTCAGCCTCTGATTTGAAATCTAAATTGTTGAAATTTAAAGATCAGTTATTGGCCATTAGAGTGGAACGTGCGGATAGTGGGGCTGAAGCTTTTACTTTACCTGTTGATTTGCAAGACGCGATAAAAAGCACCTTTAATTTTGATGGTCCATACTTGGCCTCAGATGGTAAAGAAGAATCTTGGGAAGTGAATAATTTCTATCATATGCCTTTGGTCGCTGTTTTGGCCAATTTGACAAAGTTTGAGACGGATGTAATGAACGTCAAAAACAACGTTTGTATGTCATTGGCTGCTGGTATCAACGCAACGGACATGAAGTTCAACGACGTTACAGTGGCTGTTGTTCCCAAGCAGAGTTATATCATTCGTGGTGGAGAGTTTGAAGCAGAGATTTATTTGGCTGCCTACAACAAGTCCAGCAAGAATAAAATCTATATGGCTGGTGAAACAGACCCGAAGGCTTCGCCTACTGCATTTGAAACTGGCGGAAGATCACCAGAGGGTGAATCGGACAGTGAAGGAAAATGTCATTTCAAGGTGAGTACAGGTGGTTTATCTGTTGGTCCTCACGCCTACAAAGGTCAAATTGAGTACATGAAGAACGGAAAACCAGAGTACATTCCTTTCGTGGTACCTGCTTTCTTTGTTGGGGAGCCCGTTGCAGTTGTGAATGCTGTGAAGTGTAACGTATTGTACAAAGGTTTGGAGAACCCGGTTGAAATTTCTGTTCCCGGAGCAAATGGTGAGATCAATGCAACTTGTCAAGGTTGTGAGCAGATGAACAAAGTAAAGAGCGGTTCATACATGATCAAGCCTGACAAGAATCAAAAGATCGCAACCATCAGTGTATCTGCTCAAATTAATGGTGAGCAAAAGTCAATGGGATCCAAGGAATTCCGTATCAAGCGTGTTCCAGATCCATTTGCGATGTTTGCTGGTAAGAAATCAAGTGATTCTAAAATCTCAAAAGGATCTTTGGCTGGAGGTGATAAAGTATTTGCCCAAATGGATCCTGATTTTATCTTTGATGGTATTACTTACCAAGTTAAGAAGTATACAATGACCATCGCATCAGGCGGTAAGCCATTTGAGGAAAATGGATCAGGAGATCGTTTAAATGCAAGCATGAAGGCCGCGTTGTCAGGTTGTAAAGCCGGAAGCACCGTAATCTTCTCTAACATTGTGGCCGTAGGTCCTGACGGTGGAGAACGTATCCTTGGAAATATCGCTTTGAAAGTTGAATAAAAAACAAAAACAAATGAAGAAGTTTATTGCTTTGTTGCTCGCAAGTTGTGGTTTGTTCATGACTACTCATGCTCAAACAGCACTCGATGGTGCTTATGTTCCAGAGCATAACCCAACCCGTCGCGTAGTGCCTTATCCATATTTGCGTCAAGCGGATGTGATGTGGAAAAAGCGCATTTGGCAGCGTGTGGATTTAAAGCAGAAAATGAACTATTCACTGTATTATCCTACAACTCCGATTAAAAACCGCAAGTGTTTGTATGATGTTATCCTAGATGGTATCAAAGATGGACAGATTACGGCTTACAGCACCAAGAACCCTTTCAATCCAACATTGCCGGATGATGAGTTTAGCACTCCTTTATCTCCTGAAGATGCTTTGAAAGAAGCTGCTAATGCCGATTTGATTCCTGAATTTGATGAGAACGGTGAGCAGATTGGAACACGTGATACCATCATCCCTATCACAGCAGACAAGGTGAAGTATTATGAAATCAAGGAAGACTGGATTTTTGATAAACAACGTTCAGAGCGATATGTTAGAATTATCGGTATAGCTCCAGTAGTAGAGAAGCAGTATGGTGGTGGAACCATCATCAGAAATGACCCTGCTTTCTGGTTGTATTTCCCAGAGTGTCGTTACTTGTTTGCCAATGCTGATGTTTTCAATTTACACAACACTTCACAACCCATCACTTTTGATGATTTGTTCCAAAAGAGAATGTTCTCTTCCTACGTTGTGAAAGAAGAGAATGTTTATGATCGTCGAATTGAAGATTATTACAGAGATCCAATGAAAGCCATTCTAGAGAGTGAGCGCATCAAAGAGGACTTGTTCTTGTTCGAGCATGATCTTTGGCATTATTGAGAAATATTGATGAAAAGCCACCGCAAGGTGGCTTTTTCTTTTTCAAAGGATTACTTTTGCACCCGCATGGTAACAATAGGAAATCTTACAGTCAGTTTTGGATCGCGTGATCTGTTCTCAAACATCACTTTATTTATTGGCCCTAGAGAGCGAATGGGCTTGGTAGGGAAGAATGGGGCAGGTAAGTCCACCATGCTGAAAATCTTGGCAGGACTGCAAAATCCAACTTCAGGAACGGTTGCCTTTACAAGAGGAACTACTGTAGGATACTTGGCTCAAGAAATGGAACATACGCACGGTGTAACGGTGCGAGAAGAGGCTGCTGCTGCATTTTCTGAGACACTGACATTGCAGAAGAGAATGGATGAGTTGATGGATGCCATCGCCAATCACCATGATTACACCAGTGATGATTACGCCGATAAAATTGAAGAGATCGAAACCATTAGTCATCGTTTGTCATTGGTGGATGCCACCAAAATGGATGAGAAGATTGAAAGGGTTTTACGTGGTTTGGGTTTTGGTTCAAATGACTTTGATCGACAATTGTCTGAATTCAGCGGAGGTTGGAAAATGCGGGTTCAATTGGGAAAATTGTTATTGAAGAACCCTGATCTTCTGCTTCTCGATGAGCCCACCAATCACTTGGATATTGAAAGTATACAATGGCTAGAAGAGTTTTTGGTGGACTATGAAGGAGCCATTGTGTTGATATCGCATGATAGAACTTTTCTGGATGCAGTTACCAAGCGCACGGTGGAAATCTCGAAAGGTAAATTGTATGATTACAAGTTTTCATACTCCAAATACATAGAGCATCGCTTGGAAGAAATTGAGCGGGCTGAGAATGCCGCGGCCAATCAACAGAAGTACATCGAGAAGACACAGGTTTTGATTAATAAATTTAGGGCAAAGAAGGACAAGGCTGCTTTTGCTCAAACTTTGATTCGGAAACTCGATAAATTGGAGAAGGTAGAGGTGGATGATATTGATGGAACCTCCTTACAAATGCGATTTCCGCCTGCTCCCCATGCGGGAAAGGTAACACTCAAAGGTCATTCTTTGGGGAAAGCATTTGCTGAGAAAAGGTTGTTCTCCACAGTTGATTTTATGATCAATCGAGGAGAAAAAATAGCTTTGATTGGGAAGAACGGTGTTGGAAAAACAACCCTGTTGAAGATCATTTTAGGTCAGTTGCAACATGAAGGAGAGATTGAGTGGGGACATGCCATTCAGATGGGGTATTATGCGCAAAATCAATCTGAAGAACTCGATGGTGAAAAGACCATTTTTCAAACCATTGATGACGAGGCTGTAGGCGAGATTAGAACTCAGATACGCGGATTACTGGGGTCTTTTTTATTTGGTAAGGATGAAATTGATAAGAAGGTAAAAGTATTGAGCGGAGGGGAGAAGGCCAGATTGGCTTTGTGCAAGTTGTTACTAAAACCAACCAATTTTTTAATCATGGATGAACCTACCAATCACTTGGATTTGGTTTCCAAAGAGGTATTGAAACAAGCATTGAGTCAATATGATGGAACATTGCTAGTGGTTTCCCATGATCGTGATTTTTTAAATGGATTGACAGATACGGTTTATGAGATCCTGCCCAATCGATTGAAAGTATGGACGGGAGATGTTTTGGATTTCTTGAAGGAGAAAAAAGCGGAGAACATTGCGGTTTATGAGCAGCAGCAGAAGGAAGCCAAGAAGAAAGTTGAATCCAATGTCCAACCTGGTCAAACTGGAGTTGTGTCTAAAGAGGATCAGAAAGACCGAAAAAAACTAGAACAACAGTTGGCCAAGGTGGAGAAAAAGATTGAGGAGATTGAGATTGAAATTTCAGCCATTGAAGAGAAAATGGGTCTGTTGGATTATTCCAATACTCAATTGGTCAAAGAAATTACAGATAAGCACGAATTGAAAAAGAGCGAGCTCAGTTCACAATATAAGGAGTGGGAAAACATTACCGAACAATTGTGTTAAAATGAAAGAAGAAACAACCAAATGAGTTTACTTTTGGTCTAATCAGTATAACTAAACTTTTAATCAATGAAATTGAAATTTACCCTTTTGTGTTTAGCCTTGGTAGCTGGCCTGCAATCTTGGTCTCAAGGTCTTCCGTTCAGCGGAATTATTAATGGAGGAAATGGTTCTATGCCAGTAAACATATTTTATGTAGACTCAATCACTGGTGTTTCTGGTGATATGGTGGTAAATTCAGGTCCCAATGGTGGTTTTGATGGTTTAATCCCGGTAACAGGTAATGTAATGGGACAAATGATGGTTTGGGCTTGTATTTCCAACTGTCAAGGTCTTCAGGCGTGTGACAACACCGTTTGGATTCCCGGAACTATCATGACTTTTGAATTGGAATATTGCTTTGGTAACCCAAATGCAGACAATGATGGCGATGGATGGGATGAATTTTCTGATTGTAACGATAACAACCAATGGATTTATCCAGGAGCTTATGAAGAGTGTAATAATGGAATAGACAATGATTGTGACGGTTCAATTGATGAGGGTTGTAATGGTGACTCAACTTTTGTAGACAATGATAATGATGGTTTCACCAGTGATGTAGATTGCAATGATGCCAATGCATGGGCTTTCCCAGGCGCATTTGAGGAGTGCAACAATGGTGTTGATAATGACTGTGATGGCCTAGTAGATGAAGATTGCGGTGGTTCAAGTTGTGAAGCCAATATTTTTATGGTTACAGATTCAATGATGAATGGTGCAACAACTCCATTTGTTGTTTGGATTGTAAATGTTACTGATCCTTCTAGCAACGCCCAGTATGTTTGGTCCACTGGTGATGGTGGTTCAATGACTGGATCCTTCCCTACATGGCAGTATTCTGAGACAGGTACTTATGAGTTGTGTTTGTACATGTATTGTGCTGATGGCACAGTTGACACAACGTGTTTGTCTTTCATTGTTGAAGGCAATGGATCTGTTTTCCCAGGTGGAACGCAACAAACAGGATTCACTTTGAATGTTGTCGGAGCAATTCCAACGATGGTTGAAGAAACTGAGTTCCAATCATTCGTAGTTTCTCCTAACCCTGTTTCTGAAAATACTGCTATCCGTTGGAACTCATCAGTATCAGGGCAGTACACTATCCGAGTATACAACGCACAAGGTCAGTTGGTCGTGATGGATCAGTTCAATGGTCAATCGGGCACCAATGTTTGGAATTTGGATGCCAATGATTTGAGCGCAGGTGTTTATCAATTGACTATTCAATCTCCAAATGGAACTGTATCTTCAAAGCAGATTGTGAAATAATACAAATCGGTGTAATAATGAAAATGGTTGCGGAAACGCAACCATTTTTTTACTTAGAAGTCAATCTTAGTTTCTCAAAAAACACTTTGCAGTGCTGGTTAAAAATCTCGGCCTTTTCAAGGCTGACCAAGTGACCGCAACGATCAATGATTTGAATTTGAATGTTGCGAAATCGTTCCGCATATTCCATAGCTGGTTTAAAGAACATGTGATCTTGTTTGCCAACCAGAATAAAAGTGGGGACCTGCGGACAGGCATCAAAGAGCTGTTTTAATTTAACATCTAAGTACTTCCCATACATCGAAGTCCATTTTTTGTACTCCTTGTTGGTGAGCAGTTTGCTTTCACGAACAAAAATATCCCTGGATTTCTGGTGGTTTTTTCTTGGCATCACCACTTTTGACATCAGTGCGTAGAAATTGCGATAGCCAATGATTTTGGCTGTGGTTAAACCAATCTTGGCCCAAATCCGCAATTTGTTGTTTAAGGCAACGATGGGTCCGGCAAAAACCATGGACTGCACTTGTTTGGGTCGGCTGTGGTACATCTGCATGGAGATGATGCTTCCCAATGAAACGCCCATCACATGGATGTTGGGGATTTTGAGATGATCAATGACCCGCCAAATTTCCTCACTGATCCACTCGAAACTGTATTTGTTCTGCCACAAGCAAACTTCTGAAGAAGCTGCGTGTCCGGGTAAATCAATCACGACAATATTGTGGGAATCAAAAAAAGCAGGAACTTGTTTTTTCCAGGTTCGGGTGCTGCCACCGGCCCCGTGAATCATCAAAATCCATTCAGCGCTCGGTGATGGACTGGCGTGTGTTTCAAAATTTAATAGTGGTCTTATCCCTTCCATCCTGCTGCAAATTGGTAGGCAAAAATGAGCAATAAAAGGGATAATCCCACATTTAGCGCGATATATAGGATCAAGGTGGCCCAATCTTGTGCTTGAATCATCTTAAATGCCTCTAAACTAAACGTAGAAAAAGTACTGAGACCTCCGCAAAAACCTACGGCCAAGAGCAACCAAGCTGGTCCTTGATTCATTAGGCCCAAAGATGATTGCCAACGAAAGGTTCCCCCCAGAATAATGGCGGCCAAGGCATTGGCCGTTAGAGTGCTAGTCCAGAGGTTGCTCAATTTCAAAAAAGGAATAAATCCCATGGACCACCGCAACACCGCCCCTAATCCTCCACCAACAAAAACAAGGATGAAATTCATTTTGGAAAGTTCGTAAATCTTATTGATTTTTTCTGCATCCAAGCGAAAATGGATGCAAATTCGCAACTAAATTTGGTTCAATACCTTTATACATCGAAAAATGTCAAAATTTGAAATGAAAGTCCCCTCTCCTGGCGAGAGCATCAGTGAAGTAATCATCGCCAATTGGTTGGTGAAGAATGGGGACTACGTGAACAAAGATCAAGTGATTGCTGAAATTGATTCAGACAAAGCCACCCTAGAGTTGGCGGCAGAAGCGTCTGGTTCTATTGAAATTTTGGCACAAGCCGGAGATACCATTGCGGTCGGAGCGGTAGCGTGTATCATCGATGGTTCGGCTCCTGCGCCAGCAGGAGGCGTTGCGCCAGCAAAAGAAGAGAAGGCAGTTGTGAAGGAATCACCGGTAGCGTCGGCGCCCAACCCCATGCCTGTTGCAGCAAGCAATCATCCAGCTGCTGGTCATCCCTCTCCGGTTGCAGCCAAGGTGATGGCAGAAAATGGTTTGACGGCCCAACAAGTCGCAGGCACAGGCCCTGGTGGAAGAATCACCAAGAACGATGTCTTGGCGGCCTTGGCAGGCGGTATTGATGCAGCTTCTGTTCCTCAACGTGGCGGAACGCGCAATGAAAGAAGAGAGAAAATGACCAACCTACGGAAGAAGATTTCTGAGCGCTTGGTTTCGGTAAAAAATACAACAGCCATGTTGACTACTTTCAATGAAGTCAATATGAAGCCAGTGATGGATTTGAGGGCCAAGTACAAGGACATCTTCAAGGAGAAACATGGCGTTGGTTTGGGTTTCATGTCTTTCTTTACAAAAGCCGTTTGCGAAGCGGCATACCATTTTCCTGCGGTCAATGCTCGCATTGAGAATGGCGAAATTGTGTTTCATGATTTTTGTGATGTAGGCATTGCTGTGAGTACACCCAAAGGATTGATGGTCCCCATCGTCCGCAATGCAGAAAGTTTGAGTTTGGCAGAGATTGAGAAAGCGATTGGCGGTTTGGCCAAGAAGGCGAGAGATGGAAAAATTACTGTAGACGATATGGCCGGTGGTACGTTTACCATCACAAATGGTGGGGTGTTTGGCTCGATGTTAAGTACACCCATCATCAACCCTCCGCAAAGTGCTATCTTAGGTATGCACAACATTGTCGAGCGTCCTGTTGCAGAGAATGGTCAGGTTGTGATTCGCCCTGTCATGTATTTGGCATTGAGTTATGATCACCGCATCATCGATGGTCGTGAGAGCGTTGGATTTTTGGTGAAGATTAAAGAGATGTTAGAGAATCCCGAGCGTTTGATTTTTGGTGGAAAAACAGCAGAAGAAGTTTTATTGGGTTTATAATACAACAGCGTAATGACAAAAGTGCATAATTTTTCCGCAGGACCTAGCATTTTGCCTCGACCAGTGATTGAGCAAACAGCTCAAGCCATTCAAGAGTTTGATGGCATGGGTTTGAGTATTTTGGAAATCTCTCACCGTTCAAAGAACTTTGAGCGAGTGGTTGCAGAAGCCAGGCAGAGTGTGAAAGAGATTTTGTCTTTGCCTGATCGTTATGAGGTTTTGTTCCTGCAAGGTGGCGCCACATTGGGTTTCCACATGGCGGTCATGAACTTCATGAAGGAAGGTGGTAAGGCTGTTTACGCCAATACTGGTGTTTGGGCCGCAGGAGCCATCAAAGAAGCCAAGGTATTGGGTCAGGTGGATGTGCCTTTTGATTCGTCTGATAAGAATCACAGCTACATTCCAAACGTTGTCTTTGAAGGCAACTATGATTATGCCCATTACACTTCCAACAATACCATTTACGGAACACAATATGCTGGGGTTCCATCGTCTTCAGTTCCGTTGATTTGCGACATGAGCTCGGATATATTTTCGAGAAGGGTTGATGCGGCGAAGCACGCCTTGATTTATGCAGGAGCGCAAAAAAACTTAGGACCAGCGGGAGCCACCTTGTACATTGTGGACAAAGAGCAGTTGGGGAAAACGGGTCGCAAGTTGCCCATTTACATGGATCTTCAGGCCCACATTGATAAGGACAGTATGTACAATACGCCACCGGTATTGTCCATCTATACTTGCATGTTGACTTTGCGTTGGATCAAAGAGATGGGCGGATTGGAAGGCATGGAGCAACGCAACTTCGCGAAGCAAAAATTATTTTACGATGAGTTGGACCGCAATGGTTTGTTTCATGGACATGCAGTCCCAGAAGCCCGTTCATGGATGAATCCAACTTTCAGATTGAATGACGACAGCCTGGCTGGAGAGTTTGATGTCATGTGGAAAGCTGCAGGCATCAGTGGTATCGCAGGACACAGAAGTGTGGGTGGTTACCGTGCCTCTATGTACAACGCGCTTCCTATTGATAGTGTGCAGGTATTGGTGGATGTGATGAAAGAATTTGAACGAATCAAAGGGTAATGAAGATATTGGCAAATGACGGCATCGATGCCGGGGGAAAGGCGGCTTTGGAGGCGCAAGGACATCTGGTAGAAACCACTTTTGTTCCCCAAGATGAATTGGTGCAATATATGACAACCAATCATGTAGAAGGACTTCTGGTACGAAGTGCGACCAAAGTGAGGAGAGACATCATTGATGGTTGTCCTCAGTTGAAGTTTGTTGGGAGAGGTGGAGTAGGCATTGACAACATTGATGCAGCCTACGCCAAGGAAAGAGGATTGTCGGTATTCAATACGCCCGCTTCGAGCTCACAGAGTGTTGCAGAGTTGGCGATGTCCATGATGTTTGCAGCTGCGCGTTTTACCTATGCTTCTGGACAAAGTATGCCAACAATTGGTGCTACACAATTTGGTGATCTTAAAAAACAATACAGCAAAGGAATTGAGTTGAGCGGAAAGACATTGGTGATTGTTGGTTTTGGACGCATTGGAAAATCATTGGCCCAATACGCTTTAGGTTGTGGTATGAAAGTGATTGCGGTAGATCGTTCTGATAAAACCAGCTCAACTGTGACTTGCACCCTAGGTGGTTTATCCATCGATGTTCCCGTTGCGCACGCCTCAATGGAGGAGGCTTTGCCTCAGGCCGATTTTATTTCTTTACATGTTCCCAAGCAGCCCAATGGCGCTGCTGTGATTGGAATGGAAGAAATGAAAATGATGAAGAAGTCAGCGGTTATCGTTAATACTTCTCGCGGTGGTGTGGTGAATGAAGATGATTTGTTGGTTGCTTTAAATGACAATATGCTAAAGTCCGCGTGTTTGGATGTTTTTGAGAATGAGCCCACTCCTAGAGAGGACTTGTTGCAACATCCACGAATAATTGCCACGCCGCACATTGGTGCTTCCACAGGCGAAGCCCAAGAGCGCATTGGTTTGGAAATCGCGAGCATTGTAGCGGATTTGGTTGGAGCGTAGTCATGGCAAAGCTGCATCCATTCAAGGGTATTCGTGCAACAAGAGACAAAATGCATTTGGTGGCTTCTCGCTCGTTTTTGTCATACACAGAAGCGGAGCTCAATGAGAAACTGAGCAACAATCCATACACGTTTTTGCATGTTATTCATCCTACCCAAAAGCGCGATGTGGCTGAGCAGATTAAGTTTTTGGAGGTGCGCAATTTGTTTGATGCTTATGTGCGAAATGGTGTATTGGTGCAGGAGACAACAGAAAGTTTTTACTTATACCGACAAATCAAATCGGGAAAAACCTATCTGGGATGGATTGGCGGAATTGCCATAGAAGACTACCAAAAGGGAATAATTAAAATTCATGAGCATACCATAGAAGTCCGCGAGAATCTTTTTGCAGAATATTTGGCCATCACCGGAATCAATGCTGAACCGGTGTTGATGTTTGCGCAATTGGAAAGCGATTTCAAGATCTGGATGAAGGGATTGCAAGCGCGCCAGCCGTTGGCTGATTTTTCAACTACAGATCAGGCGCAGCACACCATTTGGTGTGTGGATGCTCCAGAAGAAGTCAGTCGCATACAGACGGCTTTTGCAGCCATAGATGCAGTGTACATAGCCGATGGTCATCATCGATCCGCTTCTAGTGAGCGGTTGCACCGTCAGCATCCGGATTGGCCTGGTACTGCACATTTCCTGAGTTACATTATCGACGAGGAAGATTTGACCATCCATCCGTTTCATCGTTTGGTCAAAGATGTTCGGTTTGATGAACAACAGATATTGGAGAAAATCCAAGAGCGGTTCGAGTCGTATACAGATCTTGTCCAAGCGGAGCATCCACCGAAGGGTGTTTTTGGTGTTGTTACAAAAAACAACTTAACCTGGTGGAAATTCAATGAGGATGTTTCGATTGATCCTGAGCGTTTGGCCAATCAGGTATTGGCACCCATTTTTGAGTTTGAGGATTTTAGAAAAGACAGACGATTGAAATATTCAGAGGGACCCAAAGGCATTGCCCACCTTCAAGAGCAAATTGCACAGGGCCAAGCTACCGTGGGTTTTGTGCTTTCAGCGGTTGGGGTGGATCAATTGAAGAACGTGGCCGATGCGCATGGCGTGATGCCGCCCAAGAGCACTTACATCGAGCCCAAATTGCGCAGTGGTTTAATTATTTATCCCATTACTTATGGGATTTAATATTGATCAATACGAGAAAATCAAAGAGCAACTTCCACGGGAAGTCCTTTTGTTGCCGGTCTCCAAGACCAAGCCCATATCCGATTTGATGGAAGCTTACAACCATGGCGTGAAAGTCTTTGGCGAAAATTATGTGCAGGAGTTGGTAGCCAAGGCAGAAGAAATGCCCAAGGACATTGAATGGCATTTCATCGGTCATCTCCAATCCAACAAGGTCAAGTACATCGCACCATTTGTCAAAATGATACATGGGGTGGATTCCTTTTCATTATTGAAAGAAATAGCCAAGCAGGCGCGAAAGCAGGGTCGGGTGGTTGAAGTTCTTTTGCAATTTTACATAGCGACGGAGGAATCCAAGTTTGGCTGGTCACCTGAAGATTTGGAAGCAATTGCGGTTGAATTAAAAAACAACACATTCGAGGGCGCGGAGATATGCGGTGTAATGGGAATGGCATCTTTTGTTGACGATGAGCAGACTATTCGCAAAGAGTTTCGTCAATTGAAGCAGTGTTTTGACGTTTTACAGCCGCTCCTGTCTGAGCGATTCAGTGTTATTTCCATGGGCATGAGCGGTGATTGGCCGATGGCCGTGGAAGAAGGCAGTACCTTGATTCGATTGGGATCCGTATTGTTTGGGTCGAGAAATTAACGTACGGGTGTAAATACAAAAAGTTTTTCATGCAATAATCACAACCAAAAGCCCGTAGTATCGCTGTATGATTAAGGTGGGCGTTTTGGGAGTAGGTCATTTGGGTAAAATACACCTCAAATGTCTGATGGAATTGGGTCAACGTTTTGAGGTGGTGACTTTTTTTGATCCCTCTACGGTCATGGCCAAAGCAGCCATGGATCTCACGGGGCTGATGCCCAGCCACAGCGTGGATCATTTGTTGGATCAAGTGGATGCCGTCATCATCGCCTCCAACACAGCAACGCACTTTGAGTTGGCCAACAAGTGCATTCGCGCATTCAAACATGTATTCATCGAGAAGCCGGTCTGTGTGGATATGCAAGAGGCAAAAGCATTGTTGCGCTTGGCACAGGAGGCCGGTGTGATTGTTCAAATCGGTCATGTGGAACGATTCAATCCCGTTTTCACAACGGCTTTGCCTCACATCAAAACGCCCAAGATGATTGTTTGTCATCGCCTTTCTCCGGTCAATGATCGGGGCATGGATGTTTCAGTGGTCATGGATTTGATGATCCATGACATCGACTTGGTTTTGCATTTGACCAAGGCCAGTCCGCGTAAAATATTGGCCTATGGCATTCCATGGCGTGGAAAAGAATTGGATGTGGCCCATGTAACCATGGAGATGGACAATGGAACATCGGTGCATTTCTATGCCTCACGCATTCATTCTACTTCTGTTCGTACCATGCAGCTGTTGATGTCGGATCAGATGATTGAATTGGACTTCATGAATCACCAATGGCGAAAATTGAGTGCCGTACAACCGCTACCAGGAGCCGATTGGATTGCCGTTGATAAGGGAAATGCCATTGTGGAGGAATTGGCAGCCTTTGCCCTTTCCATCGAAAAGAACAAAACCCCACAGGTGACCTTGGAGGATGCCATCAAGTCTTTGGAAGTGGCGTTGAGCATTGGTTCCCGATGTGATCAATCATTGTTCAGCAATAGGCCTGAAAATTTTGAGACCTTTTTGCAATAATTCTAAGAGAGATGCGTTTCTCTCATCGGCTTGCGTTATTTTCGTTGGCCGATAACCAAAACAAAGTTGTTACGATTTAGGTGGATGATAGGGTGTGGTTTGGCATTGTTGATTTTTTCGCAATGCAAAAAAGCTGAAGTACCAGCTTTTATTCATATTCCTGCCTATGTGTTTCAAGTTCGTCCCGGTGAGGGAACGGCCAATCAAAAAATCACCGAAGCTTGGGTATACAACAATGAGCAATTGTTGGGCATTTATGACCTTCCAGCAGTAGTCCCTTTTGTTCAAGATGGGAGTACCAATATTCAAATTTTCCCAGGGATAAAGAACAATGGTTTGAGCGATTCTCGAATCAAATATGTCTTTTGTCCTGGCTTTGATACCACCGTTTCAGTGCAGCCCGGCGATTCGGTTTCCGTTACTCCTAAGTTCGAGTATTTTGAGCAGGCGGTGATTGAAGAGCTCGGTTTTGAGAGCGGTAATTTTCTTGTATCGATGCCCGGAAACAATGGGACTTTTTCGGCCATCACAGATCCTAATGTTGTCTTTGAAGGCAACCGTTGCGGAAAAGGGATTATTGATGCCAGTCAGAGCAGATTGTATTTCATGCGGGATGAAAATTTGGGTTATTCAGCCGGTAATTATTATTTCTTAGAAATGAACTACAGTGCCAATAATAAGTTTTCTGTTGGCCTTCTGATTACTGAAGGAGGTATTGAATCCAAGTATTTTGCGTTAATCATCAATTCTACTCAGACCCAAAATGGTACTCCCAATTGGAATAAAATCTATGTGGATTTTGGAGATCTTCCAAGCAAGCATCCACAGGCAACAAGTTTTAAGTTTTTTGTTGAAATGATTCCTGATGAGAGTGGTAAAGCTTGTGAGTTGTATTTGGATAATTTAAAATGGGTTCAGTGGTAATTCATGAATAACGCAAAACAAATAGCCAAGTATATTACTACAGATGTTATTGCAGCATGGATGTCTTGGATTTTTCTGTACTCATTTCGCAAGGTGTATTGGGAGTTTACCCCTACCAACGCGCTGTGGAATGTAGAGTCACAGGATCCCAATTTTCTAATGGGGTTGTTTTTTATACCTATTTTTTGGGTGGTTCTTTATTTTTTACTTGGACATTACAGACAAATTTTTAAACGTCATCGACTCAAAGAAATTGGTGAAATGACTTTGGCAACCATCATCGGAAGTTTGCTTTTGTTCTTCATGATTTTATTGGATGATCGCTTGCCTGGGTATACGTCTTATTACCGGAGCATTTCTGTTTTGTTCCTTTCTCATTGGATTATTGCTTTGACGTTGCGCTTGATTTTGACATCAGCTACAGTGCGTAGGATGAAGAGCGGAGAGTGGGGATTTCCGACTTTGATTGTTGGTGGAAATGCACGGGCTTTGTCCTTGTACGATGAAATTGTATCTGGAAATAACATGGGCGGTTATCGTTTTGCAGGTTTTGTAAGAATCAATGGCAAGGACGATTTACTGAAGCAATACATGCCTTTTTTGGGCCAGGTGGATCAGTTGGCAGCATTAATCAAAGAGCACCGAATTCGTGAGGTGATCATTGCAGTGGAGAGTTCGGACCACAAGCATTTGTCCGAAGTGATGTCTGTGTTGTTGGATTTTGATTTGGATGTGAGCATTATTCCGGACACCTTTGATTTGTTGAGTGGGTCAGTAAAGATGACCAGTGTTTATGGAGTTCCATTGGTGCGCATCGATCGGGAATTGATGCCCACATGGCAATTGAGTTTAAAACGATTGATGGATGTTGTGTTGTCATTAATTGCAATATTGATTTTGTCACCAGTTTACATCACCATCGCAGTGGCCATCAAATTGACATCAGATGGTCCCATCTTTTTCTGGCAAGATCGGGTGGGCATTCATGGGCAGACTTTTAGAATGTTGAAGTTTAGGACAATGGTTGTGGATGCGGAGTGCCACGGGCCGCAGTTGTCTTCTTCCCATGATCAGCGTATCACCAAGGTGGGTAAATTTTTACGGAAAACGCGATTGGATGAAATTCCTCAATTTGGTCATGTGGTGATGGGGGAAATGTCGTTGGTAGGACCCAGACCCGAGCGACAGTATTACATTGATCAAATCAAGGCGCAGGCGCCGCATGTCAAGAAGTTGTTGCGTGTTCGTCCCGGCATCACCTCATGGGGACAGGTCAAGTATGGCTATGCTGAAAATGTGGAGCAGATGGTTCAAAGGCTCAAATATGATATTCTGTACTTGGAGAACATGACGCTTGCGATGGACATCAAGATTTTATTCTATACTGTGGTCACGGTGATCAAGGGAAGAGGGAAGTGATGAGGTGTTGAGGTGATGAAGTGATGAAGGGATGAGGAGATGAGGAGATGAGGAGATGAAGTATTGCTATCGCTACCTCATCCCTTCACCCACTCAAAAGCGGCATGCATCAAGGGGCTCATGTAGGTGTCGGTTTCGATGAATGGGATGACTTGTCGGATGGATTGGTGGGCTTCTTCAATCTTGGGAGAAGATTGTAATGGGCGTCTAAATCCCAATGCTTGTGCTGCTGTGAATGCTTCCAGTCCAATAATTTTTTCGACATTGTCCAACACGCGGTGCAATTGCGTTGCGGCATTGGCCCCCATACTCACATGATCCTCTTGTCCATTGCTGCTGTCGATGGTGTCAATGACAGCTGGTGTACACCATTGTTTGTTTTGTGATACAATCGATGCAGCGGTGTATTGCACAATCATGAAGCCTGAATTCAATCCTGGGTTGGGTGTCAAAAATGCAGGTAGATTTCGCGTTCCACTGATCAATTTGTAAATTCTTCTTTCTGAGATGCTCCCGATTTCAGCCATGGCTATTGTCAGGTAGGAAAGCACCAAAGCCAGCGGCTGTCCGTGAAAATGTCCACCGCTGATGATTTTGTTTTCATCCACAAGAACCACTGGATTGTCCGTTACGGCGTTGATTTCCGTTTCCACCACGGTTGTCACATATTGCAACGTGTCCCATGAGGCACCATGTACTTGTGGTATGCAGCGAAAACTATAAGGGTCTTGCACATGTGCTTTTTCTTGTGAAGCAATCGAAGATCCTTCCAAAAGCCCACGGAATTGCGCAGCAATGTGCAACTGCCCTGCGTGTGGACGCACGGCGTGTAAGGCATGTAAAAAGGGTTCTGTTCGACCGTCATAAGCCTCTAAGCTCATGGCTCCTGTAAGGTTGGCTTTGTTGATGGCATCTTGTGCGCGCCATACATTAAAGGTGGCATAAGCGCTCATGAATTGGGTGCCGTTGATAAGCGCCAATCCTTCTTTGCTTTTTAATACAATCGGTTGTTTGCCCAAAATGTTTAGAGCCTCTTGTCCAGAGATGACTTTTCCTTGGTGGTTCACTTCCCCCAATCCCAACAATGGCAAACAGAGATGAGACAGGGGTGCCAAGTCGCCACTGGCACCCAAGGAGCCTTGCTCATAAACAACGGGTGTCATCTTGTTGTTGTATAAGTCCAACAGCAATTGTACCGTTTCCATTTGCACACCGCTGAATCCTTTGCTCAGTCCTTTTACTTTGAGTAAGAGCATCAAGCGTACAATTTCTTGCGAAACCTTTTCACCCATTCCGCATGCATGAGAAATGAGTAAATTCTTTTGCAACAATCCCATCTCCTCATCTTTGATGATGGTGTTGCACAATGAACCAAACCCAGTATTGACGCCATATACAGGTGATCCATTCTCGCCACTGAACGAGTCGAGATAGGTGCGGGCTTTTTGGATTTGTTGTATTGCAACATCGGAGAGCTCAAGGCTCTCCGATGCGTAAAACAGATCTTTTAAAGCTGACAATGTAATGTCAGAAGTAGGTAGTATCATGCCGTAATTTTTGGAGCAGCTGCCATGATTTCTTCATTGGCAAACTCTCTGAATTTTTCGAAATTAGCAACAAACTTTTCAGCCAGTTCATTGGCCTTTGCATCATAAGCAGATCCATCTTTCCAAGTAGATTTTGGATCCAATAATTCCGCAGGAACGTCAGGACAAGAGGTGGGCATTGATAAACCAAAAACCTCGTGGGTTTTGAATTCAACATGGTCCAATTTTCCTTCCAAAGCTGCTGTGATCATGGCACGAGTAAATTTCAATTTCATGCGTTCGCCTGTTCCATAAGAACCACCGCTCCATCCGGTGTTGATCAACCAAACCTTGGCTCCGCTTTCATCAATTTTCTTACCCATCATCTCTGCATATTGTGTTGGATGAAGTGGAAGGAAAGGAGCGCCGAAACAAGCACTAAATGTGGTTGTGGGCTCAGTAATTCCAGCTTCAGTACCTGCTACTTTGGCTGTATAACCGCTGATGAACTGATACATGGCTTGGCCTTTGGTCAACTTACTGATGGGAGGCAATACACCAAATGCATCGCAGGTTAAGAAGAAAATATTCTTGGGAATACCGCCCATGCTAGGATTTATCACATTGTCAATGTGGTGAATGGGGTAGCTGACGCGTGTGTTTTCGGTTCTTGATTTGTCTTCGTAATCGGGGGTGACACCATCTTCCTCAAATCCAATATTCTCCAAAATGGCACCAAACTTAATGGCGTCATAGATTTGAGGTTCTTTCTCTTTGGTAAGATCAATGGTTTTTGCATAACATCCTCCTTCAAAATTGAATACCGTGGTATCTGTCCATCCGTGCTCATCATCACCAATGAGCTGACGATTGGGATCAGAGGATAAGGTTGTCTTTCCCGTTCCACTTAATCCAAAAAATACGGCGGTATCTCCGTCTTTACCAACATTGGCAGAGCAATGCATGGGAAGCACTCCCTTTTCATGCGGTAGAACGTAGTTTAATACAGTAAATATTCCTTTTTTAATTTCTCCAGTATATCCAGTACCTCCGATGATGGCCATTTTTTTGGCAAAGTCAATCACTGCAAAATTATGTTGTCTTGTACCATCGGTTTCTGCATCAGCCATGAATCCGGGAACGCAGATGACATGCCAATCAGGTTGAATGGTTTTCAACTCTTCTTTGGAAGGGCGCATGAACATGTTATAGGCAAACATATTGCTCCAAGGAAATTCTGTTACCACACGCACGTTCATTCGGTAGCGTGGGTCAGCGCACACATAAGCATCGCGAACATAAACTTCTCTGCCTGTCAAGTAAGCTTGCATTCTTTCGAATAAGCGATCAAACTTAGCGCTTTCGAAAGGAATGTTGAATTGGCTCCACCAAACAGAGTTTTCTGTTTTGCTGTCTTTCACAATAAACTTGTCCTTGGGAGAACGACCAGTAAACTCACCGGTGTCAATCGCAATGGCACCTGTGCTGGTTAGACTTCCTTGTTCAAGTGAGATGGTTTCTTCTACCAATTCCGCTGGAGAAAGATTCCAAAAGGCCGTAGCCAAATTTTTTAGTCCCAAATAATCGAGTGTTGCTCCTTCAGGACGGGTACCTACATGGTTCATGCATTAATGTTTAAGTTCGACTTTCATTGAATCGTTGGACAAAGGTAATCAATATGAAAAAAAGGGAAAAATGAGAATTGTTACCCTCATTCATCCCTTTTTCAATTCATTTGTTCATTTACTTGATGTATCTCCAATCTTGACCGTTTTTAATGGCTTTTAAACTGGCGTAAATCAATTCAATCACCGCCTCAACATCGTTCTTGTCCACCATTTCAACGGTGGTGTGCATGTATCGCAAAGGCAATGAAATCAAGGCGCTGGCCACACCCATGTTGCTGTAGGCAAAAGCATCTGTGTCTGTTCCAGTGGAACGAGAGGCCACTTGACGTTGGATGTCGATTTTGTTCTTTGATGCAACATCAATGATGTGTTTCAATAAGTTGTTTTGAACCGCGGGGCCATAGCTAACCACAGGTCCTTTTCCTGCAGCCAATTCCCCATCGCGAACTTTGTTCATCATAGGTGTAGAACTGTCATGGCAAACATCCGTGACAATGGCCACATCGGGATTGATACGGTGGGCAATCATCTCCGCACCGCGCAATCCAATTTCCTCTTGAACGGAGTTGGTGAAGTACACACCAAAAGGCAATTTGTCTTTTCTTTCTTTTAATAGACGAGCTACTTCAGCAATCATGAAACCACCGATGCGGTTGTCCAGTGCACGTCCAACAAAAAAGCGGTCATTGAGCACCATGAATTCATCATCAAAGGTGGCCACACATCCCACATGAATGCCCATGTCTTCTACGTCTTTTTTGCTGTTGGCACCGACGTCCAAAAAGATGTTCTTCATGTTGGGCGTTTCTTCTTTTTCCGCTGTGCGAACGTGAATGGCGGGCCATCCGAACAAACCTTTGACCACACCTTTTGGCGTGTGAATATTGACTCTTTTACTGGGTGCAATCATGTGATCACTGCCACCGTTTCTTCTCAAATAGATGAATCCATCGCTGGTGATGTAGTGAACAAACCAAGAAATTTCATCGGCGTGGGCTTCTATGACAACTTTGTATTTTGCTTGAGGATTAATTACGCCAACAACAGTGCCGTAGGTATCCACCATGTATTCATCCACATATGGTCTGATGTAATCCAACCAGAGCTGTTGTCCTGGAGATTCAAATCCTGTAGGGGATGCGTTGTTCAAATAGGTTTCCAAAAAGTTCATACTTGTTTCTGAGTAGAAAGATTTCTTTTTGGTTGTTGTGGTTTTGGTTTTCTTTGCCATGAATTTGCGTTTGATGATCAAAATTAAAGGAAGATGGAAGAGTCGGAAAGCCCAATGAATAAAGCTTTGAACAATACCGCGGTGAACAATTCACCAGTGCGCAAATTGATTAAAACTGAAGATGGTTCATTTACTTTTTGGATTCCAGAAGTGAATGAAACGTATCATTCACGGCATGGAGCAGAGCAAGAAAGCAACCATGTATTTATCAAGAATGGATTGAAATTGTTTGATCATCGATCAAAAACATCTGTTTTAGAAGTAGGGTTGGGCACAGGGCTAAATGCATTATTAACTTATGAAGCTAAACCCAATCAGGTTATCCATTACACGGCATTGGAGCCTTTTCCATTGAATAGCCAATTGGTCACTGCGTTGTGTGATGCACAGTGGGATGAAAAACGAAAATCGGTTATTGAAGATATTCATGCATCATCCTTTGATGAAGTCAACCAGTTTAATCATTCCTTTCATTTTAAAAAATTGAGAAAAGGATTACAGGAAATGGGTTTGAATGAAAAGTTTGATGTGATTTATTTTGATGCCTTTGGACCAGAGTTGGAGCCAGATTTATGGACATTGGAAATGATGCAGAAATGTTATGATTTGCTGAATACTGAAGGCGTCTGGGTTAGTTACTGTGCCAAAGGACAAGTGCGCAGAAATTTGAAGCAGGTTGGTTTTCAAGTTGAGCGGCTTGCGGGTCCACCAGGCAAGCGAGAGATGCTAAGGGCGATTAAGCAATAAAAAAGGCTACCAATTGGTAGCCTTTTTTGAGTGAAATATAATTTCAGATTATTCGTATCTGATTTGAATCATACCATTGGTAATAGACATTGTTGCTCCTGTATTGGATTTCAATGTTCCAGTGAAAGTTCCGCGGATATAGGCATCTGCCGCGGCGGGAGCATCAAATTTGGTCAGTGTGAATGAGCCAGAAGCGCCATTGATCAAAGTGGAGTAAACCACACCATTCTTGGTGTATGCAACCTGATCTGTTGTGCTCGGATTCATCGAAATTACAGTTCCGGGCAACCAGCCAGCAGCAGGTTCAGCACATTTGATATTTAACATTTCACTGGTCAAAGTTGTTCCTGTTACGTCAAAACTATAACCGCTGAATGTTTTGATGAAGCTCAATGAAGTGAAGGCTGTCGCTCCTGCATTCCAATCCAAAATAGAATCGCAATAAGGACAAGTGCTTCCACCGCAGTCTGTCCAGAACTCATTGCCATCAACCACTCCGTTGGTGCAGTTACCGTCAGTTGCACATGGGCTGCACATTGATCCACCGCAGTCGATACCCACTTCATTGCCATTCATGATTTCATCGATACAAGTAGGGCAGATTTGACAATTTCCGGTATAGATATCACCCAAGTTGTAGTAGTTGTTTCCGTCAACATCCACATAAGCGGTGTCATCACAATCAATTTGGGTTTCGTTTCCGTTCAAAAATCCATCACCACAAAGGTCACCGCATGGTCCACAATTGGTTCCGCCACAGTCAACGCCTGTCTCATCACCGCCCATTTCCAAGCTATCTTGAATGCCATTAGCACATGGGTCGCAAGCGCCACATTCTCCGCCACAATCCAACCAAGTTTCACCCAAGTCTGGTTGGAAAATCCCATCGATACAATGGTCGCATTCCTCGCAAGGACCGCCACAGTCAATCAATTGCTCGTTATTATTTAAGATGCCATCAAAGCAATTGGCAGGGATTTTATTTTCAGGATTTGGGCAGCCCGTTAATAACAATAACGAGACCATCGCTGAAACGAATAAAGAGAAATACTGGGTTGTTTTCATTTCTTAATTTAGGCTTTTCGGTTGTGCAATATACTAAAAAAGACCATATCGTAAATGAATAGGTTGCAAATCCTGACGAAATATGTGTTTGTTATGCAAGATTTGTGATGTTGACTTGAAAGCATCACCTTTGCCGCATGATTTGGAAAAGACGAGAAGCAGAAGCTGAAACGAGCAGGGGATTGTCACCTTTCAGCCGATTGATACAAGCCAGAGAAATTGAGGATTGGGGTGTGTTTTCTTCCCCATTGGGATTGCCTCAGCACAGTCCTTTTCTGATGCAGGACATGAACAAGGCTGCGGATTTGCTCCTTTCTCATTTGGATCGTGGCTCAAAGATTTTGGTTTTTGGGGATTATGATGTTGACGGAACTTGTTCCGTGGCATTGGTGATGTCGGTGTTGAATCAAGTAAAGGCCAACTGTGTTTCTTACATTCCAGATCGATATGAAGAGGGGTACGGTTTTTCAGCCAACGGCGCTCAATGGGCCATTGATCAGGAGTTTCAGTTGATCATTACATTGGACTGCGGAACAAAAGATGGACCTCGCATATTGCAATGCCGAAACGCTGGTATAGATGTGATTGTTTGCGATCACCATGAGCCGGATATTTTGCCGGCAGCGAATGCAGTTTTGAATCCCAAGAGGAAAGATTGTGTTTACCCATTCAAAGGACTGAGCGGATGTGGTGTAGGCTATAAATTGATGATGGCCTGCGCAGAAAGAAAAGGCTGGCCAATGAGTTGGATTTTAACCACTGTGGATTTGGTTGCAGTGGCCGCATGTGCGGATATCGTTCCAATGGTGGATGAAAATAGAAGTTTGGTAGCCCAGGGATTGCAAATGATGCAGCAGAATATGCGCCCAGGTTTGAAAGGATTGATAGCTTTTTCTGGAGCCAAGGACCGGAATTGGTCTGTTAGTGATATCGTCTTTTTGCTTGCGCCTCGTATCAATGCGGCTGGACGAATAGCCTCGGGTAATGCTGCGGTTTCCCTGCTTTTGGCCAATGACCCTTCAGAGGTGGAAAGCATTGCGGGTCAAATTGAAGAGTACAACCAGTCTCGACGAAGCATTGACCAGAACGTAACAGCCGAAGCACTGGCAGTGTGGGAGGCGGATCCATTTAACCAAGAAGCTTTTGTCAATGTCTTGTGGAATGAGCATTGGTTAAAAGGGGTGATTGGAATAGTGGCATCGCGTGTTTTGGAGAAACACTATCGACCCACCATTGTGTTCACCAAAAGCCATGATGTCTGGGCAGGAAGTGCTCGCTCCATTGAAGGCTTGGATATTTATGAAGCCCTCAATGCTTGCAAGGAAGAGTTGATTCAGTTCGGAGGACATACCATGGCCGCCGGGATGAGTTTGAAGGAAGAAAATCTATTGTCATTTAGAACAAAGTTCAATGCGGTGGTTCGGGAATCGCTTAACGGAGTGCGTCCTGTTCCTGTTGTATTGTATGATATCGAAGTTCAGCTGTCTGAGTTGCAAATGGATTGGGTTAAAGCTTTAAGTGGATTTGCACCTTGTGGACCGGAAAACATGGCTCCTGTATTTCTTATGGAAGGGTTGAGACCCGCTTTTCCTCCGAGGCAAATTGGAGCTGATGGAAAACACCTCAAGTGTTCTTTTCGTCAAGGAATGGGTGGGACGTATTATGATGCCATCGGTTTTAATATGGCAGAATATATGGATGCAATATTGGCTGGACCGGTAGATGTTTTGTGTGCTTTGGAGATTAATGTATTTAACGGGAGAACATCGGTTCAATTGAATTTGAAGGCCATTCGTCCTTCACAATCATAGTATCTTTGCAATATGGAAAATCGTACTGAGTTGGATAGCTTGGGTGAGTTTGAATTGATCAAACACCTGACACAATATTTTGTTCCTCAACATGAAACAACATTGAAAGGTGTTGGCGATGATGCAGCTGTTTTGGCAACGGGAGGTTCAACAGATCAGGTGGTCACTACAGATTTGTTGGTTGAGGGTGTTCATTTTGATTTGATGTACACACCATTGAAGCATTTGGGTTACAAAGCCATTGCAGTAAACGTTAGTGATATCTGTGCTATGAATGCAACTCCAAAATATGTTACGGTGAGTTTTGCAGTTAGCAATCGATTTTCTTTGGAAGCCATCGAGGAGTTATACGCGGGAATGCAAATTGCTTGTGAGAAATATGGAGTGGATTTAATTGGAGGTGATACTTCAACAGCATTGCATGGCATGACTCTGTCCATCACTGCAATTGGTGAAGTTTATCCTGAAAAGGTCAGTTACCGTTCAGGCGCCAAGCTCAATGACTTGTTGGTAGTAACAGGTGATTTGGGAGCGGCTTACTTGGGTTTGCAAGTTTTGGAAAGAGAGAAAGAGGTGTATAAAGCCACTCCATCCATTCAACCAGAATTGATAGGATACGATTATGTTCTACAGAGGCAATTGAAGCCAGAAGCGAGAGTGGATGCAATTCAATTTTTAGAAGATTTAAAGGTTACGCCAACTGCGATGATAGATATTTCTGATGGGTTGTCCTCCGAAATCATGCACCTGTGCACGCAAAGTGAATTGGGTTGTGATTTGTACGAGGCCAAAATTCCAGTTTCGCCAGATGTTCAGCGCGTGGCAGAAGAGTTTCATTTGGATGCCACCACTTGTGCATTGAATGGTGGTGAGGATTACGAATTGCTTTTTACAATTTCTCAATCAGATTACGAAAAGATAAAAGGTAGTCCCCATTTCACAGTGATTGGTCACATGACAGAGGAGGTGAGTGGTCCGCGCATTATTACCAGAGGCAATGAGGCTATTCCGCTAAGGGCGCAAGGTTGGAATGCTTTCAACGCATAATTTGAAGGACCTCGGCAACGGTGAAGAAAGATCCTGTTACCAGTACCAAGTCTTCCTCATGGGCCTTGCTCTTGGCACTTTCATATGCTTTTTCTACTGAAGAATACACCTCGCCAATCAGATTTTTCTGTTGTGCCATATTACAAAGTAGGGTTGCGTCTAGACCTCTGGGAATATTGGCTTTGCAGAAATAGTACTGCGCTGTTTTAGGGAACAATTCAAGAATATTTTCAATGTCCTTGTCATTCACCATTCCCAGCACGATGTGTAATTTTTGAAATGAGCGTTTTTGAATTTCAGCAAATACCAAGTTTAAGCCATCTTCATTGTGTCCAACATCAACAATGGTTGTGGGATTTTCAGAAAGGGTTTGAAAACGACCCAATAGCCCTGTGTTTTGAATTACATTTTTAAAACCTTCTTCAATAGCGCGGTCTGTGATGGCGGGTATTGTTTGTTGAAGTGTTTTTAGGGCGCAGAATGCAGTGGATTTGTTTTCGTCTTGAAAGGTTCCTACTAAAGGGCTAGGATATGTTGCTTGAATTGCTGCTGACTGAAAGGAAATGCCTAGATCTTCTGCTTTGTTTTTTAGGACAACCAAAGCTTCTTCTCGCATAGGTCCAAAAGTGGCTGCTATTCCTCTTTTGAGAATGCCCGCTTTTTCTTGCGCAATTTTAGGAATGGTGTCTCCCAGGAATTGCATGTGGTCTTTGGAGACGTTGGTGATAATGCAATGCAAGGGTGAGATAACATTGGTGCTGTCTAATCGTCCACCCATACCCACTTCAATAACAGCATAATCCACTTGTTGTTCGCAGAAGTAATCCATGGCCATGGCAAATGTGAGTTCAAAGAAGGATGGCTCAATATTGCGTTCGTTCCAATTTTTGTATCTTAACACAAATTGAGTCATGAAGTCTTCCTCAATCCATTCACCATTGATTTTGATTCGCTCCCTGAAATCTATCAAATGAGGACTGGTGTAAAGACCTACTTTGAATCCAGCGCACTGCAAGCTGGATGCAATGAGTGAAGAGGTTGAGCCTTTTCCATTGGTGCCACCGACATGGATGGTCTTTACTTTTTTTTCTGGGTGATTGAGCCATTCGCAAAGGGCTTCTGTGTTGCTCAATGAAGGTTTGTAAGCAGCTGCACCAATGCGGTGAAACATGGGCAATTGTTCAAATAGAAATTGCAGGGCTGCTGAATAGGTCATTTGAGTTTGAACGTTATCACAATCGAACCCACTTGCTTTTTGCTATTGGCAAAGGTGGTAAAACGCGCTTTTTTGGCGGCCTCAATGGCCAATTCTGAAAGTTGCTTGAAGCCTTCAGCAGATACTTTGGACTGAACGGGATCAACGGTAGCGCTGGTCACTTTTCCTTCACTATCCACAGTAATGTTCAGGTAAATGGTTCCGGCAAAGTCTGGTTTTTTTTCTAAGCTTGGGGCGGATTTCATTCCACGGCCTTTCAAACTCCATTTTCCTTCACCACCAGATCCTCCAAACATGCCTTTGCCTCCAAGCGTGCCATCAGGATTGCCCTCTATCCCGCCTCCACCAGGAGTGTCACCGGCTGAAGTATTCTTTCCTTTGTCAAAGAGATTGTTGATTTTGCTCTTCTGTGCGTTTTGTTGCTGCTCCTGCGCTGTTGGTTGCGGATTGGGGTCGGCGTTGGTATTGTTGCTTTCAGACGGCGTGTCATCACCTTGTGCAGTGACTTGCGATTGCGCATCGGCAATAACTTCATTGACATCACCGCTGGCAGCACTCATAGCAGCGCTTTCTGCTCCTAAGTCAACATATTCCCCTTCTCCAGGTTCAAAATCGCCCAGCGCGGCCAAGCTCAAACTCTCATATTGAATAGGCTCGATGGGTGGTAATTTGGTACAACTTCGCATGCCCATGATAAGCATGCCAAAAAGGATGCTGTGAAAGATCAATGTGCCAACAAATGGGGTGTACTTCTGAATCATTACTCGGGCTTGGGTGTTTGCGTTGCAATAACGGGTTCACAGTGCAGTACCTTCAAGGTTGAAAATAGTTCAATGGTCTCTCCAGTGGGAACATCGCGATCCACATTTAGAATTACAGTGCGCTTTTCTTGCGGTCTTCCAAAGAAGTAACTCTGCAGTCTTTCTTTGAGTTGATCTTTTTCAATGACTTCATTGTTCAATGAATACACCAAATCTTTGGTGATGGTCACGGTGGTGCTTCCCACTGATGGTTGCCCTGTTGTGGTTTTGGGAAGATTGACCGCCTCTCCGTTCACAGCCAATGTACTGGCGATGATGAAGAAGATCAACAGCATGAAGATGATATCGGACAGTGCCGACATCGCAGGTTCAACATGAACCTTATTTTTCCTTCCAAAATCCATATTGATTAGTGGGTTGGTTCTTCAAGGATATCCAAAAACTCGATAGCGTGGGCTTCCATCTTATTGACGACTTTATTGATTCTTGAAATCATTAAGTTGTAGCCAATGTGCGCAATCATGAAGACAATCAAACCCACAGCAGATGAAATCATCTTTAAATACAATCCCTCTGATACTGTGCTGATTTGTAATGATCCTGCTTCAGCAATGTCTTTGAAAATGGTAATTACACCAAACACAGTTCCCAAGAATCCAAATACAGGCGCAACACCAGCGATGGTTGCCAAAACGATGACGTTCTTCTCTAGTTTTGCCGTTTCTTGCTTGCCAACATTCTCAATGGCTTTCTTAATGTCATTAACGGGTTTGCCAATTCTGCTTAGACCTTTGTGAATGATGCTTCCTTCTGGAGTGCCCATGTTTTTGGCCAAATCCTTGGCCATATCAATTTTGCCTGCATAGATGTATTCTTTGATGCGAGGTAGAAAATTGGCCTCTCCTTTCAATGCATTTTTAGTGGCAATCCATCTATCGATGATAATATAAACACTCAAAACACTCATGAACAATTGAGGTACATAGATGTACCAGCCAGTGGCCAATTGATGCAAAAGCGTTTCAGCGATTGTGGTGTTGTGCGGCGCTGCAGCATCCGGAAGATTTACTGCTGCTTGTAGAAAAATGGTTGTCAAAGTCATGTTCGTTCTTTTATGCTGAACGAAGATGAGCGCTTTTTGTTTTGTCCTTTGGAAATATTCAAAGAGTTATTCAACGCAGTTGGTTGAAACTATAGGTGCATTAACATGTAAACAAGCCCACCTCCCAAATACCCCAATAAAGCCCATAAACTAATCTTCTTGAAGTACCATCCGAAATCGATTTTTTCCAATCCCATTACGGCAACGCCTGCTGCAGAACCAATGATCAAAATACTTCCGCCCGTCCCGGCACAGTAAGCCAAAAATTCCCAGAAAACACCGTCTTGCACAAAGTGATTGGCCCATACATCAGTCCCCATTTCTGTAATGGGATACATGCCAATGGATGCCGCAACCAATGGAACGTTATCGATTATTGCGCTGAGTATGCCAATGACCAAATTGATGGTGTAAGGATTATTAAGTTGTTCTTTAAGCCAAATAGCAGAAGAGGAGAGAATTCCGACTTCTTGCAAGGCGCCAACGGCCAAAAGGATTCCCAAGAAAAAAAGAATGGATGGAATGTCGATTTTGCGCAAGGCGTGCAAAGCACTGAACCCCGATTTCTCTTCATCCAATTTTCGTCCATGCATAAGGTCTGTGGCAATCCACAAAATACCTAGACTGAGCATGATGCCCATGAAAGGGGGGAGGTGGGTGATTTGTTTGAAAAATGGAACGGCTAATAACCCTCCCAAACCCAAGAATAAGATCACATTTTGTTCTTTGCGGGTCACAGGGATGCTGGTGCTTTTGGGGATCGAGTCTAGATTTCCTTTAAGCTGTAATGACACAAAGGATACTGGTATGATTAGACTGATTAGACTGGGTAAGAATAAATGTTGTACCAAAGGCAGTGTACTGATTTGTCCACCAATCCAAAGCATCGTCGTGGTGACGTCTCCAATGGGAGACCAGGCACCACCAGCATTGGCCGCAATGACAACGATACCGGCAAATAGCCACCGGGTGGGTTGATCCGGAATGAGCTTACGCAACAGACTTATCATGACGATGGATGTTGTCAAATTATCCAAAGCTGCCGACAAGAAAAAAGTGAGCAGACCAATGATCCAAAGCAAACGACTTTTTTTCTTGGTAGTGATGCGGTCTGTAATCAATTTGAATCCGTCATGCGCATCTACGATCTCTACAATGGTCATAGCTCCCATCAAGAACAATAGGATTCCTGAAATTTCTTCGATGTGATGTGCCAGGCGTTCTGAAAAAAAGTGGGTATCTCCAAAAGTTGTTATATCAGACAACCAATGTGGAAGGGGCTCAGAATATCCGGTCACCATGAGCACCCAGCATGCTACACCAATGAATAGTGCAGTTGCAGCTTTGTCAATTTTTACATAGTGCTCAGTGGCGATGAGGACGTAACCCATCAAGAAAACCGCAAGAATGATACTGGTCATTGTTGTGGTTTTGTTGTTTTTAAAAACATAGATACTTGCTGTCGCTTGCCGATTTCCATCACCTCAACCAATTTTTGAATCGGTAATGTTTTGTCCATTTGAAGGGATACGGCAATGGTAGAATCTTTTTGGTGAACCAATTCTAGTTTTCGTTCAAGATCCTCTGCGGAGCAAGGTTTGTTTTCATAAAACAATTGCGCGTTGGCATCCATGGCAACTTGTACATTTTGTTTGGCCTCTTTGGCTTTGTTTTCTTTAGACTCAGGCAACATTACTTTCAGCACATTGGGATGGGCCATGGTGGACAAAATCAAAAAGAAAAGCAAAAGAAAAAACATGATGTCATTCAATGAATGGGTGCTAACCTCCGCACCATGTTTTCTGCGACGATTGATTTTCATTTTAGGACTGACTTTCTTTTTGTGCCAATTTCACCAACAAAGCGTGCTCTTGGATGTTTCGTGAAAAGTGATCAATCTTTTGTTGGAAAATATGATAAGCAGAAAATGCCAAAATGCCGACAACAAGACCACCGGCAGAGGACACCATTTTTTGATACAAACCTTCTGAAATAACCGCTATGCTAATGTCCTGCGAAACAGAGATGTCAAAGAAAATGGTGATTACACCAAAGATGGTTCCAATAAAACCCAACAAAGGCGCAACACCAGCAATCAAACTCAATGAAGAAAGTCCTTTTTCATAATGTGCAATTTCAATATTGGTAGCATCTGAAAGCAGTTGATTCACCTCTTCGAGATTATTGGCACTTCCAGCGTGAATGAAAATTCTTCCCCATGAACCTTTTACAGTGGTGCACAATTGTGATGCTCCATGGTTTTCCCCCGTTCTGAGCAATTCTATGTGTCTCCTGCTTTTTTCAGCAGGGGCAATGTTTTGCTGATTGAAATACAGCATTCGCTCGATGAGTATATAAATGGTGTAGACCAAAAGAATGCCCAACGCCACCATAACCCATCCGCCTTTGAGGATGAGATCCAGCACCTCCATAGAGGGTGCTTCTGAAACTTGTATGAATATCATGATGTAAAGGAAAGAAAAAAAATCAACGCTCAAATGCTATTTTAGAAACGTTTTTAACGTCCCCTTGGGAATCTCCAGCCATGATAATGTAAACACCTGCCGATGGACGATTGCCTTGGGCATCCTTGCCATTCCAAACACAACGTCCACCTTCACTGCTTCCCGAAAAAACCATCTTGCCAGCGATATCAGTGATTCTTACTTGACTCTCATAAGCCAAGCCTTGAATAGATATTAATCCTTGATAATCTGATGGGACAGGGTTGGGGTAAGCATACACTTTCTCCATTTTATTGTCAAAATTGGTGGCGTCTCCGGTGTAGGAAATGAGCCCTCTGTCGGTGGCAAAGAAGATTTGCCCATTGGCTTGATTGATGCCGATGTCGTATACGTTATTGGATGGAAGCGGTGTATTCTCTTTGGTGTAATGTGCCAATTGCGTCAAGCCATCTGGGCTGAATCGATACACACCATTGTTTTGGGTGGCAATCCACTTGTTGTTTCCGCCGTCAATTTCAATGTTATTGATGGCCTCTGTTTCTAAAAGGATTTGGGTGTTTCCATCTTGTGAGATCAGTATTTGTTCTGCATCAAAATTTTCTTCAGTAAAAATCGCTTCTTGGTTGTAAAATATCGCAACGCCTTTGATGGTACCCAGCCAAATATTTCCATCCAAATCTTCAGTAATGGAGTATACATCTTTAGTGGGTAAACCTCCTTGCCCTTCTTTGTCGACCAATAACTTGTATACATCATCATCTTTGTTGTCAATTGTTCCATTGTAATTGATCGCCAGGACTCCTTTTCCGCGGATAATGGCAAACACATAACCTGCTTGAGAATGAAAGACCTGCTCTACAATGTCGGACTTGGAAACCATTGGGCTGAAATTGAAATCGATGAATTGTTTTTCTTTGGTATAAACGACAACAGGGTTTTCGGAAAAACTATTTCCAATCCAAGCGTTACCGCTGAGGTCAAATTGTACACTTCCCACTGCTGTCCAATTGTTGGCTGTATCAACAGAGGAATTGAGCGGGTTTTTGCCCGTTGCAGAATTGAAAATATTGATTCGGCCATCGGTTTGTCTTTCAATTAAACCTTCCTCCCAGCTTCCAAATAGTACGTGTTTATTGTCGTTGGGATCTACAGCAACGTCCAATACATCAAAAACACCATCGCCAAATGTGTTGGCTCCATTTCCAAAACTTTCATTGATCCAACTGTTCTGAATATAGGCAGATTGAAAGCAATAGGTATAGGTGTTCCCCCACCATGGAAAAACATTGCCAGTGGCCAGCCAAACTTGGTCATTGTATGGATTTACTTTGCGCATGATGTTGGAATAAGGTCCTATTGGTGTGTGAATTCTCTCTGTTCCATCAACCTCTCTTGAACACAAACCTAAAATTTGATTGCCCAACCATTTTTTTCCAGAAGCATCGATAATGACATGGTTCGGGGAAAGGTATAGCCAGTCGTTTTGATTGTCTTCAAATACAATTTCTCCTTGGTTATTTAAGATCAAGTAACGGTCTTCAAGGCTAACAGTAATTGCGTCGCCATTGCACCATAAAGAACGGGGTGCAGCATTGGTATTAATGGCGCTAAATGGTTCAAAACTGTTGAGCAAGATATCTCCTTTCCAAATGGTGTATGTATTTTGTTCTTCGATGATGAAGTAGATCCATTGCTCAAAACCATAGGCTGAAACGATTTTACCATTGCCACTGGAAAATGGGACATCCCAATTTTGAAAATTGGCTAAAAAAGGATTGTTGCTTTCAATTGAATTGATTTCATTGGGGCCCACAGAATACATTTTTTGGTTATAATGAAGCGTGAACAAAACTTGCTCAGCACTTCCGTTATCCCCTAAAAGGGCGGTGTTTTTAATTTCGTATTCTTCTAAATTCAAAACCAAAAGTCCGATACCTGTAGATAGGTAGGCCAAGTTGTCTTGTATGTCAATGTGTTTGATTGACTTGTCTCCAATGATGTTGCTCAACTTGAAGTCGGGCACGTTGACCGTTCCTGATGATTTTAATAGATCAATATTTCCATTTTGATACCCAAGTACAATGGTGTTTTCATCAGCAATATAGGCAACAGCCGTTGGCGCTACATCATTCAAACCATTGGTTTTGCTTATTTTCTGAAAGCTTTTTTCCAATGAGTTGAAAATGATAATTCCATTTTCAGATAGACCAATAACTTCATTGGTTTGACCAAGAGCGAGTTTGTTGATCTTGTTGTAGCTGAATAGATCATTCCAAAGCCCCACTTGCTGAGCAACACCCTGCAGTGCCAAAAGGCAAGTCAAGAAAGATGTTATTTTTATTCTCAATTTTATACGTTCAGTTTTTTCAATGCGATATCAAACGCAGAAGCGGTGATATTATTTTTTGAAGGGTTGATTTCATGAATTTCTTTGAGGGCATTGCCAATGATTTGATAGGTATCTTCAAAAATGGCTTTGTCATCAATGGACTTTAAGTCACTGCTCATTAAGTAAGCAAAAACCCTGGCCATACCGCAGTTGGCGATGAAATCAGGAATGATGGATACTTGTTGATCGGCCATTTGAGCAATGGGTCCAAAGAAGATTTCTTGGTCCGCAAAAGGCACATTGGCACCACAAGAAATAACTTCAAGACCTGAAGTTATCAATTGCTCTACTTGTTCTTTGGTTACCAATCTTGAAGCTGCACATGGAAGAAATACCTCAGCTCCCATGGACCATATCTTTTGGTTGATTTCGTCAAATGAAATCATTTGATCACTCACCAGCTGGTTGCCTTGTCTCTGCACAAATAAATGGGTGATGGATTCAAAGCTTAGGCCTTGTGGATCCATGATTCCTCCATTGCGGTCAATAATTCCTACCACCTTGGCGCCAGCTTGGGCGGCGTAGAAGGCTGCTGCTGCCCCTACATTGCCCCATCCTTGAACGATCACGCGTTTACCGCTGATTGACCCTCCCCAAATTTTATAATATTGTTCAACACTTTTACTTACCCCATAGCCGGTAATCATATCCGCCACTTTGTATCCCATTTCCAAAGACGGTGTGTATTGAACATCATTCAACACTTTGATGACCCCTCTGCGCAATTGTCCAATGCGGATGATTTTTTGTGATTCACTGGGATTGAAGTGCCCATTAAAAACGCCTTCTTGCGGATGCCAAACCCCATTCTGCTCTGTAATGGGAATGACCTCATGTATTTCATCAACATTGAGGTCGCCCCCAGTTCCGTAATACGTTTTCAATAATGGCTTAACTGCAGCATACCATCTCTCAAGAACTCCTTGCTTTCTGGGATCCGCAGGATCAAAATTGATTCCACTTTTGGCTCCCCCAATGGCAGGACCGCTCACACTAAATTTAATCTCCATGGTTTTGGCCAGCGATTCAACTTCTCTTTTGTCTAATCCCTTGCGCATGCGGGTTCCTCCACCTGCCGCTCCGCCCCGGAGCGAGTTGATCACTACCCAACCTTCTGCTTCGGTTTCGCCATCCTTCCAATGAAAAACAATTTCTGGTTGCTTGTTTTCGTATGCCTTTAATTTTTCAATCATCATCATGGCGTAAAGATAATCGTTGAAACCGCTATATTTGAAGACGAACGATAGATTATGGACGCATTGAAAAAAAATATACCGCAACTTTTGATTGGATTGAGTGTCATCATCACCGCATACATTTTGGGGAATGCCATTCAAAATCGCAATCGTCATGAGGATGCGATAGCAGTTACAGGCAAAGCCGAGAAGACATTTACCTCCGATTTGATTGTATGGAGGGGTCAATATTCGCGCTATGCACCGACCTTAAAGGAAGCCTATGATGCACTCAATGCGGATACCAAATTGTTGGGTGATTACCTGACTTCCAAAGGAATGAAGAAAGGAGATTTGGTTTTTTCTGCCGTTGAAATTGAGAAAGTATACAGAACTGAAACAGACAGAGACGGAAACTCAACATCTTATTTCAACGGTTACAACCTCTCACAAGAAGTGAAGATAGAGTCCAAGGAGGTAGACAAAGTGGAAGCGCTGTCCCGTGAAGTGACTGAACTGATCAACAAAGGACTTGAATTGAATTCCATGCGTCCAGAATACTATTACACACAATTGGCGGCACTGAAAATTGAGATGATTGCAGAGGCCACAAAAGACGCAGCGCTTCGCGCTCAGAAAATTGCAGAAGAGTCTGGTTGTGCTCTGGGCGTTTTAAAGAACGGAGATATGGGGGTTTTTCAAATTGTTGCACCCAATTCCTCAGAGGATGAGTACTCCTGGGGTGGTTCTTTCAATACGAGCTCCAAGGAGAAGTCGGCCAGCATTACGATGTCATTGCGATTTAGTGTGGAGGACTAATGTTTTGGCGCGATGCACTTCGGTTTTTACGGGCAGTCACTTTTAAAAAGTGTTGGAATGCTTTTTTGGTTTACAAAGGATTTTATCAAAGAAATGCCCATCATCCGGGTCTTCCTATTAGCTTAAGTGTTGAACCAACAACGGCTTGTAATCTGGGATGTCCAGAGTGTCCTTCTGGATTGAAAGTGTTTTCAAGACCAACTGGAAATCTTAAGTTGGAAGAATTCAAATTCTGGTTAACGGAATGGAATAAATTTGTTTTTCATGTCAATTTTTATTTTCAAGGTGAGCCATTTATTCATCCGCAGTTGATAAAGATGATCCAGCTTGCTCATCAGGCTAGAATATATACCGCCGTTTCGACCAATGCCCATTTTATGAATCAAAAAATGGTGTCAGACATTATCGATAGCGGATTAGATCGTATCATCATCAGTTTGGATGGCTTCACGCAAGAGGTCTATGAGCAATACCGCGTCAATGGTAGGGTTGATGAGGTGAAGAAAGCGGTTGCACTTTTGGTTGCTGAAAAGCGGAAAAGAAAAGTTAACCATCCGCGCATCATCGTGCAAACATTGGTGGTTAAACCCAATGAGCATGAAGTGGAGGAGATTAGTGCATGGGCCAAATCAGCAGGAGTGAATGAGGTTAAGTGGAAAACAGCGCAGTTGTATCATCCGTCTGATGATCATCCGTTGATGCCCGTGAATGAAAAATACAGACGTTACAGAAAGAATGCCCAAGGTCAATGGGTGATTAAGAGTGAATTGGATAACCATTGTTGGCGTTTGTGGTCATCTTGTGTCATTACTTGGGACGGTGGCATTGTTCCTTGTTGTTTTGATAAGGATGCAGCCTACAAGATGGGAAGTCTCAGAAACCAATCGTTGAATGAGGTATGGAACAATGACGAATACAAAAGGTTTCGTAGTCAATTGATGAACAGCAGAAAGAGCATTGATATTTGTTCCAATTGTTCGGAAGGAACCAAGGTTTGGGTGTAGTTTTGTTGCATGATAATTATAGGGACTACATTGGTCAGCGAGGATATTTTTGAGGAGCAATTTGTCTGTGATCTCAGCGCATGCAAAGGTGCTTGTTGTGTTGAAGGCAGCAGTGGCGCGCCTTTGACATTGGAGGAAGTGGATGAATTAGAAAAATATTGGCCATTGGTTAAACCATATCTCCCTCAAGAGCACGTTTCTGTAGTTGAGGAAAAAGGATTTGTGGTAGTAGATGACGATCAAGAATTGACAACTCCGTTGTACGGTGATCACGGTGCTTGTGCTTTTGTTTTTTATGACCAAAATGGAATTGCAAAATGCGGATATGAAAAAGCTTTTCTGGATGGCAAAACACAATGGAAAAAACCCATCAGTTGCCATCTCTATCCAATCAGAACCAATGAACTCAAGGAATACACCGGTGTTAATTTTCATCGATGGGGAATTTGTGAGCCGGCATGTGAATGTGGTTCAAAATTGAAGGTTCCCGTATTTCGATTTTTGAAAGAACCGTTGATTAGAAAATTTGGTCAGGAATGGTTTGATGAAGCGGAACTGGTATATGATGCGCTTCAGAGGGAAGAGGATTAACCGGGTGATGTTCAAACCTCTTTGTTTTTAGGCCACAAAGTGGTTTAGATTGGCGGAAATTTGTTTCCATGCGAATGCTGTGGATGATTGTATTCATTTTGACAACCGGACAAGTTCTTGCCCAGTGGTCGTGCACGTCTATTCCCATTTCAAATCAAGGTCACGCTCTATTTCTTAATACCGGTATTCCCGCTGTTGTGACTTCATTTGTAGCCAATTCCCAGCAGGATACTTGGAAAACAGATGTTCAGTGGAAATCGATTGACTTTAAAGACAATGGATTCACTGCCGAGCAAAATGTTTGGTCAGGAATTGGACCTGGATTTGAATCCGATAGTTTGTTGTTTTTTACGCAGATTCATTCAGTGAATGGAAAGCAAATGAGGAAGATTTTTTGCAAGAAAAACGGTGTGCTGGATGTTTTGATGGCGGATATGTTGGGCAATGATGCTGAACCATTTTTTGATCAACGAGAACAGTGGTTGTATTTTTCTTCGGATAGAGCAGGAGGTATCGGAGGTTGGGATCTATACAGAATCAAATGGGTCAATGGACATTGGTCAGAGGCTCAAAATTTGGGTATGGGCATCAATACCAATGCAGATGAACGTTATCCAATAATGAATATTGATGGATTGTGTTTCTCCTCAAGAACAGAACGCGGCGATTGGGATATATTCCTTTCACCAACTCAAGAATCTTTTGGTGTTCGATGGCAATTGGAGTCGCCAATCAATTCTGACGCTGATGATTTTCAGTGGGTGATGTGGTCAGAAGAGAGTGGTTGGTTGGTTTCCAATCGGCAACAGGCATCCCCTAACAAGAACGCTTTGTTTGAGTTGAAAAAGAAATTGGAACAGGATTCTTTTTGTTTTGTTTTTAATCAGCCTTTTACTTGGAGAAAGAATGGAATTCACTTGGAAACTTTTGAGGATTCAAAGGGATGCGTAGTATTGTCCTTGGGTGTCGTAAACCAATGGCAGTTTCTGGACTCTTTGAATAGACCGCTGTCCTATGAGTCATTTCGCATAGAAGACAAGCACGGAAAAACGATTGCGCAATTGATAACGGATGCTGGTGGGAGGGTTTCATGGGAGTACTTGGGGCTTCAATTGGGTGATGTGCAATGGTTAGTAGTGAAGGATGAATCCGATTTATTGGCAGACAACAGCGGGTTGGTTTATTCGCCTCTCCGTTCTAATCGACCCCCAACACCTACCGTTTTGTTTCAGAAAAATCAATCAGCATTGGAGGATGTTTACACAAAAGAACTGATTGAGTTGAGCATGTATTTGTTGCTTCATCCCATGGAGAAGGTTAAATTGATGGGTTCATATGATGCAGCAGGAGATTTGGCATCGAATGAAAGACTGGCTTGGGAGAGGGCGTTTTCCGTTCAAAGTTTCCTGATGGCACATGGAACATTGCTCAATCAAATTGATGTGGAGATAACAATTCCTCAGAGCAGTGGGATTAATGTTCGGGATAGAAAAGTGGAGATCGCGTTTCAATAACGCTTTTGAATTATTTTTGATCCATGAAATTAAGAATATTGTTTCCTTCAACAAACTTGGTCTTGACTCGTGGTTCGCTTCAACAAGGCGGAACCAGTGTTATAGATGGAGAAGAGAAAAAAGGACCTCAGCGTTGGGTCAAATTGAATGATATCATTTTTATCGGTATGAATGATGGTCTTTATCACACGCGCTACCAAGAAGATGTTTCAATTGTTCATGATGAGCGCAATAGGGTAGTGGGTTATTGGAATCACTCTTCATCTGAGGGAACGCGACCCAATAAATCAGCCGTTATTGGCGTTGTGGCTTTGAGTTTTTTGGTTTCTTCAGCTTTGTTTTTAACGGGTGTATGGAACTTTATTTGGAAGTATGAACCTTTTTTGGTGAAGGATGAGCAAGGACAAATTGTGTCGGAGCGTTGGTGGTTGACGGTGATTGTTATTTTACTATACAGCAGTTGGGCGGTTTTTTGGACCTATGGATTTGCCTACTATGAATGGAAGCGCCAGCAATTGGCCCATTCGATGTTGGACGCGGTCAAAGTATAAAATTGTAGCGTAAGACAATGAAAAAAGGACTGATTACTCAGTCCTTTTTTGTTGTTGTGTTGTATTCAGGGCTCAATCTACATTGTCGTGTAGAAAGGGATTGTTATCGCTTAGGCCATATCGTTTCTCTCCATTTAAATCGGTTGTTTCTGATATTCCAAAGCGAGAAGCTTGGCTTTCATTGCTTGCGGGAGGGTTATCCAAAACAACTTTTTTGCGCAAGTAGGCTGGCTCATCTTCCAATGAGTTTAATCCACCAGGGCTTTTTAATTTCATGCAGATTTGTTTGATGCGGTCAGATCTTTCAATTTGCAATTGGTTAATGGAAGAACGATCAATGCTATCTGTTGCTCTTTCCTTTAGATTCATTGAAGCCTCAGGTGCGGCAGCTCTGTTTTCGGCGGTTATTTCCGGCTCTCCAAATCCAACTACTTTGAAAACATCTTCGTTCAATGATTCTTGAACATTGAATTTCATTTTAACTTCTTCCTGCTCAAATGTCAACTCTTCCTGAACCATCTGAGGCACTTCTACTGGAGCGCTCATTTCAAACAAATCAATTGTTTTAGGTTCTTCTGGAATTTCAATTTCAAATGCTACCTCTGTTTGGTGCAATTCAACTTCTGTATTGTCTTCTAATGCAACGGGCTCAAGAATGACATTGTTATTGGAAATTTCTTCCAATTCAATGCGCATTACAGGACTTGCCAGTGGTTGGGTAACTTCATGTACCACAGCGATGGGTTTTTGAATGGCCACTTCTTCAGCAGCTACATGAACATCTACCACCACTTGCTCCGTTTTTTCGATCCCAGGAATTACGTTATCAATGCCTTTGGCATCCCAGCCTGTAGCAATAACTGTAACGGAGATGTCTGCACCAAGACGATTGTCTTGACCATATCCCCAGATTACATTGGCGTTTAGTCCTGCACGGTCTTGAATGGCATCGGTAATTTCTGTTACCTCGTCCATCAGTAATTCTTCTTCACCGTGTGTAATATTTAATAGAACATGCTTGGCTCCAAAAATATCGTTGTCATTTAAAAGTGGGGATTCCAATGCGGTTTCTACAGCGCGCTTGGCTCTGTTTTCTCCACTGGCTCTTCCGCTTCCCATGATGGCAACACCGCTGTCTTTCATGACCGTTTTCACGTCATTCATATCAACATTGACCAAGCCTGTTAAGGTCATCACTTCTGCAATTCCTTTCGCCGCTGTGCACAATACTTCATCGGCATGACCAAAAGCCTTATTCATGGTCAAATTGCCAAACAATTCGCGGAGTTTGTCATTGCGAATGATAAGCAATGTATCCACGGAATTTCTCATATCTTTCACCCCTTCCTCAGCATGATGGTGGCGCATCTTACCTTCAAAAGTGAAAGGTACTGTGATGATACCAACGGTAAGAATGCCCATCTCTTTGCACATTTGTGCAATGATTGGAGCGGCTCCAGTCCCAGTTCCACCGCCCATTCCAGCAGTAATAAATACCATGCTGGTTTTACTCTTTTCGTTGTGCAATATGTTTCTTACTGCTTCAATGCTTTCCAAAGCGGCATCTCTTCCAACAACTGGAGAAGAACCAGCTCCGCGACCTTCAGTTAGGTTGGCACCCAATTGAATTTTATGCGGAACAGGTGATACTTCAATGGCTTGGGCATCGGTGTTGCAAATGATAAAATCGACACCTTTGATGCCTTGGTTGTACATGTAATTGACGGCGTTTGAACCACCACCACCTACACCAATAACTTTGATGAGTGAATTGCACTCAGGCTGTAAATCAAAATTGAGGCTTTGGAACTCCATTATCTGAAAAAATTAGTTTATTGCACTTTAATGTTTCGAAACTATACCAATTCTATGCGCATATCAAGTGCATTTGGTTTTTTGTGTTAACGGTAGGGTGTTAGTAAATCTTGTTTTTTGAAATATTGATTTTTTTCAGGAATGATGTTCATTTTATCCGTTATTTTTACTTCATGATGCAAGCAAAGAAATTGCCTGATTGGTTGAACTCACGGGGTATTGCTATGTTGGTAGACCCTGACATTGGTCATCCAGACTCTTGGGAAAGATTGTCATTTATGGCAAAAGAATGTGGGGTGAAATTAATTTTGGTTGGTGGTAGTTTTTTGCATAAAGACAATCTCCGCTCATGCATTTTGCATTGTAAGAAAAGTGGATTGCCTGTGTGGATTTTTCCAGGTTCAGGAGCTCAAATATGCGCCGAAGCCGATGGCGTTTTACTGTTGTCTTTGTTATCTGGAAGAAACGCAGAGTTTTTAATTGGGCAACACGTGGTGCATGCAAGGGCCTTGCGGGATGCTAGCCTGGATTTTTTACCTACAGCATACATTTTAGTGGATGGAGGAAAGCCAACTACTGTTTCATACATCAGCAACACGGTCCCCATTCCAATGGATAAGCCTCATTTGGCCGCTGCAACCGCACTGGCCGGTGAGCAGTTGGGCATGCGCTTGGTTTATTTGGATGCAGGAAGCGGCGCACAATACGCCATTTCAAAGGAAGTGATTAAAGCTGTTTCTGGTGAGTGCTCATTGCCATTGTTTGTCGGTGGAGGTATTCATAGCATTGAACAAATAACGGATGCATGGGATGGTGGTGCACGGTGGGTGGTGGTTGGAAGTAAGATTGAAGAAGATCCTCAATTTTTGAATGAATTGAAAAGAATAACAATATAGTTTATGATTAGAAGGCCTTTTAACATCCAGCAATGGATTGATGAGAATAGGGATTTGCTTAAACCCCCTGTCGGAAATAAAAATTTGTACAAAGATGCAGGAGATTATATCGTTATGATGGTAGGTGGACCCAATGCGCGAAAAGACTATCATTACAATGAAACGGAGGAACTTTTTTATCAGTTGCAGGGTGATATCGTGGTAGGTATACAAGAAGAAGGAAAGGCAGTTGATATTGAGATCAAAGAGGGTGAAATGTTTTTACTTCCTGCGGGTATTCCGCATCAGCCGCGCAGAGGAGAGAATACTGTTGGTTTGGTGATTGAGGTGAAAAGAGCGGATCGCGAAATGAAAGATGGTTTGATGTGGTTTTGTGAATCATGCAATCACAAGTTGCACGAGGATTTTTTTGTTTTAGAGAACATTGAAAAAGATTTTCTTCCGAGGTTTCGTCATTTTTATAGCAGTCAGGATTTGCGCACTTGCCAATCTTGTGGGCAAATCATGGAAACAGACCCTCGATTTGTTTGATTTTTACCCATAAAAAAAGCCCACCAATCGGTGGGCTTTTTCATTTTACCAGAGAGTTTATTTTTGCTCGTTGGCCAATTTCTCCATCTCATTGTTGAAAGTATCCTTGAACTTCTCGTAGTTATAGTCAGCTTTCAATTTTTCATTTTGAGACAACTTAGCGTTGTATGCATTCATAAGACCTTCACCTTTCAATTCAATAGCAACATAACATACATAGTTACCATCTTGCTTTTGGGTTAATTTTTCACAGATTGCAGTTGCACCTTTTAGGTTTTGATCTACTACTGTTCTTGACATTTCTTGAAATGTTTCAGTAACTTCTTCTTTGTTGTTGAACTCAGTAGAATTAACGTAGTTGTCACCAACAATTTTCATGGTTGTACTGATAGACTTTGCCAATTTTGATTGCGCATTGGACATCGCTTTCTTTTTGGCTGTTTCTCTGTCCATGCTCTCACCAGTGGCTGTAGCTCTGAAAGCTTCTGCTGTAGTGGCGTATTCCGATACTGAGCAATACTCATTGATCAATACTTCTCCTTGTTGTTTGGGATTGATTCCTTGATCAGTTTTTGCAGTTTCCTTGTTCTTTTTACAAGCAGCAAAGCTCATCCCAGCGATTAACGCCAAGGACATCATGGTAATTTTCATTGTTTTCATATTCGTTTTTTTATAGGGTTTGATTGTTTTTTGATTTTTACATGAATAATGCCAAAGTTACAAAATGGACTGTAACATTTGCTTTAGCCATTCATCTTCTAGTTTTAACTTACCTTTTTTATAGGCCTCTGCACCAGCGGATGGTAAACTTAATTGCACACCTTTGATGGTATTGGTGTTGTTTTGGTAACGCACAATTTGTTCTTGATTGTCTGTCAATACCAATTTCATGTCCAATAGGGCGCTAATGAATTCACTGCTCAATCCTCCGTTTTTGGTGTCCGCTTCAAGCGTAATCCAATAATCCGCTTTGTTTTT
>CAMCTV010000003.1 GCA_945878635.1 Chryseobacterium gleum | reverse complement strand
CTTTGCGGTGTTCCATATACAGCAGTGCTGGCCAGTGCTTGGATTTCAATGAGCATCGGACGCATGCCTTCTAGCGCCGCAGATATGGCCGATCCGGATAGCCCATTTTGATGTTGTTGAATGAGCAATTCACTTGGATTGGAAACTTCCCTCAGTCCGCTTCCTTGCATCTCGTAAATCCCCAATTCATTGGTGGAGCCAAAACGATTTTTGGTGGTCCTCAATAAGCGATAAACATGCTGTTTATCCCCTTCAAAAAGCAGCACAGTATCCACCATGTGCTCCAAAAGTTTTGGCCCAGCAATGGATCCTTCTTTGGTAATGTGACCAATCATGAAAATAGCAATGTTGTTTTCTTTGGCAACTTTTAAAAGTCGTGTAGCATTTTCCCTGATTTGAGAGACACTTCCCGGAGCGCTATCAATGAGTTTGCTTTGCAGGGTTTGGATGGAGTCAATGATAACCAACTGAGGTCTAACTTGCGCTATGTGTGCCTCTATTTGCTCGATGTCAGTCTCCATCACCAACCAACACAAATCGTTTTGCAATCCCACACGGTCAACCCTCATTTTGATTTGCTCTTCACTCTCCTCGCCAGAAACGTACAACACTGTCATATTGTTTTGTTGCAATGCCAATTGAAGTAGCAATGTTGATTTGCCAATTCCAGGCTCGCCACCAAACAAGATTAAACTTCCGGGTACCAATCCATTCCCTAAGACCCTATTCAACTCCTGATCAATGATGGCATATCGCGGATAGTTTTGGCTCTCCAATTCTTTCACTGTCCTGGCTGGCTGGTTGATCCTAACCATACCCGCGTTGGTTTTTGTTTCGCTACTTCCACGTTGAATCACCTCCTCTTCAAATGTGTTCCATTCAGAGCAACTGGGACACTTACCTGACCATTGGGGGGATTGATGTCCGCAGTTTCTGCAGAAGTAAGCTGTTTTTGTTTTTGCCATGTGGCTAAGATATTTTACTATTTTCACATTTTGGTTTTAATATGTATGAAGTTGCATAGATCTTAATGCCCAGATGTAAAATGTTGAAATTAGGTGATGAGTAAATCCAATTTGATAATTCGTTTCACTTTCAAACTTGCCATTCATTTTGCAATTTTGATTTTCATCTTTTCAATATTTGGATGGGTGCTTCTAAATTATACTCAAAACAATTTTAGGATTGTTTTGAAACCCAATCAATCTACTTTAGTGCTGGGCAACAGTCACCCGGAGTGCGCAGTCAACGATCTTATGTATCCAACGATAAAGAATTTGGCACGTTCAGCGGAGCCACTTTACTATACCCAATACAAGTTGAAGTGGTTGTTGAAATGGAATCCGCAGGTAAAAAAGGTATTTGTTGAATTGAGTGAGAATCAGCTTGAGTCTCGGATGAAGGAGTGGATTTGGTCAGAGGAGAGTTTGCAGCGGCATACGATTTCTTTATTGCCTTTTTTAGACTTAGAACATCATCTTAAAGCTTTTCAGCAGCGAGGCTTTTATTATATCGGAGATTTACTTTTGGCTATGAAGCGATTGATTTCCGGTGTTTTGATTTGTGATGAACATGAATTTTTTGATCATCTGGATTGGGGTGGGTTTCAAGAGCAGAATGGAAGCCATTTAAAAAAGATAGTGAGCGCACAGGATAAGCTTGCCCAAGAGCCTTTGAATCCGGATGCAGATAACTTGGCCGGGTTACGAGAAATAAGCAGAGTCGGAAATGAGACCGAAGTTGAGATTGTTTTCATCCGATGTCCTTATCACAAAAGCGCTCAGTGCAATTTTGAAAATGCCTATCTCCAGTTTTTTCAAGACCATCCAGAATTCAAATTAATGGATTTCAAGAATTTTGATTTGGGCAAGGATTGTTTTTTTGATGAGTATCATTTAAACGGGAAAGGTGCGCATATTTTCACGGCCCATTTTATTCAAGTGAATGGATTAGAAAGAAATCATTAGCAATTGCCCTGATGGCGTTTCTTTACTTTTTTTTAATGTAACCGTAATCATCGGGTTGGTAAATTTTAATCGTACATTTGCTTACTAACCAAAAAAAAATGAAAAAACTTTTATTGTCTATTTTTTCCATTGCCGCAGCAATGAGTACAAACGCTCAATGTTCTGAAGTTTTCATGTCTGAAATCGTTGAGGGCTGGAGTAATAACAAAGCTGTTGAGATTTATAATCCAACAGCCAATACCGTTTCTTTGAATGGATACGGGATTGTTCGATTTGACAATGGCTCAACCACCTATGGACAGATTACACCTTTTGATGGGTTGAGCATTGCCCCATACGATGTGATGGTGGTGGTTTTGGATAAAAGAGACTCATTGGGAACAGGTTTTGAGGCCCCAGTATGGGATGAGTTGCAGGCAGCCGGAGATGTATTTGTTACTCCAACTTATGATAATGGCGTTTGGGCAATGTATTTCAATGGAAACGACGCCTTGGCCATTGTGAAAAATGGAGGGCAAACTTTGGTTGATTTGTTTGGTCGTATCGGAGAAGGTACTGGTTTTGGCGGTTGGAGTCCACTTGGGACTTTGGATAGCCAAGGAAATCCTACCTACGCTTCCAAAGACCACACAATGATCAGAAAGTCAGATGTTACTTCAGGTGTGTCGACCAACCCATCTTCTTTTGATGTGTTTTCTCAATATGACACCTTGTCAGCGAATACATTTGAAAATTTGGGTGTTCACGATTGCAATTGCGGTACAGTGGGTGTCCAAAATGCAATGACCAAGGATGGATTTAGCATCTATCCGAATCCGGTCAAAGATGGTAACTTCAGTGTAGTTGCCAATCAAGGCATCGAGCAATTGAACATTTTTGCATTGAATGGACAATTGATCAGTCGCCAAAATGAAATCAATGACATCATGTTGAATGTCGATGTTCAGTTTTTGAACGCAGGTATGTATTGGGTTGAGGTAGTTTTCCAAAATGGAAAAGTGGAGAGAAAGAAGTTGATTAAGTAATTTTATCCGTAGTAAAAATCAAGAGGGGCGAAAGCCCCTTTTTTTTCCAAAAATTATGAAGAAGTTTTTTATTCTGTTTTTCGCGATGACCAGCATGGTTGGATGGTCTCAAAATAACTTTTCAGGTGTCGTAACGGATGCCCTTTCCGGAGAAACGATACCATCGGCTGTTTTGGTTTGGGGAGAGAAAAAAGATAAAGGTGCAGTGGCAGATGTCAATGGTAAATTTTCTGCTCAACTGCCCAAGGGAGTGCAAAAAATCTATTTTTCTGCAGTTGGTTATGAAGAGCAAATGCAAGAAATAAACATAGGAGGCAAACCGTTGAGTATGGATGTGCAATTGGTCCTGATCAATCAAAGAGAATTATTGATTGTGACGGATTTGGCTGTGGGCAGAAAGGTGCCCGTTGCTTATTCCAATATTGACATGAAACGGATTGATGAGGAGTTAGGAGGAAGGGAAATGGCTACTTTGGCCAACACCACACCTGGTGCCTATGCGACACGTTCAGGGGGGGGTGATGGAGATGCACGTGTCACGATCAGAGGATTTTCAGGGCCAAATGTTGCAGTTATGCTAGACGGTGTTCCTGTGAACGACATGGAGAACGGAACGGTTTATTGGAGCAATTGGTTTGGTTTGGATTTGGTAACACAAACAGCCCAAATTCAACGCGGATTGGGCGCTTCTAAATTGGTTATACCTGCGGTAGGAGGAACCATGAATATCATTACCCGAGGGATTGACCAAAAGAGAAGAATCCAAGTGAAACAAGAGTTTGCCGTTGATGCATTTAGTCGTACTTCTATCGGAATGAATACCGGTAAATTGAATGATGGTTGGGCCTTTTCTTTTGCAGCTTCCGTGAAAAGTGGTCAGGGTTGGGTAGATGCAACTCCAACAGAGGGCGTTTTTGGTTTCTTCAAGGTTGAAAAGAAATTGAAAAGACATTTATTCAGTTTTTATGCTTTGGGAGCACCCCAAAGACATGGACAAAGAGGAAGGCAAGACGCCATTGCCATGTATGATCGCGAAACTGCGGAAAAAATGGGAGTGTCTACAACGTACTTCAATAGCAGCGCCAATCCCAATGCAGAGATTTTTGATGGTGGTATTAACTACAACCCAGACAAAGGGTATTTGGAAAGGTATACAATGATGGGTGGTCAAAAAACCGACATCCAGTCCAGAGAAATGGTCAATGCGAGAGAAAATTTTTATTTCAAGCCTCAATTCTCACTGAAAGATGTTTGGAGCATCAATGACCACTCATTCCTATCAACTGTGGCTTACATGTCCATCGGTCGTGGTGGCGGCAAGCGTTGGCACAATAACCTTGGAGTGGATGATTATTTGCCAGATGGCACTGTGAATGTTCAAAGTTTCTATGATGCCAATTCAGGAGGAACCATACCATTGTTTTTAGGGCCGGATTACAACATCAATCCATTGGTTAGCACAATAGAGCGTTATGCCACTTCTAATTTCATCAAGGCCAGTATGAATGAGCACCAATGGACAGGGGTTCTATCCACTTACAGCAATCAGGTCAATGAGAATTTCACCTTGTCAGGGGGCGTAGATTTGCGCTCATACCGAGGATCACACTACAGAAAAGTCATAGACCTCATGGGTGCCGATTATATCGTCACCAAAAGTGCATTTGATAAAAATGATCCCAACTTGGTGAAGAGAGAAGGAGATATCGTCGATTACAACAATGATGCTTTGGTACGTTGGGGGGGGCTTTTTGGTCAAATGGAGTACGAAGACAGAAAAATTACATCCTTCATAAGCGCTTCAGCGGCAGTAACTGGATACAATCGAATCGATTATTTCTTACCAAAGGTATACAACGCAAATGGAGTTGATGTGGAGGTCGGATTCAATCAGCCAACTGATGAAGACAATTTTGTGTCCTTGGTTTCAGATACAACATTTGTGAATGGTCAGCAGTTGGTATCCGGTATGCCAGGTTCAGAATACCAAAGTACAGGTTGGCTATATAGAAATACACTCACCGTGAAATATGGATTTAAAACTACTTTTTCAGATCATTTTTCAGCCTTCTTCAATGCAGGTTATTTGAATAAGGCTCCTCAATTCAATCAAGTATACACCAATGGGAACCAACGTTTTGCCAATATCCACAATGAAATCATCATGAGCAATGAAGTGGGTTTGAATTGGAAATATTCCAAATTGGCGTTAAACGTGAATGCTTACTACACAACGTGGGAGAATAAACCATATCCTTACGGACTATCAGTCCCCAATCCATTGGATCCTTCCACCAACATCAGCGTAAACGTAAGGGGTATGAATGCCCGTCACATGGGGTTGGAAATGGATGCGGCATACAAAATAACAGATCGATTGACACTTGAAGTATTGGCATCTTTTGCTGATTGGATTTGGACTTCAGGGGATACTATTTATGTCAGAGATGACAATGGAAATGTGATGCTGAAGGATCCCGAGGATCCCAATTCGGGACCTTACACATTTGTGTACGACGCAAATGGGGTGCATGTCAGTGATGCAGCTCAGTCTCAGTTGGGAGCCATGTTGCGTTACGAATGGAAAAATGGCGCTTATGTAAAAACGCGCTATACTTGGTTTGATCGCTATTTTGCAGAATTGAATCCCTTTACGCTGAATGGAGTCAATGCGGGAAGAGAGTCTTGGAGACTTCCCAGTTATGGTACGTTGGAGTTGCATACGGGTTATTCGTATGTAACAGAATCCAAGAATAGATGGGATTTGCGATGCAGCGTTTATAATTTGTTGAATGACACGTTTATCACCGATGCTACCAACAACAGCACTTCGGCTCTTTATAATCGCAAGTCCAATGATTTCGATGCCGCCTCAGCTGGTGTTTTCTTTGGTCAAGGAAGATGGTTTAATGTATCTTTAACGGCCACTTTTTAATAATTAATATGAAATCCAAATCAATGAAAAAAATAAGTGTTTTTTTGCTGTCCTTAATAACTTGGACCGCCCAATCACAGTTTGTGATCAATGAAATAGATGTCGATCAGACAGGGACAGATACCCAAGAGTTTATTGAACTCAAAGGAACTCCTGGCTTTTCTTTGTCGGGCTATGTAATGGTATTGTTCAATGGAAATAATGCCACCGAGGCGTCTTATGCTGCAATCGATTTAACGGGTTCTATCCCCGCATCAGGTTATTTTGTTATTGGAAATCCTTTGGTTCCCAACGTTAATCAAATTGTGGATCCTGGAGCGAGTGGAGCATTTCAAAATGGAGCAGATGCCGTTGCCATTTATCAGGCAACCTCTGCATCATGGCCCAATGGTTCATCGCCCACTTTGACGGGGGCCATTGATGCTGTGGTATACGGCACAGATGACGCAGGTGATGTCGGATTATTGGGCATTTTTGTTCCTGGTCAAACCCAAGTCAATGAGAGTCCAAGCGCCACGACTTCGTCTTCGAGAATTCCCGATGGAGGGACTCCGTTTAACCAATCGGTATTTATTGCACAAACACCTACCCCCGGTGCTTCCAATTCTGGTGAGGTTGCGGGTTGTATGGATGTGACTGCATGTAACTTTAACCCCAATGCAACCTCTGATGATGGTTCATGCGCTACTGTGGGTGATGCATGTGATGACGGCAATGCAGGAACAGCGGGTGATGCTTATGATGCATCTTGTCAATGTATAGGTGAAATCTCGGGTTGTATGGATGCTTCTGCTTGTAACTATAATGCAGCTGCAGTTTTAGACGATGGAACTTGTGCTTTACCTGGAGATGCATGTAATGATAACAATGGTGCAACCATCAATGACGTCTATGATGCAAGTTGTATTTGTATAGGAGAAGATTCTGGACAAAGTACTGTGGTATTGGCTGAGCAAGCAGGAGTTGGAGCAACAGTTACGGTAACAGGAATTATCACCAATGGTGTTGAAATGGGAAGTTCTGTTCGTTATATCCAAGATTTTGGTGGAGGATTGGCCATCTATCCGGGCACAGCTTGGACAACTTTCACAGCACCCAATCGCGGTGATTTGGTAACGGTTTCTGGTACCTTATCTGAATTTGGTGGGTTATTGGAATTGGGTCCTACATTGACTTCATTAACTGTAAACGCTACCAATCAAACATTGCCAATACCAGAATTGATTACTCCTGCTCAATTGGGCGAATCTTTGGAAGGTGAATTGGTAACGGTTGAAAACGTTGTGTTTGATTTGGCAGGAACCCCCATCAGTGGAAATTCAACCTATAATTTCACTTCAAATGGAGAGCAAGGCGCAATTTACATCAGAGCGGGAAGCGTATTGGTAGGTGTGAATTTGCCAGCTAGCGCGGTAACATTGGTAGGTATCGCTTCTCAATATGATCCAGCTGCCCCATTTGATGTGGGGTATCAGATTTTACCTCGCGATGAGAATGATTTCATTTTACCTCCTGGTGTAGCCATTTTGGGTCAAGTTGTTCAAGAAAATATCAATACAACCTCTTTTGATTTGACTTGGGCTACCAACAATCCTGGAAATAGTCAAGTCAATTATGGATTAACCCCAGCCTTGGGTCAGACTGTTGTAGTAAATGACAATGTTACAGATCACACGGTGACAGTTACTGGTCTTGAGCCTGGTACCATTTACTACTGCTCTGTAACGTCTACCAATGTGGATGGAAGTTCTAGCTCTACAGTTCGTCCCTATGCAACAAAGAGTTTGAGCTCAGGTGAGATTCGTGTTTATTTCAATCGCCAGGTTGATACAACCTATGCCACCGTTGAAAATGCCTTGAGCATCGGAGCAGGATCCAATGATAGTATTGCGGCTTACATCAGCAGAGCCCAACAATCAGTGGACATTGCCATCTACAATTTTACAGATGATGCTGTAATCGCGAACGCCATTAATGCTCGATATGATGCAGGTGTTCAAGTGCGCGTTGTAGCGGATGGTGCAACAGCACAGATGGGTTTGAGTTTGCTTAATCCAGCCATCCCAGTTGTCGAGAGAGTTAATACTTCAGGCACTGGAATCATGCACAATAAGTTCATTATTGTTGATGCTGATGATGTTGACAATGCTTGGGTTTGGACCGGTTCTATGAACTGGACAGATAACAATCTGAACAATGACTATAACAACATCATTATTTTCCAAGATCAAAGTGTTGCAAGAGGTTATCGTTTGGAGTTTGAAGAAATGTGGGGTGGAAGCGGCCCGAACCCTGGAGTTGCCAATGGTGTTTTTGGAGCGGCCAAATCAGCCAATACACCGACTGAATACGTACTTGGTTCCAACAATATTCGTGTTGAAAGTTATTTCTCTCCTACCGACAATGCCAATGGAGCCATTATCCGTTCTATGCAAACCACTGATGCCAATTTGGATTATGCTGTATTGGCCTTCACTCGCCAAGACATTGCAGATGCCATCATTGCTGAAGATGATTTGTTCCTGGTGTTGGTTCGTGGTATTATAGAACAAACTTCAGATCCCGCTTCTGAATTTGGTTATCTTCAAACAGCTGGTCAAGATGTAAGATCTCATGAAGGTATAACATACGATGTTCATCACAAGTATTTGATTGTGGATCACAGCAGCTTGGATTCTGATCCTTTGGTTCTTACCGGTAGTCACAATTGGAGCTCAGCAGCTCAGACGACAAATGATGAGAACACGGTTGTGGTTCATGATGCTCGTGTGGCCAATTTGTATCTTCAAGAGTTTATGAATCTTTGGGGTACTGAGCCTGCTTCGGTTGAAGATTTACAGGAAACAACAGGCAGAATGTATCCTAATCCTGCGGATAATCAATTGTGGATAGCCTTACCGAAAGGTGTACAAAATGCTCAGGTTTTTGTTTACAATCAGTCAGGGCAATTGGTTCAAGATTTTAATGTTGGACAAGGTTTGCAGTCTGTTCAATTGGATCATTTGACTGATGGTGTATATCATTTCCAAGTAATAAGTGAAAACAGAACTTGGAATAAACAAATTGTTGTCAGATAAGACCATTCAATTTAAGTAAATAAAAAAGGGGAGTGATCCCCTTTTTTGTTTTATTTGGTGTAAATTTGTTTTATTAAATTAATAATGTCCGCCGCATTTGTTAGTCTTTGTTCAGTTTTGGCTTTGGCGCAGGCGCCCAAATCAATTCCGTTTCAGGCAGTGGCCAAAAGTACAGATGGTTACGTTTTTGTTTCTCAGAGTGCTTCAGTCAATTTTAAAATTAGATCCAATAGTGAAATTGGCACTGTGATATTTGAAGAAAATCATGACGTGATTTCATCTACTTTGGGTACTTTTTCAGCCAATATTGGACAGGGAGTATTGGTGTCAGGAAGCCTAGATCCCTTGGCCAATGCCAATAGTATTTATTTCTTGGAGGTCAACCTTACCGCAGGTGCCCAAACTTATCCCCTTGGAATTAAAAAGTTGAACCCCGCCCCTCATGCCAAATACGCCAATGGAGAGCGTTTTAGAATCAGTGAGGTTGGTGACACATTATTCAAAGGGGGAAATGAAGGAATCATCATACCAGGGATTAGCGGAGCCAACAATTAATTCCACCTTCTTCTTTTAATAATTTTTTTTATTTATTCATTCTAGCGAGCACTTCGATTATAGTTTCGAAGAATGAAGGTTCATTTGATAGCAATTGGGGGAAGTGCCATGCATAACTTGGCCATTGCCCTAGGGGATAAAGGTTATTTGGTTTCAGGAAGTGATGATGAGATTTTTGAGCCCAGTAAATCTCGATTGGCGAAAAAGGAATTATTGCCAACGTCTTTGGGATGGGATGCCGCAAGGATTCATGCAGATTTGGATGCTGTTATCGTTGGTATGCACGCCAGAGCAGATAATCCCGAACTCTTGAAGGCACAAGAATTGGGTCTTAAAATTTATTCTTATCCAGAATATATCTTTGAACAAACCAAAGATAAAAAGCGTATCGTTATTGGCGGCAGTCACGGCAAAACCACCATCACATCCATGTTGCTGCACGTTTTTAAGCAAAATGGAATAGCATGCGATTTCATGGTTGGAGCGCAATTGGCTGGATTTGATTGCATGGTCAAATTGACAGAGGACGCAGAGTATGTTATACTTGAGGGGGATGAATATTTGTCATCACCCATTGATTTAAGACCAAAATTTCATCTGTACAAACCACATATTGCCTTGATTAGTGGAATTGCATGGGACCATATCAATGTTTTCCCGACGTTTCAAAACTATATACATCAGTTTGATGTTTTTATAGATTGCATCGAGCCCGATGGCGCATTGATTTATGCCAATGAGGATCCAGAGGTGGTAAAGCTAGCACAAAAGCCAAGGCACAGAAACCTTCAAACTTTAGGCTATGGACCGCATCCCAATAAGGTTGAAAATGGAGTGACTTACCTTGAGACTTCAATGGGTTGGCTACCAATAAGGGTTTTTGGTCATCACAATTTACAAAACCTGAACGGAGCCATGCAGATATGCAGAATGGTAGGAATTTCAGACGAAGGATTTTATTCAGCGATTGGATCATTTGAAGGAGCGTCAAAGCGTTTGGAGATTGTGGCGCGAAGAAACCAAGGGATTGTTTTCAAAGATTTTGCGCATTCACCTTCTAAGCTTAAAGCGACAAGTTCAGCTGTCAAAAGACAATTCCCGCAACACCGCATTGTGGCTTGCATGGAGCTGCACACCTTTAGTAGTCTCAATTCCGCATTTTTGGAGCAATATGCGCACAGCATGGATGAACCAGATGTTGCGATTGTCTATTTTAATCCTCATACCATTGCGCACAAACGATTGGATCCCATCAGTGTGGATGACGTAAAAAAAGCATTTCAACGGGAGGATTTGATCGTGTTAACCGATGCCAGTTTGGTTGAAATGATTTTAATGGAAAGTGATTGGGAAAAGACCCATTTGTTGTGGATGACCAGTGGCAATTTTGATGGGTTGGACATCGCTGATTTGGCTTTGCGATTACCAATGAATTAATCATTATCTTGGGATGATGAAAGTTCCAAAAGTTATGGTGTCTGGATGTTTTGATGCATTGCATCCAGGGCACATTGCATTTCTAGAGCGCGCTGCAGATTTAGGTGAATTATTTGTTTGTATTGGCAATGACGCCAATGTCTTGCAATTGAAGAAAAGGTCCACCTATTTCAATGAACAAGAACGAACATATTTACTAAGTGCTTTGCGCGTTGTCAAAGAAGTCAAAATCAGTAAAGGGTTTGGCCAGTTGGATTTTATTGAAGAGCTAAACGAGATTCTTCCAGATTATTTTGTTGTCAATGAAGATGGACATAGCGAAGAAAAGCAGGCCTTCATTGAGTCCAATGGAGTCCAATACATTGTTTTAGAAAGAACACCCAAGGATGGTTTACCTGCACGGTCAACGACTCAATTTCGCAAAGAGACAGAGATGCCATTTCGAATCGATTTGGCGGGTGGATGGTTGGATCAACCCTTTGTCAGTCAGCATTGCGCTGGTCCTGTTGTTACCATTTCCATTTTACCATCGGTCAACTTTAACCTGCGAAGTGGAATGGCCTCTAGCACAAGAAACACAGCATTGAGTTTATGGGGAAAACACCTCCCCAATCAAGACAATGAGCAAATGGCCAAGTTACTTTTCGCTGCTGATAATCCCCCTGGAAGGAAAAATGTTTCAGGCTCTCAAGATGCAATAGGCATTGTTTTTCCAGGCTTAAATAGGTTGGATTATAAAAATGATTATTGGCCGCAGGGCATAACCACCGTTCTTGATGAAGATACATTATTGTGGTTGGAGCGTCATTTGTTTTTGATTCCAATAGGACCGCGAGAAGATGGTTTTGAGGTTTTGGATGAAGTCCATCTCAGTCATGATGGAGCGGAGCAATTGGCTGATGCAGCCAAAAATGTTTGGTTGAGTATTCTGAATAAAGACTTAAACGGATTGGGGAGATGGATGACGGCATCATTTAGAGCGCAGTGTCAGCTATTTCCGCTCATGACCAATGAAACAGCAGAAGCTATTCTAAAACCGATTGAATCCGATATTTTGGGTTTCAAGATTTCGGGCGCAGGCGGCGGTGGTTATTGGGTGGTTGTTTCAGAATACAATTTGGAATCGTTTATTCCAATCAAAATAAGAAGATAATGAAACATAGTCAATCTTTGTTTTTAGCCCTAGTATCATTGTTTTTCATGTGGGCTTTGGCGCATAACTTAAATCCAATTTTGATTGCCAAGTTGCGACAGTCTTTTCAATTGTCGGACACCAAGGCCATGTTGGTGGACAGCGCTTTTTACATCGCTTATTTTATCATGGCCTTGCCATCTGCTTTTTTGATTGCTAAAATGGGTTATCAAAAAACCATCTTGTTGGGGTTGGGATTATTTGCATCGGGAATTTTGGGGTTTGTGCCGGCATCATTTCTACACTCGTATGTGTTTTTTCTGGGGGCATTATTGTTAATAGGTTTGGGAATCACAATGCTTGAAGCAGCTGCCAATCCATTGATAACGCGAATTTCCGCTCCAGAACAACAAGTGTACAGACTCAATTTGGCGCAAAGTTTCAATGGTCTTGGCGCAATGGTTGCCGCTGGTTTGGGAGGCTTTTTATTATTGGATGAAACAGATCAGAATAGTCATTTGGAAACAACGCCTTTCATAGTGCTGGCTTTGATTATTGTTTGCTTAATGTTTGTCATCTACCGATTAAAATTTCCAATGTTTCATGAGCCAAGTCTTGATGCGCCATCAAATTCAAATGACATTTTTAAGAACAATTCTTTTGTAATGTCCGTGGTTGCTCAGTTTTTATATGTAGGGTCACAGATTGGTATTTCAAGCTTTTTTATCAGATACATGAGTCTGTACTTTTCTCATAGTATGCAGGAATCAGCCTATTACCTTTCTCTTTCATTGGCTTTTTTTACAACAGGAAGATTCATTGGATCATGGATGATGAGAAGATGGCCGGCAGAGCAAATTCTTTTGTTCTTTTCTTTAGGTGCAGTCGTATGTACGCTAGGAGTTGTTTTGGCTCAGCCATTTTCACAGTTCTTTTTGTTGGCACTTCCGTTTTTCATGTCCATCATGTTCCCTACTATCTTCGCGCTTGGAATAGGCACTTTGCAAAGCAACAAAGTGCGAGGCGGCGCGTTTATTGTCATGACCATTTCAGGCGGAGCTTTGATTCCATTTGCAATGGCACAATTGGCACAATGGTCTGGGAATTTAAGTTGGGCCTATTTTTTGCCGATGGTGTGCTTTTGCTTTGTTGGTGTGTTTGCTTTTTATTACAAAAGAATGCAGCATGAATGAATATGTTTTTTTTCTGGATTTGGTTGATGATCCAAACGGAATAGGTGAATATGAAAAATGGCATCAAAATGTTTGGCCAGAAGTAGAGGCGCAAATTTTAAGATCAGGTATCACATCATGTCGTATTTATAGATTCAGCAACCGTTTGGTTTTAATAGCACATTCCAATCAGGAGATGAATTGGAAGAAGAAGTCTATCGCAGATTTGGGTCACCCTCCAACAGTTGAATGGGAAAAATTAATGTGGAAGTTTCAACAACCCATTCCAGGTTCTCTCTCAGGCGAGAAATGGAAGATGGCGCATTTAATTTATAAACTGGAGGAAGAATGAATAGAATTTTAGTGGGATTTGTCTTTGTTTTCTCATTCATCGCTTCTGAAGCGTTGATTGCTCAGCGCAACATCATTCAAAGCGCTCGTTCAAGAAAAATGCATCGACACCATCTCGATGAAGTTGTTTTAAAGTTCAACAATGGCGACGAGGGTCACGCATGGGTCTCGCATCAAGGAAAGCCAAAGTTGCTTTTGCTTCATGGTATAACAGGGAATGCTGAAGTTCAATACGCCAAGAATGCTTCTAAGTTGAGCAAGCATTATGACGTTATAGCCTTGGATCTTAAATTCCATGGAGAGTCCAAAAATATTCCTCAAGGTTATTCCATTCAAGATCAAGTGCATTGGGTTGCTGAATGTTTGTTGTTGTTATCTCAGTTGCACAATGATGACGGCTATCAAAAGGTTCATGTTGTTGGAAATTCATACGGCGGAATAGTCGCTGGAATCTTTGCAGATCAATATCCCAATATGACAAGTCAGCTTACGATGATTGATGCCCCCATACGATTTTTTGGCGCATCAATGGCCGATTCTATTGCGCATTCGGTTGGTCTTCAAGATTTTTTTGATTTGTTATCTCCAGCTAACGCTGCGGTATTTAATACACGAACAAAGTTGTCATTGCATCGAAAAATATGGGTGCCCCGTTTTGTAGCCAATCAGATTATTGAAAATGATTTAGAGCCAAGGCGGAAGGATCACGAGCAGTTGGTAGTTGATTTAAGAAAAAATGAGGAGTATTGGATCAGGTACAATTTTCAATGGAAATGCAAGGTCAACATATTCTGGGGAGATGCAGATCGATTGATTCCGCTTGAGGTGGGAAGAAAACAAGCTGAACATTTTAAAGGCATCAACTATACAGAGCTTGAAAAAGTTGGACATGTTTGGAATATGGAGAGACCAAAGCAATTCAATCAATGGTTAATAAAAAATCAGAATAGATATAAGTCGATGATAACACCAAGTTTTTAAAACGTAAGTTTGCAGTATGATTAGTTTAGCAGAAATAGGTTCTTGTTTTATGGTGTTGTTTGCCGTCATTGATATTGTTGGCAGTATACCTATCATTATTGATATAAAGAACAAAACAGGCAATATTCAACCCGTAACGACAACCTTGGTTTCCATGGTTCTGATGATTGTTTTTCTTATTGGTGGAGAAACCGTATTGGGGTTGTTTGGCGTCGATGTCTACAGTTTTGCTGTAGCGGGTGCATTTATCTTGTTTTTTATTGCTTTAGAAATGATTTTGGGAATACAGCTTTTTAAACAGAAGGAAGGCCTCACGCATGTGGCGAGCATTGTTCCATTGGCTTTTCCTACGATAGCGGGAGCGGGTACAATATCAACTTTGATTTCATTGCGCGCAGAATATCAAATGATCAATATAATCATAGCCATTCTTCTCAATGTACCCATCATATTTATGGTTTTGAAATTGTCGGGCCGACTTCAAAAGGTTTTTGGTCCAGGCGGAATTGCTATCATTGAAAAGGCCTTTGGCATTATCCTTTTGGCCATTGCCATTAAATTGTTCTCAAAGAATTTGGGTGTTTTGATTCAATAATATGCCAGTAGTAAAATTATTTGCGGATGGTGCGGCCTCCGGTAATCCAGGTCCGGGTGGCTTTGGCACAGTTCTTCAGAGCGGTAAACACGAAAAGGAAATTAGTGGTGGATTTAGAAGGACAACCAACAATCGCATGGAATTGATAGCGGTGATTGAAGGATTAAAGGCACTTACGGTTATCCCTTGTGATGTATGCATCGTATCTGATTCCAAATATGTGGTGGATGCATTTGAGAAAAAATGGATAGCAGGCTGGCAAAAAAGGCAATGGAAGAATGTTAAAAATCCCGATTTATGGAAGCAATTGATTGTGCTGGTAGATAAACATGAAGTTTCTTGGCAATGGATTAAAGGTCATGCGGGACATGCGGAGAATGAGCGATGTGATCGCTTGGCGGTTCAAGCACGCATGAAATCCAACTTGCCTGTAGACACTTTCTTTGAAGCGCAGGAGAACATGAAAATCATTTGATAAGCAACGTTACCGTTCCTTTGCTCTCAAAATCAACCCCTCCATAGAACTTGCCTTTGCATCCATATACGTATACATCCTGGGGACACATTTGGTCTTGATAGAATCCATTCCAACCTTTCCAAATGTCATTTGTAATAAATAACAACTCGCCCCATTTGTTAAAAATCATCATTTCAAACTCACTTACAGATCTGAAATGCGGGTGAAAAATGTTGTTTGAAAAATCATATCTCACATACGCTCCATCTGCTGGATTGAGCATTGTTGGTGAGAACGCATCGGGCATTTCAATAAAACCATCTGTAGTTACTAAAATTCCTTTGGGGTGTTCATACCTGTCCGTGCAGCCGTAAGAATTGCTGGCCACCAAAGTCAGGGGATATTGTCCCACCAACTGATAATATGCATAAGGTTCAAAGGCATTGCTGGTTTCTCCATTTCCAAAATCCCAATAATATGTATTGGCCCCGGAAGAAAGATTAATAACAACAGCAGAGTCAACCACTGCGGCAATCGTAGTTTCTAGAATATTAAAGAAAGCTTCCGGTGATGGATAGATTTCTACGGCACCTTCAATACGAGCGGTATCGGTAGTCCCGTCAAAGCCATGGGCCAGTAATGTGACATTGTACATTCCAGTGTTGTTGTAAATGTGAGATGTTGTTTCGGCGCTGGTAGTGTCCCCATCACCAAAAATCCACTCTACAGATTGGGCATACGTGCTGGTGTGTGTGAATTCAAAACTACTTCCTGGACAACCGGAATAGCTGAGATTAAAATCGGCTATTGGAGCAGGTGGCACAATTTGAATGACTTGAATGGAAGTATCTGAACACCATTCATTTTGAGTAATCAATGCGATTTCAAAATCTCCCCAGGTATCAAAATTCAAAGATCCGGGTTGCCAAACGGCAGTTGAATTGCTTTGCCACATCCATTCGGATGCAAGCGTTCCACTTCCTGAGCTTTCATTGTTTACAGAAACGGATGCGTTGGGGAAAATTTGAGAAACTGGATCAAGCGAGAAAGAGGCTATAGCCGGCATCATGGTTTGAATGGTAAAGAATGCCGAATTTGTGCACCCTTGCGCATTTTGGACAGTAAGGGTCACTTGATAACTGGTGTCGTTGGCTCCACCTTGAAAAACATGATTGGGTGATTCAATGATGGCGGATGAACCATCGCCGAAATGCCAATTGAAATTTAGAACTTCGGGGTTGATATCGGTAAATTGAACCAACAAAGGCGCACATCCTTGAAGGGTTGAAATGTTGGTCATCACTTCAGGGATTGGATTCATCACAACATTGATGGTTGTGCTGCAGCCGTATGCATTGCTAATGGTATAAATGGTGTTGACGCTTGGGGATATTTGTCCTGAATTGCCATTGGTATTGATGTTGGCTCCAATGCTATTGTTCCATGTATATGTGCTATTGGGTGAAATAAGCACATCCAAAGATTGACCGGGACAAATCGCTGCATTATTGATGTTGTTGGTGGGGTTGGCAATAATGGAAATAAGAACAGAATCCAGTTTTATTGGACAATCATCATAGCTGGCCTGCAAATAGTACATTCCATTCATACTGAACTGGGCATTTCCTAGGTCATGTGTTAGGCCATTTAGCGAGCCTCCGTTAGGTGTTGTCCATGAAAAATTTCCGGGTCCGCCTGCGGGCTCACCATTTAAAATCAACGGTTCATTGTGGCAATAAAATGTATCATTCAATATGTTGGCTTGGGGACTTGTAATGGAAGATAGGTTAAGTAGGGCGTTATTGGAACCGCAAAGATTGGACGCCATAATTTCAAATTGATTGTTGTCTCCAATGACAAAATAGGCAGTGTCACCTGATAGGCCAATGTAGTTGGTGCTGATCCACGTAAAGGTTGTATCACAAACTCCCCAAACGGCTACAGTATCCCCGATACAAGGTGTATTGTCTTCAGTGAAAAGCGCTATTTGAGGAACCGGACCATCTTCTGGAATTGTAAAGTCAAGGGTAATGGGTGTTGCGCAAGTTATTCCCATGTCTTGAATCTCTAAGGAATAACTTCCGGGTGCAAGGTTATTGGCAATAGGACCGCTCAACGCAGGATTAAAAGACCAATCATAATCAAAAGGACCATTTCCGCCATCTGTGGTGATGGCTGCGGAACCATTGTCCATTCCGCACTCAGATGCAGTCACATTGATGGACGCCTCCAACGCATTGGTGCAAGAAATAAAGTCAATCAAAACTCCAGAGTCAATGCTGCCATCTCCACTGTCTCCAATGATCAATTTAAAGTGATAGGTTTGGCAAGGAACCACTTTGATTTTGGGAGACAACACAACCGTTCTTCCATCATATTGGATTTGTGATCCATTGGTATTGTCTACATAGTAGGCGCTGTTGTTGTTTGCGTTGACATTGTCAATACTGACAACAGTATTATTTGGCAGACGGGCAATGTTGTAGGCGTTGTACATTCCGCCTGCAGGGTTGGGCCCAAAAATGAAAAATGCAAATGCGTCATTGTATCCTTCATTGACAAATTCCATGTATTCATCGGACCCGAAAACGAACCTAATGGTCAAGGTATCGCATTGGGGAATAACATCCAATTCAAGCACGCAAACGTCTCTGTTGGCCTGCGGAACAATGGAAGTCAAATGAGGGTCGCTGTATTGCGTGCCATTATCTACCCCATAGGATGGTGCATTGTTAGCTCCTGCCATGCCTTGCGCATTTCCTGTTGTGAGAACAATTCCATTGGTAATGCCCAATGAGGTACTGCCACCATTGGCAAATGCTCCATAGGCCAATGGGTTACAATTGATGGTTGGGTTTCCCTGAATGGTAATCCCACTCCCCGTCAACGCGTCACCCATCTGAAAAGCGCTGCCCCCCGGAATAACGGTCAATTGCGCATTACCAATTACAGAAATGGCTAGGGCAAACATTAAAATACAAAGCGAATGGATCTTCTTTTTCATGGATTCTGCAATCTCGGGCAAGTTACAAAATATCTTCATATCCTTGGAGTACGAAATCCTGACCAACAAGGTTTATTTTTGGAGAATGAAAAAAGTCTTGCTATTCCTTTCCCTTTTCGTTTTTACGCATTCCCTCTTTGCTCAGGAGAATATTTTAGTATATCCAGAATACAATTATTTTTTTAGTGATGAAAAACCCATTTGTTGGATAACCACCGAAAGCCAAAAGCCACAAGATATTTCCATTCTTCTTAGAAATGGTAGAGTGATTTTTCGGGATAGCATCACTTCCACCATGCAGAAGTCATTTTTTATATTGCCTTTGGAGCGTGAGGAGTTTGAGATCATTGGTGACGGTGAAATTCAAATCCCCATTAGAGTTCTGAGTCATCAAAATCTCACTTACGATACCATAGAAATCAAAACATTACCGCGCAAAGACAATGCGGTAAGGATTCATTTTCTTTCAGGATTGTTGGAAACGTCCATGGCAACCCAACATCATTTTGTAGGTAATGAGCAAAGGTCAAAGTTTTTTCCTTTCGGGTTTTATGCCCGGGAAAGGGATGATTTTGAGTGGATTCTCAGAACGGAAGCCATGAATGGTTTCAACCTATATTCACCTTACCAAGCCATTGAGGATTCTACCCTATTGCGGCGTAAGGCATACATGGATTTGTGCGCGAAATTGGGTATGTGGGTGAATTACAACCTTCAACAAATATGTCCATTAAAGGAAAGTGATTCTCCTGAAGTTAAAAAGGAAAAGTTGCGTAAACTACAACAGGAAATAAGGATGTTCAAAGATCATCCCGCGCTTTTGAGCTGGTATGTAAGCGATGAGCCAGATGGTCAATTTATCAAGCCCTGTGAGTTGGCCGAGTCTGTTGCATTGATTCGAAAATTGGACCCTCATCATCCCATTTCTATGGTTTTTGTTGATACTAAACCAAGTCTTCCTTACAAAGATTTATTGGACATTGTGATGACCGATCCATACCCCATTCCAGGTAATTCAGTTGTTAATGCAGGGGAGTATCTCAATAAGCTCAAGGAGTATTATCAATTCAAAAAGCATATTTGGATTGTACCACAGGCATTTGGCGGACAGGAGTTTTGGCAAAGAGAACCAACCCCAGATGAGCTCCGAGCAATGGTCTATTTGGGCGTCATCAATGGAGCGATGGCTTCTCAGGCATTCATCCGTCATGTGGGTCAAAGTTTCCCCAAGAATCCAGCCATGTGGTCGGCATACCACCAATCCGCTAGAGAGTTACAGTTTTTGTCCAAGGATATTCAGTATCAAAATGAAATTAAGTCTTTTAAAGAAAAGGATTGGTGGGACAAGATGAAGGTAGCGTCTGCTTGTTTTAAAGGGGAGAATCCCAATCATCAGCTTTTTATTTTGGTCAATTTGGAAAATACACACAAGATTATCAATTGTCCAATGGGAACGGATTACGAGAATGGTGAATGGCATTTTATCGCCGAGAACAGAAGGGTGAAATCAGAAGAAATGTTTGAATGGGTATTGAATCCATTTGAAGTAAAATTGGTTCGGTTTGAAAGAAGTAAGTTGTCTTTAAATGCCATGATGAACAAAGAGTGGGAAGGCAATTTGATTAGGGATTTTAGTTTTGAGCAATGGACGAGTACAGGAATTCCAACGGCATGCTATCTTCACATGAGCAAAGAACACGGGGCAACAGCCATCCTCGATAGGTCAGGAGCTCACCATGGTGAAGTCAGTCTAAGATTGAATAATCTTGGTGGTGAATTTGCACACGATAATTCGCAGGAGATAAGTTTTTATCAATTTGAGACGGTTGCTAATCACGCCTATGTTCTTAGTTTTTGGGCATATGCAGAACAAACAAATAATAAGTCGGGCATCGAGAATCGCGTTGCGTTGCGCATTGAAAAACCTTGGGGTAAATTTATTTGGCATGATACAATTGCCATACGCTCAGGATGGCATCGATACGATGTTTCATATATCCCAACGGTAGGGGAGGATAGAAACATGTTGGAGTTGCGCATAATCAATGAAGGATTTGTTTGGTTTGATCAAATCCAATGGGTAGAATCTCCTTCTATCATTATGGGCGGTGAAATTTTTGACAATCAAAGAACATTGAGTGCACAAGCCGTTGGGGATATATGTCCTTTGGATAAAATCACTTATGCCTTTACACCGGTCATTGGTGACTCCATTTATAGAGGTAATTTATCCCAAGGATTAGCGCTAAATCAACAAGGGACCTTGGCGGTGCAATATCTGTTGCCCAATGGTCAGTTTCAGAATTTGACCTGGCCTGTTTTGTTGCAGCATCATCGTTGGAAAAAAATAGAGTACACGCACGAGCCAAGTCTGAAGTATATGGCAGGAGGCAAGGATGCTTTAATGGATGGAAAAATGGGAGAGTTTGTATGGGATGGGAAGTGGCAAGGATTTGAAGGCACAGATTTCGAGGTGGTGGTTGAGGCGGATACCACAATGGAACATTCCTCGATAGGGTTTAGATCACTTTCCCAAAAAAGCGCTTGGGTGTATTGGCCTAATGAGGTGGTCTTATCCGGCAGTTCTGACGGTATCCATTTTGTGGAAATCGAGCGGCAGTCAGGGTCAGTACAAAATTATCAGGATGATGATGGTGTGAAGCAATTTCAGATTTCTTTGAAATCAAATGAAACAACAAAAGATCGAAGAATGCGTTATTTCAAATTGAGCGCTCATTCCATCAAGAAATTGCCACCTGACCACCCTTTTGTTGGTGAAAAATCGTGGTTATTTATTGATGAGATTTTGCTCCGATAACGTTACCTTTGGGCAACTTTTAGATTATGTCAGCAGCAACACAATTGGCTACTTTGGAGCAAGCCAAAGAAATGGGTTTAATGCCCCAAGAATTTGAGAAAATCAAAGAAATTTTAGGGCGTACGCCTAACTTCACTGAGATGTGTGTTTACTCCGTAATGTGGAGCGAGCATTGCTCTTACAAGAATTCAATCAAATGGTTGAAAACATTGCCCAAAGATGGACCGCACATGTTGGTCAAGGCCGGAGAAGAGAATGCTGGACTGGTAGACATAGGCGATGGATTGGGATGTGCTTTTAAAATAGAATCTCATAACCACCCTTCAGCCATTGAGCCTTATCAAGGAGCCGCCACGGGAGTTGGAGGAATCAACAGAGATATTTTTACAATGGGCGCACGTCCAGTTGCCTTGTTGAACTCTCTCCGTTTTGGAGAAATTTCGAATCCAAAAACACAATGGTTGATGGAAGGTATTGTCAAGGGTATTGGTGACTACGGAAATGCATTTGGAATTCCTACCGTTGGAGGGGAAGTGTATTTTGATGACAGCTATCAAGTCAACCCATTGGTGAATGCCATGTCCGCGGGTTTGATTGATTCGACAAAAATTATTTCAGCCAAAGCCAGCGGTGTGGGTAATCCGGTATTTATTGTTGGATCCGCCACTGGAAAAGATGGAATTAAAGGGGCTTCGTTTGCATCGAAAGATATTACAGAGGAATCGGCTAAAGATTTACCAAGTGTTCAAGTTGGTGATCCTTTCCAAGAAAAGTTGTTATTGGAAGCAACCATGGAATTGGCTGAAATTGATGCTATCCGAGGTATGCAGGACATGGGCGCAGCAGGAATCACTTGTTCCACCTCTGAGATGAGTGCCGGTGGAAAAGTGGGAATGGACATACATTTAGAAAAAGTACCAACACGTCAAGAAGGCATGTTGCCCTTTGAAATTTTGTTGTCTGAATCTCAAGAGCGCATGTTGGTGGTGATAGAGAAAGGTCATGAAGACAAGGTAAAAGCCATCTTTGATAAGTGGGATTTGCATGCTGCTGAGATTGGCGTGGTCACTGAAGGACCCATGGTGCGTTACTTCATGAACGGTGATTTGGTGAGTGAAATACCGGCAGAATCTTTGGTGCTTGGAGGCGGAGCACCGCAGTATGAAAGAGAATACAAAGAACCAGCTTATTTTCAAGAGTCAAAGAAATTTGATATTGCAAACATTGAGCAACCCAAAGATTTTGTTCAAGCAGCAAAACAACTCATTGCATTGCCCAACATCGCAAGTAAACGCTGGATTTATGAGCAGTACGATAGCATGGTGGGCACAGCTACGATGACTACCAATCGTCCAAGTGACGCCGGTGTGGTTAATATCAAGGGAAGCAATAAAGCATTGGTTCTCACTGTTGATTGCAACGGAAGGTATGTTAATGCAGATCCAGAAGTGGGTACTATGATTGCTGTTTCAGAAGCTGCGCGAAATATTGTTTGTTCTGGAGGACAACCCTCAGCCATTACCAATTGTCTCAATTTTGGAAATCCATACATCCCAGAAGTGTATTGGCAGTTTGTTGGAGCAATAAAAGGAATGGCCGCGGCATGCCGCAAATTCGAAACACCTGTTACTGGAGGAAATGTTAGTTTTTACAATCAAACGGTGAATGAGGATGGCACTTCCAAGCCTGTATTTCCTACACCCACCATCGGGATGTTGGGTATAATGGAAGACAAATCCCATCACATGACTTTGGACTTTAAATACAAAGGAGATTTGATTTATTTGATTGGAGAAAGCCAAGACGATTTGAATTCTTCCGAGTATTTGTACAATGTTTTGGGGGTGAAGAACACGCCCGCTCCTCATTTTAATCTAGAAGAGGAATTTGCATTGCATCAATTCCTGAAGCACATGATTCAAAATAACCTGATCAATGCAGCACACGATGTCAGCGATGGCGGATTGTGGGTGACATTGGCAGAAATGGGAATGTCTGCCAAATTGGGATTTGATATTGAAACGCCTTTGGAATTCAGAAAAGATGCATTCCTCTTCGGTGAGTCTCAAAGCAGGGTGGTGGTCACTGTTCCTGAAAGAGACAAGGATGCATTCTTGGATTTTGTGCTAGAAAACAAAGCTCCCGCAATGCTCCTGGGTCACGTAACCAAAGGTCGTTTTACCATCGATGGGGAAGAGTATGGATCAGTTGATGAAATTGGAGAACTTTACAACAATGCCATTGGCAATTTCATGAAGAAAAAGTAAAATGAGTTTTTTTCAATACTTGCGATCAAAGCCCGGAATGAGAATGTTGGGCTATGTGATGGGAGCCAATATCTTGGTTGTCTTGCTCAGTTGGTTCTGGCTCTCATGGTATACCGATCACGGAGAGTTTGTGACCATACCCGAGTTAAAGGGGCAACCACTAGAGAACGCAATGGAGATTTTGGAGGATTTGGATTTGGAGCCCGTGGTCATTGATAGTATTTGGTCTGACACTTCGGCAAAGGGCAGCGTGAATTATGTAATGCCAGTGCCGGGTTCCACCATCAAGGAAGGTCGTCAGGTCTATCTCACCATTTTTAGCAAGACTCCACCGATGGAAACCATTAACATTAAATCAGGTGAATATGCTGCTGTGGCCATGGTAAAATTGAAAAACAAAGGCATTGACTATGATGTCTCTTACCAACCCAATAACAATTTTGTTGGAAGCGTAATAGGTATTCGATATCAAGGAAAAGACATCAAGTTCAATGATCAATTGCCCAGAGGATGCAAGGTGGTCTTAATTGTTGGAACGGGTGACAACGCTAAAATTCCGGTTCCTGATTTACACGGTTTGTCCTACATTGAAGCACAGCGTTTATTAAAGTCTTTGGGTTTAATTCCACAGTTGTTTTTTGATGCAACGCCCAGTGAATCAGACTCTCTTGCATATAAAGTATGTACCCAAGAGCCACCATATTCACCGGGTGCATTGGATTTAAATTCAGGAAGTATCATGGACATTTACCTGACCAAAGAACCTTGTCCCAGAGATTCATCATCCGTTACAAATCCATGAAAAATATACTTTTAGTCTTGTTTTCATTGCTCGTTTCTGCTGTGCAATCTCAAGAGTTAGAAAGAGTGCCAATGTATTTATCTCGTACTCAAGATCGCTACTTAATCAATGGAGAGCGGGAATTGCTCACCTTGCCTTTTTTTGATGATTTCGCCAATCACCGCGGAGGAAGGACCAGCCCCAATCTTCTGTTTTGGCAAGACGATGATGTGTACATCAACAATGTGATGCCAATAGATCCATTGACCATTGGCGTGGCCACATTGGATGGATTAGATGCTAAGGGTTATCCCTACGACTTTACGGATCAATATGCTCAAGGTCCTGCTGATACCTTAACTTCTCAGGGTATTGATTTATCTGGACTGGATAGCACAGACAATGTTTATTTGTCTTTTTATTTTCAAGCAGGGGGATGGGGCAACATGCCTGACGAAGAGGATTCCCTTTTTGTTGATTTTTATTCGCCATTAACAGGAGTGTGGGAGAAGAAATGGGTAGTGACATCTCCCAACAATACTTCTTGGTCACGAGCAGATCTGCACATTGCGCAGCCACAGTTTTTACAAGCCGGTTTCCAATTTCGATTCCGCAATGAAGCTACTTTAAGCGGAGCCTATGATCAATGGAACATTGATTATGTTTTGCTTCGCGAAGGTTTGGACACCTCCAACATTGCGTTTGACGAAGTAGCCATGCAATATGTTCCTTCATTTCCTTTTTCTAATGGCTATAGTACAATGCCATGGAAGCATTTCAAAGGTAACCCTGCAGGTTTTTTGAATCCTACTTTGACCGCATTTGAGCGCAATCTGGGCAATGCAGAGAACATCGCAACAGGATATAGAATCAAATGCAATGGACTGGTGCAGCAAGCATCCGCAGTTGTGCTCAATACCTTTGCAAATGAAAATCAATCTTTGGAGGAAAGCATGAATTGGAATACAGCCATTCTTCAGAATCCCCTCTTGAGTGACACCACGGGGAATGTCGAAGTTTGCACTTTCATCAATCCCACAGATGCTCATTTGGAAAATGATACAGCCTGCTATTCTGTGGAGATGTCTAATTTCTATTCGTACGATGATGGCAGCGCAGAACGCACATGGACTGTTCAAGGTGCAGGTTCTCAAGTAGCATTGAAATTTTACAATTACACAGCAGATACCTTGATGGGATTGGCTGTGAATTGGTTGCCTTACGGAATCGATCACTCCAATCAAACTTTTTTTCTTAAGGTATGGAGCGACAATTCAGGCTCACCTGGTTCTTTGATTTCAGAAAATTTTAATTACCAATATCCCCAATACACGGATAGCACAGGTTATGATTCGTTTACCTTTCATGAATTGGATAATCCTTTGGTCTTGGCAGTGGGTACTTATTACGTTGGATGGGTGCAATCTGATGCGCCTACTTATGATGTGGGCAATGACAAGAATACCAATAACAATCCGGCCAAATTGTTTTATTCATTGGGCGTTGATCAACCTTGGCAGGCTTCTCAAGTAACGGGAAGCGTTATGGTTCGTCCGGTATTGCGCTCGGGAAAGAAACAAATTTGGAACGGTGTTGAAAATGAAAATTTATCCTATGCATGGGGCTTGGCTTATCCCAATCCTGCGTTGGATCAAATCGCCTTTGATGCTCCGGGGTCTTGTTCTTTTGAAGTTATAGATGTTACAGGAAAAATGATTCATTCGGGTTCGTCTTTCAATAGTCATGTTGTCATTGATGTCAACAATTGGTCTCAAGGATTTTATTTCATCAAGGCATTGTCACAAGGTCAGCAACATGTTTTTCGTTTTTCAAAGTAGAGGATGAGTGAAGAGATAGACGATATCGAGAGGGAGGATGAGGAAGGTTTATTTGAGCACCACCGCATCGTTGCTGATAAAGGGCAAGGGCTGGTTAGAATAGACAAATTTTTGGTAGATCGATTGGAAAAAACCTCTCGATCCAGAATTCAAGAAGCGCATGATGCGGGTTTTGTAAAGGTCAATGGGATTTCAGTCAAGGCCAGCTACAAAATCAAGCCCAATGATGTCATCACCATTGAGTTGCCCTATCCGATTAGGGAGTTTGAGATTATCCCAGAGAATATCCCCATCGATATTTTGTATGAGGACGACGATGTCCTGGTGATCAATAAACCCATGAATATGGTTGTTCATCCAGGTCATGGCAATTATTCGGGAACTTTGGTTAATGCGGTTTTGTATCATTTGCAAAAGACCCCAGCAGGTGAGCAGCATCGACCAGGATTGGTTCATCGATTGGATAAGCATACCACTGGCGTGATGGTGATGGCCAAGACGGATTATGCATTGAATCATTTGGGAAAGCAGTTTTTTGACAGAACCACAGAAAGGCGCTATCAAGCCATCGTTTGGAGCGATGTTGAGAAAGATGGAACGGTCATTGGCAATACTGGAAGAAGTTTGCAGGATCGAAAAGTGTTTACCGTGTTTCCGAAAGGAGACTTTGGGAAACATGCTGTAACGCATTACAAGGTTTTAGAAAAGTTGCATTATGTTACACTGGTCGAGTGCAAGTTGGAAACGGGCAGAACGCACCAAATTCGTGTTCATATGAAATATATCGGACACACCTTGTTCGGAGATTTGGAGTATGGCGGTGATAAAATTTTAAAAGGTACAACCTATCCCAAGTACAATCAGTTTGTGCAAAATTGTTTTAAAATACTACCCCGACAAGCGCTGCACGCCAAGACATTGTCATTTGATCATCCCACATCAGGTGAACGCATGTCTTTTGATTCCCCCTTGCCCGCAGACATGCAAGAAATCCTAGAGCGATTTAGAAACATCGCAAAGTACAGTTGATTTAAGGTAGTTTAAATGTTTGACCTGAACCGTAAATACGCACGTCGAAATGAGCATCATCGATCAATTCACCCTTTAGTTTGATTTTTTTCTTGGTGGTAAAAAGTACAACAGGACCTTTCCCAACGACAGTGCAAGATTTGTTCTGAATTAAAGCAGCAGTTTCTTCCTCAACACCCATCCCATAGTTCATCTTTGGATGATCCATCATTGCTGTGATCAGTCTATTGTAGCGACTTCTGGTTACAAAATGTTGATCCACTATTCCATTCTCAATAAATCCCAATCCCGCGCTGTACAAGGCATTGTTGGTTTCTAATCGCTCGTAAGTAGCACTATAAGCAGTGTCTTTTTTCTGATCTCCTGTAATCATCACCTTGCTCATTACTGCAGCTCCAGCACTGGTGCCTGCTATCATGCCTCCGTTGTTATAAACATCAACTATCAACGGAGCAAGTTTGTTGTCTTTCAAGACTTGCATGAATCGATTTTGATCACCACCGCAAATGAAAATGAGTTTTGCATTCTTCAACGAATCGCTCATGTCCTGCGAATTGCGCGCTCCGTCTGAAAAATTTAAATTGACGCATTTTACTGACGACGGGACATCCTGTTTGAAATACCAAAAGCTTGAGTCGGGCTCTTCTCCTGCCATAGGAAGAACGGCAATGTAATCTTCTGATTGCAAACCGGCCTGCTGAATCATGGAGGCCATAAGCTCCGGTGTTCTATCTCCACCACCGATGATAAACAATTTGCCTTTGGTTGATACATTGAGGCCATCTGTTTTTTCTTTTTGTTTGCCAAGACAACTTGTCAAAAAGAGCATCGCGAGAATCAATCCAAGGTTTTTCACAAGAGCGCAAGTTTCTTACAAACGGTTGTCCACCATTTCGACCTTTGGATATTTGGCTTTATTGAAGCTAAAGTCACCATCAGCGTAAGGTTGATTGGTCTTGAGGTTGGAAATCTTGTAGCTTATTTCGCCACCATCTTTTGTCTTAACAACAGCCTTTCTTAATTCCATTTTACCCTTGTCGATGTACATGGAAATCGAATGATAAGGCTTGCCTTTGGGATTGATAGGAAATAGCGCAATTTCATAACAAGCAACTCCATCCATGAGGGCATTTGGATTTTTCATTTCGTTTTTAAAATCCTTTTCCCAAATGCTAAATATTTCTGAAGGATCAAATGCACCGTCTTTGACATCTTTCAAATTGTCAATGGTGCAGGTGTTGGATTTTTTATCATACGTCCAAATGGTAGTGCCATCCGTGGAGATGATATAGTCAGATAAACTGATGATGTATTTCTTGCCTTTGATTTTGATATTGCCTTCTTGTTTGATGTTTTTGTTGTTCTTTTTGTCAACAAGTGTAGAATTAAAGTCAGCAGTGACGGTGGTCCATCCTTTGGCTTTGGCGGATAATTTATCTAAAATTTCCTTTGAGCTTTGCGCTTGAGCCATTGCACCCATGGCGATGGTCAATAAAAATAAAAATGCTTTTTTCATATTGTATATCCTAATTACTGGCCCCTTTTCAATAACTGTTCCAAAGTGGTTTCGTCTTGAATCAAAACCTTTCTTCCTTTGCTTCCTTCGAATGGTCCAATGATTCCTGCTGCTTCCAATTGGTCAACCAAACGACCGGCTCTATTGAATCCCAGCTTGAGTTTTCGCTGAAGCATAGAGGCAGAGCCCTGTTGTGTTTGAACGACGATCTTGGCAGCTTCCGCAAATAGTTCATCTCGGTCGCTGTCGGCAAAGTTACTCAATTCTGTATTTCCCGCTTCGTCTGGAACCTCAGGTAAATACAACGCGCTTGGATATCCTTGTTGATTACCGATATACGCTGTGATTTCCTCTACTTCAGGAGTATCCACAAATCCGCACTGCACCCGAATCAAATCGTTTCCTGTTGAATACAACAAATCACCACGTCCAATCAATTGATCCGCACCTCCTGCATCCAGAATGGTTCTTGAATCTATTTTGGATGTCACACGAAAGGCAATTCTAGCAGGGAAGTTAGCCTTGATTATTCCGGTGATGATATTCACGGAGGGACGCTGGGTTGCAATGATCAAGTGAATGCCAATGGCACGAGCCAATTGCGCCAATCGTGCAATGGGTGTTTCTACTTCACGCCCAGCAGTCATAATCAAATCAGCAAACTCATCCACCACGAGTACAATGTATGGTAAGTAACGATGTCCATTTTCTGGATTCAAGCGCCTTTTGATAAAGCGCTCATTGTACTCTTTGATGTTTCGGCACCCTGCAATTTTTAATAGATCATACCGTTGATCCATTTCAATGCATAAGCTATTCAAGGTTCTCACAACTTTGCTGGTGTCTGTGATGATGGGGTCTTCCGTATCGGTAAGTTTGGCCAAGAAATGTCTTTCAATTTTATTGAACAAAGTCAATTCAACTTTTTTGGGATCCACCAAAACAAACTTGACTTGCGAAGGATGCTTTTTGTACAACAAGCTCACCAAGATTGCATTTAATCCAACGGATTTACCTTGCCCAGTTGATCCTGCCATCAACAAGTGAGGCATCTTGGCCAAGTCCACACAGAAGATTTCGTTGGATATGGTTTTTCCCAAAACAACGGGCAATTCCATGTCTGCATTCTGAAATTTCTCGGAAGCAATTAAACTGCGCATACTGACTACTTCGGGCTGTGAATTGGGAACCTCTATACCTATGGTGCCTTTTCCTGGTATTGGCGCAATGATTCGTATTCCCAGCGCAGCAAGGCTAAGCGCGATGTCATCTTCAAGACTTTTGATTTTTGAAATTCGAACACCTGGAGCTGGATTTATTTCATAAAGTGTGACTGTCGGCCCAATGGTGGCTTTGATTTTTTCGATTTCAATTTTATAATGATTGAGTGTTTGGATGATTTTGTTTTTGTTTTCCTCCAATTCCTCTTTCGTGATTTTTATTCCTCCTGTCGTGTGATTTTTAAGGAGTTCAATGGAAGGAGCCTCGTATCTTGAAAGATCCAATTTTGGATCATAATCGCCAAAGTCAGCCAATCGTTCATCAACCTCTTCATTGCTCAATATTTCTTCTTGAACTGGGCCTTGCACTTCCATTCCAAGATCAGCCTCAATCTTGGCCAAGTTTAACTCATCTTCTTGGATGTGTTCTACCGGAGTTAAGCTTAGTTCTATTGGTTCTGCTTGAATAGGGAGTATCGGAGTGGGTGGCTCGGGAGTAATGATTTCAAGTTGCCCCAATAAATCTTCCTCCGTCTCATCCAATTCTTCGTTGACAACCTTGTATTTGTTGCTGATTGTGGTTTCCAATGTGTTGGATGCAGTATTCACCTGCTCTAGAACCTCTTCTGATTCTAGCTCTGTTTCAGTTTTGTTTTCTAAAACATCTGTGTTTGCCTTTGCCTGTTCTATTCGGTCTTGTTTTTCTTGCCTTCTCAACTTCCAGTTCTCGATGCCATTTTCAACCCATTGGCCAAAGTGAATGAGAAAAGATGTTGCAGCAACGCCGATAAGCGCCACTGTCCCGCCAATTCGACCCAGTGTGAATGTTAACCATTGAGCACTCCAAAGTCCATATGCTCCGACAAAACGGTCATTGATGTCTAATACAATATGGGGGAATGGATCTTCCTCACGGTGGTGAAAGGCAAAAGCCAAAACGAGCGGAATGAAAATCATTCCATACATCATCCACCGGAAACTTTTGAAAAAGGGAGTCGGCGTGGCTTGAACAATCAAGTAACTGCTGAGTAAAATGAGCAAGTAACAAATGAAAAATGCCCCAACACCAAAGCCTTTGTACATGAGAACGTAAGCAGCAAGTGCGCCCAATTTGCCCATCCAGTTGGAATAGTTGGGAGTCTCGCTAATGCTTGATGCATGGTCTCCGCCTAGAATCAAGCTCAAATCAGCATCGCCATTGATGGCAAAAGAGATGCAAGCCAAAATCAGGTAAATAGAGGAGAGCAGAAGGGCGGTTCCAAAAATCAATTGAGAACGACGACCCAAAACGCTTTGTTTCCAAGATTTTTTCTCATCCACCCATGGGATTTCATCTTCTTGATCGATATTTGATTTGCTTTTTGCCATGAATAGTTTAGGTTGAGTTCAAAAATAGTAATGTGCGACTTTGAAAACGCCTTGGATTTCGGCCGTTTTCAACAACTTAACGTGTATCTTTTCAAGGTTAAAAACAAGAGAATAAAAAAAATATTGTAAAATCCAAAATTCATTCTATATTTGCAATCCGTTTTTAAGACACAATGGCAAAAAAAGGTAACAGAGTTCAAGTGATTATGGAGTGCACCGAGCACAAGGAGTCGGGCATGCCAGGAACAAGCAGATACATCACAACCAAAAACAGAAAGAACACCCCAGATCGTTTGGAGATGAAGAAATACAATACTATCTTGAAGCGAATGACCGTTCATAAAGAGATTAAATAATTAAGCCATGGCAAAGAAGGTAGTTGCAACATTGCAAACGGGTGGTGGTAAGAACCACACCAAGGTGATTAAAATGGTGAAGTCACCAAAATCAGGGTCTTATTCCTTCAAGGAAGAGATTGTACACAACGACAAAATAGCTGAGTGGTTTACCAAAGCCTAATCAGTCATTGATAATTGTTCAAAGGCTTTTTCGAAAGAAAAGGCCTTTTTTATTCTAAAACGATGGCCATGAACTTTTTTAAGCGCCTTTTCTCCTCGGAGAAAAAAGAAACCCTGAACCAAGGATTGGAGAAAACCAGAACCGGTTTGTTTTCTAAGCTAGCGCGCATCGTTGTTGGTAAATCAACTATCGATGACGAGGTTTTGGATAATCTCGAAGAGGTGTTGATTGGGTCAGATGTTGGAGTGGCCACAACTTTGAAAATCATCGGCCGCATTCAAGAACGCGTTTCCAAAGACAAGTACATGGGGACAGCAGAGTTGAATAATATTCTAAAAGAAGAAATTGCATCTTTACTGGCATCCTACGAAGGCGAGGAATCTGAGGATATTTTTATTCCAACGATGTCTTCACCTTACGTTATCATGGTGGTTGGGGTGAATGGAGTAGGAAAAACAACAACGATAGGCAAATTGGCTTATCAATTACAAAAGCAAGGGAAGAAAGTGGTGTTGGGAGCAGCAGATACATTTAGAGCTGCAGCGATAGATCAATTGAAAATTTGGGGAGAGCGTTCTCAGTCTTCCGTTATTGCACAGAATATGGGATCTGATCCGGCATCAGTTGCATTTGATACGTTGCAACATGCTGTTGCACAAAATGCAGATGTAGTGATTATTGACACCGCAGGTCGCTTGCACAACAAAGTGGGATTGATGCAAGAACTTTCTAAAATCAAGAGAGTCATGGACAAGATAGTACCCAATGCGCCTCATGAAGTTTTATTGGTTTTGGACGGGTCAACAGGTCAAAATGCATTTGAACAGGCCAAGCAATTTACAGCAGCTACTGATGTGAATGCGCTAGCCATTACAAAAATTGACGGCACCGCCAAAGGAGGTGTGGTCATAGGTATTTCTGATCAATTTAACATCCCAGTAAAATACATTGGGATTGGTGAACGTCCAGAGCAATTGCAAATTTTTAATCGTTTCGAATTCGTGGATTCATTATTCACCGAAGAAAATCAAGCATGAAGACCAAGACGCTGAAGAAAAACAAGGTCAATGTCGTGACATTGGGTTGTGCCAAAAACATTTTTGACAGTGAGGTGATGATGGCTCAGTTAAAGGCCAATGACTACGATGTTCACCATGAATCTGAGGATCAAGACTCATCCATTGTTATCATCAACACTTGTGGTTTTATCGATAACGCTAAAGAAGAGTCCATCAATACCATCTTGGCGTGGGCCAAGGAGAAAGAGAAAGGAAATGTAGATAAGGTTTTGGTGACGGGATGTTTGGGTGAACGCTACCGTGATGTGTTGGAAAAAGACATTCCAGAGGTGGATGGAATTTTTGGTACACGAGAGTTGCCGCGTTTGCTCAAAACTTTAAAAGCAGATTACAAACATGAATTGGTAGGAGAGCGTTTGCTGACAACTCCCAGTCATTACGCATATTTTAAAATTGCGGAGGGTTGTGATCGTCCGTGTTCTTTCTGCGCCATTCCATTGATGCGTGGCAAACATTTGTCAACACCAATGGAAGATTTGGTAGCCCAAGCAAAAGGGTTGGCCAAGAATGGCGTCAAAGAGTTGATCTTAATCGCGCAAGATTTGACCTTCTATGGTTTGGATTTGTACAAGGATAGAAAGTTGGCCGACCTGCTCAGAAACTTATCTGATGTGGAAGGCATCGATTGGATTCGTTTGCAGTATGCTTACCCCAGTGGATTTCCGATGGATGTTTTGGATGTGATGAACGAACGATCCAACATTTGCAAATATTTGGACATGCCATTGCAACATGGTACAACCAAAATGCTTCAAGCCATGCGACGCGGAATCACAAGAGAAAAAACAGATGCCTTGTTGCAAGACATCAGAGCCAAAGTTCCAGATATCGCTTTGCGTACCACTCTTATTACTGGATTTCCTGGAGAAACAAAACAGGATTTTGAAGAATTGAGCCAGTGGGTTGAGCAAACCAAGTTTGATCGTTTGGGCGTGTTTACTTATTCACACGAAGAGAATACGCATGCTTTCTCCATGAAAGATGATGTTCCTGCACGAACCAAGAAACAGCGCGCCAATGCCATTATGGAAATTCAGTCTGAAATTTCTTTGCAGAAAAATCAAGACAAGATTGGACAAGAAATGAAGGTGTTGATTGATAGGAAGGAAGGGGAGTATTTTATCGGTAGAACAGAATTCGATTCTCCTGAGGTGGACAATGAAGTGATCATTCATGCACCTGATCAATATTTGCGTTTGGGAGATTTTGTCAATACCACAATAACTGATGCAGAACAATATGATTTGTTCGCTGAATTGAAAAGCTAGTTTTGTATGGACAAGCTGCCTGTCATGGAAGAATTTTGCACCCTTCAGGGGGAAGGTGTCTTTTCAGGCTGCCCTGCATATTTTATTCGTTTGGCGGGATGTGATGTTGGTTGTGTTTGGTGCGATGTTAAAGAATCTTGGAACAAAGACGAGCACCCTATGATTGCCGTTGAACAATTGGTGCAAAATGTATTGAGCAGTGGTGCCATTCGTGTGATTGTGACCGGAGGTGAGCCCACCATGCACAATCTGGACGTCCTGACCGAACAACTGCGAGAGAAGGGAATAAAGACGCACATTGAGACCAGCGGTGTTCACCCGCTAACAGGACAATGGGATTGGATTACCTTTTCTCCCAAGAAGTTCAAGTCACCCACAGACGAAATTTTTCAAATCTGCAATGAGATGAAGGTCATTGTCTTTCATCCCTCTGATATTCAATGGGCCATCGAGTTGTCAAAAAAGACAAACGTGGATTGCCATCTTTTGCTTCAACCAGAATGGGAGAGGCAAGATGAATCAATGCCATTGATCATGTCTCACTTGAGTCAGTTTCCCAATTGGCGATTGAGCCTTCAAACGCACAAATACATTGGCGTTCGTTAAAAATATCGCTATTTGGTTCGAATCATTGAACGAAAATCCAAAGCGCTTTCGTATTGTGTTTTTTATCTTGTTGGTGGCTACGATGTCTCCATTGTTTGTTTCTTATTATTTCCCATCATTGGATTCTCCTGCGCATTTGTACAATGCAAAGTTGATTTTGGAAATTTTGCAAGGCGATAATTACATTGTCCAGCATTTCTATCAATACAATCCACTGCTGGTTCCCAATTGGATTGGTCATGCCCTTTTGGCCTTGTTCTATTTCATCTGTGGTGAGTGGTGGCTGGCGGAAAAATTGATGTTGGTTCTCTATTTAGTGTCGTTGCCTTTGGCCGTAGATTATTTTATTAGAACGATTGGCGGGAATCGTTGGTTGTCTTTTTGGTCATTTCCTTTTGTATTCAGTTTTGTTTTCTCTATCGGGTTTTACAATTTCTCTTTGTCTATCATTTTTGCTTTGCTATTTCTTGCTAGGAGTTGGCAGTTTTTTGAAAGTCACTATTCAGTGAAGGAAAATCTGATTTTGTTTTCATTGTTGTTGACTGTGTATTTATCACACGGGTTTACTTTTTTATTGACACTTTTCATTTGGGGTGCCAGTGCGCTGCCTCATTTGATTCATGAATGGAAAAAGAGTGAATCGATTAAGTCCCAGATTTATCGATTCATTAAGGCTGTTGTTTTGATTTTGCCTCTTGTTGTTTTGTATCGATTGAATACAGCCTATCACAGCGGTTCACCAACCTTTTTAGAAAGAGAGGATTTGATCAAGGATATATTCAGATGGCGTTCTTTGATTGTTTACCATGAGGGCAAGGAGGAACGTTGGACAGTGATAATGTCATTGCTGACGATTGCTCTTTCGATATTGGTTTTTGTGCGAACAAAGATTCGCTTCACTCTTCCGCAACAACGTGTGATTCTCACGTTGATAACGTTATTCATGCTGTATTTTTTATTGCCCGACAATACAGGCAGTGCGGGATTTATCTCAGTGCGTATTCAAGGTTGGTTGGCTTTGATGACAATTGTTTTCATTTCTGTTTCAACAATTCCCAATCGACTATCATTGGCAACAACAATATTGATGTTGGTTGCGCATTTTGCTTTGGTTCATTTTCATGCCAAAGTTCTGCGCAAAGATGGCATGTTGTTGGACCAATGCGCATTAGCCCAGCAATACATACCAGAACATTCCATCCTTCATTTTGAGGATCTTTCAGGAGATTGGCGCTTTCAACATTTTAGCAATTTCATAGCACTCCAATCAAAAGATGTTGCATGCACAGAGAATTATGAGGCAGCAGTCGATTATTTCCCGATCTGTTTTAAATCAATGAGCAATGAAGTTGTTGGTTCATTGAATTGTACCGAACAAAAATTGATAATGAAACCAGTGGTGAAAGATTCAATTTATCAGAATACTTTGAAGGAAAGACTAGCCAAAGGGAATCGTATTGTTTTCGAAAATGAATCGATTGTATTGCTTCAATCTACGAAATGAAACGGGTTGCTACTGAGTGGGGTTGATTTCTGTTTTTTTTGAACTTTCCTTTTTCCTTTTTATTTCATGATTGAAGCCAATGGTAAACCACTGTCTATCTTGTTTTAGCAATCGATTGTTGTAGCAAAAGCCAAAATTGAATTGGTTGTTTTTATTGACTTTGAATTCAATATCGGCTGAGTAACGCCATTCTTTTGAAAGCCCGTATTGAATCAATTGTTTGTCGCTCCAGTATTGAATTGCATTGATCCAATAAAAGTATTCCGCATTAGCATTTAACCTGATTTTCTTCCACTCAGGCGTTGATAATTTCAATCTGCTTCTCAAAACAATTGGACTTCGTTCCCAGGTTAATCTTTCTACTTGAATGGCGTTTCTCCAGGAACATTCAAATCGATTCTGATCTTTTTTTGATTGCAATAGTTTCAAAGAAATGGCCAATCGCAATCTGTTTCCATAATCCAAATTCGCATCATTGAGTAATGCATTTTCATTTGGAAATGCAGTCCATCGGTATTGCAGTGCAACGGAGATTTTTTTCTTCAGTTGAAAATGTTCAGTTAAAGCAATGCCGCTTTTCGACCAGCCGTTAGGATTGTAGCGTTGGAGCAATTGAAGTTCACTTTGCCATTTCTTATTGTGTCGGGTTGAAAATGAAGCTGAACTCCACAGCCCTGACTGCGCATCGCAAGCGGATGAAATGAAAATGAGAAGTGCTGAAAGTAAACGCTGGCGAATCAATGAACAATTTCTAAAGTTGGAACATCAACCACTTGATTTTTAGCTGAGATGGTTACTTTCTCCAAAATGGTTTTTGTCATTTCTCCGGTGGTTAAATCTTTCGAAAGAACATACACCTGATATTCTCCATTTTGCAATTGGTCAAAAGAATAAATACCATCGGCACCTGTTCTGGTGGATTCATTGTAGTTCTTGCCGTCTCCATAAATGAGGTAAACCCTTTCATCGGTAATGGCTGTTTGTGCTCCAATCTCGTCAGATTGTCCTTGCTGGCCGACATCCAAAAGAAATGAAGTAGTCACATCGTCAGGGTCTGCGATATTGATGTTGTTTTTTGATGCCAACTGAATCATATCGCCATTTTTGGATAGGTTAAATTGCCCACTGAGGTGGGTGGAAAGTGCATTGAAAACGGCGTTGGCAATGGTGGTGTCATTGTCACTGTAGTTGTAGGAAATGGCTTGGCCAATTCTCCCTGTCAATTGCGGATCTCCATTACTTACCCAAATGGGGTTGTTGAACCAGAAATAGTAGTTTGCACCATCGGGTTGATTGATGATGAAATAATCCCCGTGCTCAATTTGCAGACCTGATGTAACGGTGATGTCAATGATTTCGGGGCGACCCAAATTGATGTTTTGTCCAATAACTTTTCCTTGAATAGAAGAGGTTCCTCCCGGACCTTCAGATTTGGTGCAGGAAAATAGAACAATTGATAGTGACAAAGTGAGGATGAGGTTTTTCATAAGACCAATACTCTTTTAAATGAAATGACTTTGTTTGTCTGCGAGATTTTTATGGTATACAAGCCAACAGGTAATTTGTGTAAAGAAATATCCATACTGTTGGATGGAATTTTCGAGGCCATGACAGAATAATCGCAGGCAACTATTTTTCCTAATCCGTCAAATATCGATACGCTTTCTATGTTGCCATTGGATTGGATGTGCAAGGTTTCTCCTTTTTGAATGGGATTGGGGTAGATAATGGTTTCATTACTTTGATCTGGTTGATTTAATCCAAGCGACAAGTCGCAAGGTCTTCCAAACATGTTGCTATCCATCCAAGCAGTGCGGTCTACAATCCACGATTTCAAATAATCAATTTCCTCTTGGTAGGTATTGCCAATAAAATTATTGGGCCACACATAAGTGCCCAAGATGGGCCAACGTTGAAAATGTCTTTGACTCGTTTCTTCCAATGAAGCTGCAACACTGTCAATGTAGTTCATCAAGTAATCATCACTCCATCGGCCCTGTCTCAATTCTTGCCACCTGCAATGGGTTTGATTGGCATAAACACTATCTTCCAATAAACGATGCCACCAAAAAGGATTGTCCAATCCTCCTGCACAGAAGTTGTTGAAATCCATTTCCCAACCTTCTACATTGGGACCATTGCAATAGTCGGAATTGCCCAGTGCAATATTGAAATCCCAAAGCGGACCAGCATGGATTTTCCCACCGTCACTCAATCGATCTTTGTATAAAAAAGTCGATATACGATATCCATCTACGTTCTTGGTTATCTCATTGGCCAAGAAGAAATCGATGAAAGATCCCGGGTCGATAAATTGTGAATAGCCCACCAAGGGGTGATTGAAGAGTAAGCTATCCATTAAAATATTTTCCCAAGTTGTTACATAGCCTTGGATATAACTCAATTGACTGGGATGCAATTCATTGATTTCAGGATCATGCAATTGAAAGGTGGTGTAATTGGTGCTGGGTGGTGCCCCAAAATAGGGAGACTCCCAAGCAATGATTCCTCCAGCCGTTGTTTTATCCAATTTGAGTATGTAACCACCCGTGAGTTCATTGTCTATTGTGTCTGAAGGCAACAAAGGATCGATGTCAACCCTGCCTGGATTGACTTTAATTCTCTCCATGAAAACGTAAACACCCATGTATTCGCCATTGAGCACCAACTCACAAAATTCAGTACGTGGAGCCCAGCGACCTTGGTCTCTTCCCATTTGGTAGGTCAGTACATTGCGCATTAACGATTTGTCTGTGTATGGCGCGTAAAGAATCCAATCGTTGTCTGCCGGCCAATCAAAAATCGATGCATTGTAGTTAATACTATCAGGGCCTCGGGTTTCTAAGCCATACGATTTGGCAGGAAAGCCATTGGAGGATGAGCCTCTTTTCTCGATGGCGATGAGTCCGTTAAATTCGTTGAAGGCATCACTGAGGGAGTTGGTTGCGCCGTTGCCATTGTTGATGATGCCCATGGTGCCATTGATTTTGGGTTCGTCAGGTATGTCTACTCCGTATGTGTTGACAACTACTATGGGAAGTGCTGAAGTGTAAAATGAAAATGGAGGAGTGAACCAATTAGGAATGGGGTCAAAAAGTGAGCTGTTGTTGGTGATTCCGGCATGTAAAAAACCACGTGATGTAAAATCGGAGGAATTGGTGCTTTGATTGTGTGTTTCAATGGAAAGCACATTGATTCCAGCGATGAGGAGAGATGAAGTGATGTTGTTATTGATAACAAATTGGTCGGGATATCCTCCTGTAAACATAACAGCCTCGTGTGAACCGGAAGAAGGGTCATTGAAAGATGGGAAGTAACCTTGGTCCATACCGCCACGGGCTATTTCAGTTCCATTGAGGTAGGCGATGAATCCATCATCATAGTCCATGTTCATTACCAACTGATGAATAAGGCTGGGGTCAGAAATGTTGAAGGCTATCCTTTGATAAAGGCAAATGGTTCCTGTTGGAATGGATGTAGCATCGTCGTTGTCTCCAAAGCCAAATCCACCCAGTCCTGCAGGCCAAGAGGTATCATCAAAATTCAAAGTGTTCCATTCATTGATGGTGGAGGTGGGGATAAAATATTTCCATGTGTCATTGTCGAAAACGATGGTTTCCCAATGATCAACCTGCGCCAACAACCCATGTAGACATGAACAAAAAAATACTGTAATGAATAGACTCTTCTTTCCCCATTTCATGCTTGGAAAGATAAGAATATGTTATCGAAATGTAAAGATTTAGTTTTCAGGGTAACCTGCTTCCACCCATTTGCGACACGCCTCGATTTCGCAATCAGAAAGTTTTCCTCCTTTGGGCATTGCTGAACATTGATTTAATTGCTCAATGGAACATAACCAGAATCCATCATTATTGGCAGTTTTGATTTCTGTGAAATTAGTCAAAGGTATACCTGCGGATGGATTAGATCCTGAGTGGCAACCTGTGCAATTGGACTCCATGATGGCTTTGATACGTCCGTTGTAGGAGAAAACAGTGTTGTCGCAATTGGGTGTGCCATACAAAACAGTTTCTACGTCGTAATAGCATCCGCTTATGGCACCAAGTATAAATATAAAAACCAAGAATTTTTTCATGTTCTAATTATTAGGAGCTCCAGCATCGAGCCATTTGCGGATGATGGTTTTTTGGCAATCATTCAAACCTGAAGTGTTTTTGGGCATAAGGTTCATCCCGTTGAGTTCCATTATACTGTTCCAAAAAGCGCTGCTGTCCGATACTATATCATTCCAATTGTTGAATTGGTAATTGTTATTTCCTGCGTCAGCAGTGGTATGACATCCTTGACAGTTGCTTTCAACTATCGGCCAAACAGCCGCGCTGAAGGTGTAAACAGAGGTGTCACAACTTGCGCATGAATTATTTTTTGCACCTTGGTTTATCCAAATCCGTATCGAATTGATTTCTTCTTCACTAAGGGAGCCGCTTGCAGGAGGTGGCATGATTTTATCCGGATTATCTTCAGTAATGGCATCAACCAAATCGCTATTTCCCTCGTTTCCGGGCGCAATACTCCCAGTACTGATGATTTGCACATAATCAGAGAGTACAATGCCTTCACTTGCTGAACCAGCATCATGACATCCTGACATGGCACAATTGGACACAAGAATGGGCAGAATGGTATTTTGAAAATAGACGGTATCGGTAGAGCAGTTTTCTGAAACTGTAGGGTCATTGGAAGGCTCTGGATTGGGCACGTCATGTTTGCACGCCATGAAGATTCCTAGCGCAGTGATTATAGTGGCTGCAAATGCGGCGTTTATTTTCATGAATTTTTGTATTTATTCATCCCAGGAAATGACAACCTTGTCGGTAACGGGATGGGATTGGCAAGCCAAGATCCATCCTTTTTCAACTTCCCTAGGTGACAATGCATGGTTGACCTTCATGGTAACCTCACCCTCCAACACTTTGGCTTTGCATGATGTGCATATTCCGCCTTGGCAAGAGTACGGGGGATCCAATCCCAATTCAATCCCAACTTCCAATAAACTTTTTCCGTTTTTGTCTACGACGGTTTCTGTTCTGGTGCCGTCAATGATTAATGTAACTGCGCTCTCACTCATGGTTATTTGTATTTCAAAATTTCTTTCAATGTATTTGGATCGCTCCATTCAAAAGGTCCTTCAATGCGCTGCACTTGTTCCCCTTTGTGATTGTAAATATACGTCATTGGAATGTTGAACACTTTCAAGTCCTTTAATGAAGGTGTCCGGATAACATTCAAAGCAGTTCTGCTTTTGATGTCATCAATGAACGAAAAATCATCATCGGTGACACAGATGATGGAAACGCCAGCCGATTGATAGGCTTTTTTTAACTGGGCAATCTCCGGAAGTTCACGCATGCAAGGGCCACACCAATGGGCATAAAAATGAACGATGGTAATGGAGTCTGCGGCAATGGTCAAAGGTACAATTTGCCCGTCTCTTTGCTCCGTTTGAATGTCTTGAATGGCAATGTTGTGGGGCCATTGTCGATAGATCCAAAAGATGGCTACGCCTGAAATGAGTATCCAAAATCCATATTTCTGAATCCAATTTTTCATGTCTTAATAATCAAGCATGGCTTGTAAATTGGCTTTTATATTTTCAATATTGGGCAGGTAGGCTTGTTCCAATGTGCTGTTCAAAGGTATAGCGGGAGTTACTTGGCTGCCGATGACTTTTGGCGCAGCTTCCAATGATTCAAAGCAGTTTTGGGCCACCCATCCTGCAAGCGCTTGGGCAAAACCATTGTTGGCCGGCTCTTCTGTGAGTACGAGGCATCGATTGGTTTTTTCCACGCTCTGTTGAATCAAGTCATAATCTATTGGGTTTAATGACCGCAAGTCAATGATTTCAACATGTTCCTCGATGGATTTGCATGCCATTTTTGCCCAATAAACGCCCATGCCATAAGTGATGATGGAGATGGATTTTAGGGCTTTGGCTTCTTGTACGACACGACCTTTGCCTATTGGGATTACATAATCTTCACTGGGTTCTATGGTTCGGGCATCTTCAGTACCTTTCACTTTGCTCCAATACAATCCTTTGTGTTCCAATACAACCACCGGATTGGGATCATAATAGGCCGCCTTTAGTAGGCCTTTTAAATCGGCTCCAGTGCTGGGGTAAACCACTTTGATTCCGCGGATTTGCAACAAGACACTTTCTACACTGCTGCTGTGATAGGGGCCGCCGCTTCCATAGGCCCCAATGGGAACCCGAATGACACAACCCACAGGCCATTGACCATTGCTCAAATAGTAACTTCTTGAAACTTCAGTGAACAATTGGTTAAGCCCCGGCCAGATGTAATCTGCAAATTGAACTTCCACTATTGGCTTCAATCCGACAGCACTCATCCCCACGGTACTTCCAATGATAAACGCTTCTTGTATCGGTGTATTGAAAACACGGTTGTCTCCAAATTTTTCGGCCAATGTTGCCGCCTCTCTAAAAACGCCTCCCAATCTTTTTCCAACATCTTGTCCGTAGAGCAAGGCGTTGGGGTCTTTGGAAAGAATTTCCTGCATGGCAAACAATGCACTGTCTACCATTACGGTTGCCTCTTTACCAGCAGGATTGCGTTCTCCGCTTTCTTGGGTGATGGGAGTAGGGGCAAAAATATGCTCCATCAATTGGTGTGGTGCAGGGTCTTCTGCAAGCAAAGCACGCTGGTATTCTTGCTCAATGCGCTGTTGTTGTGAATGCCAAATTTCATCAATGGCCTCTTGGGCAAATCCCAATTTGATCAATTGCTTTTGAAACTTGGGCAGTGGATCTCGCTTTTGCGCTTCTTCTAGATCATCACGGTACCACTCCCGGCGAACACCGCTCGTGTGGTGCCCCAAAAGTGGAACCTTGCAATGCAACAACCATGGGCGCCTATTTTTTCTTATGTCAGCAAGGATGTCATGAATGACGTCATAACTCGCTACGAAATCGGTTCCATCTATGCTTTTTACTTGAATGCCTGGGTAGGCTTTTGCCAATGTGGTGGCATCGCCAAATCTTATTTCTGAAGCATGTGCACTGATGTCCCATTCATTGTCTTGAACAAAATACAAGATGGGCAATTGCTTCAAAGAAGCCATGTGCAAAGCCTCAGAAACTTCACCTTCTGTCATTGAAGCGTCTCCCAATGAACAAACCACCACAGGGTTGCTGTTGGGATCCTGTTTGTCATGTAATCCATTTTGTTCTTTATACCAAAGTCCCATGGCGACGCCCGTTGTCGGAATGGCTTGCATTCCGGTGGCCGAACTTTGGTGGGGGATTTTGGGAAATCCGGGTCGGTTCAAAGCGGGATGGCAATAGTATGAACGACCTCCAGTAAACGGATCCGACTTCTTGGCCATCAATTGCATCATCAATTCATAGGGTTGTATACCAATAGCCAATAAGATGCTGTCGTCCCTGTAGTAGGCGGAGAGATAATCGATTTCTTTCAATTGTAATCCAAGGGCCAGTTGGCAGGCTTCATGGCCCCGAGATGTTGAATGGACATACTTTGAAGTTACCTTGGCATTGGTCTCATAGATGTCCGATAAACTTCTGGCCTGACACATGAGCTCAAAACCTTTCATCAGTTTTTCTGCATTGAGTGCCTTAGATCTTATACTTCCCACGTTCATGAGACAAAAATAATAGTTTATGGGGCATTCACACCCTTTCTTCTTTGTCGTATTTTTGTCAGGTGGGAACATTGTTTTATAAATACCAAGGTACAGGCAATGATTTTGTGGTCTTGGATGGCCAGGAATGGAGTGAAGCGCCTAACGATGAATGGATTCAGCACATTTGCCATCGGAAATGGGGTGTGGGGAGTGATGGCGTTGTGATTGTTCGACCATCGCAGGAGTTTGATTTTCATATCGACTTTTACAATCCAGATGGGTCACAAAGTTTTTGCGGCAATGGATCTCGATGTGCAGTGGCTTTTTTTCATGCGTATTTTGATGCATCCAAAACGGAATTTGTTTTTTCTGCCATTGATGGAACACACAATGCCATTTGGAGTGATGGTTTGGTGAGCATCAGTATGAAAGATGTTCATGCGAATGAGGAATCGCCTTGGGGGTGTTTTATTCACACAGGTAGTCCCCACGTCATGGTTCCCGTTGATAATATTGAAGAAATGGATGTGCAAGCAAGAGGGGCTCTGATTCGGTATGACGATTATTTTAAAAGTCAAAACGGGACCAACGTCAACTTTATTCAGAACATTTCTGGTGATTGGCATTTGAGAACATACGAACGAGGCGTTGAGGCAGAAACTTTGTCCTGCGGTACAGGGGTTACTGCATCGGCGTTGTATATTCTCGAGCAATTACAACTGAGTGGACAAATTCGTGTATTCACCCGCGGTGGAATTCTGGAAGTTTCTGCGGATCGACAGGGGCCTTATCAATTTACAAACGTATATTTGAAAGGTGCCGTACAAAAAGTATTTGAAGGAAAATGGAGTTTATGAGGAAGCATTTGAGTCTTTTGATTTGTTTGATACTTTCAGCCCAAATGTTGGTTGCGAGGAGTCCCATCGTTTCGGTTTTGACTTGCTCTCCCGGTAGTGAGTTGTATAGCGTATTTGGTCATTCTGCACTGAGGGTGCAGGATTCATTGGATGGGGATTTTTATGATGTTGTTTACAACTACGGGACCTTCCAGTTTTCAGATGATTTCTATGTCAAATTTGCGAAAGGTCGATTGGATTACTTCCTTTCTGTTAGCTCTTTTGGTGAGTTTCAGCAGATGTACTTGTTTGATGGTCGTGGTATTAAAGAACAATATCTGCTCATGACCAATGATGATTTGATTAAGCTGTCGGACTTGCTCATGGAAAATCTACAACCACAGAACGCCACTTTCCGGTACCATTTTTTCAAGGACAATTGCTCGACGCGCGTTTGGAACATCATTAAAAAAGCTTCAAGTAAACCGCTCATTGTTCATTTAGATTCCCCTAAAACATCTTTCCGGTCAGCCATTCAAACCTACCTCAATTATATGCCTTGGGGAGATTTCGGAATTGATTTGGCCTTGGGTGCTCCATGTGATGATTTGATGCAAATGGAGGATAGAGCATTTCTTCCTGATTCACTGCTATTGTTATTGTCTCGAACCAGTTATGGAGAAACACCTTTGACATCAAGAACAATGGAGTTGATTCCTGTTGATGTCGATCTTGTTCTTCCTTCCATGAATTGGCCTGTGGTTTGCGCATGGGGGATGTTCTTCTTCATATTGTTTTGGGGGATTTGGATGGGGCGTAACGGGAGATTGCGCACGGTTCCTGAAACCATTCTGATTAGTATCTTGGCATTGATTGGCGGTCTGTTGGTTTTTCTTTGGTTCTTCACAGACCACGATACAACACACAACAATTGGAACTTAATCTGGGCCAACCCGTTTTGGATTTACTTTTTATTCAGAACGCCGCGCTCTTGTGCAACGTGGGAGCGTCGTGTTGCTTTGGTTTTTATGGTTGTTCTGATAGTTGAGCTCGTATTCTTCCGATGGACACCGCAAACCATGCACCCTTCCGTTTGGCCTTTTGTTTTAGCCGAACTGTACATCCTTTTAAAAATAATGAAACCTTTCTGGTTTACGAAACTACTGAATGAAAAACAATAAAGCGATTTGGCGTTTGGGTCTATTAATGATCATATTGTTTTTTTCCTGCAAAAAACAGGAAGTAAAATGGAGCTCTGATTGGGTTGCGCCTATTGCGGACGGTAAAGTGCATTTAACGGATTTGATTGATGAGAAGTATCTTCAGGTGAATGACAGCGGTTGGTATGATTTGGTTTATGATACAACCATTGATTTTGGCGTAGATTCATTGTTGTCCATTCAAGATACCACCATTCAATTGGATTACGAGGTTCCAGTTTCAGTAAGTGTTCCTCCTGGAGTAATGCTTATCAATGAAACGCAGAACCAATCGGGATTATTGCCGCAGGATGTTGAGCTTAAAGCCCTTAATCTAAGTTCGGGCATTTTGCATTACCGCATAGAGAATCACATTCCGGGCCCTTTGCATTGTCTATACAGCATTCAACGTGCAACCATACTTGGAATGCCTTTGGAAATTGATGTGGATGTAAATGCAGGTACGTTAAGTTCTCCTGGAGTGGTTGAAGGTGATTTGGACCTGAGTCATGCACAATTTGATTTGACAGGTGTCACCGGTTTTTTGGTCAACGATCTTTCAACCAAAATGCAAGTTTCTGCGTCTTCATCGGCCAGTCAAAATGTAATTGTTATGGCTGGTGAAAGCATTTCAATTGAAGTGTCTTTTATAGCACCAGAAGTGGCCTATGCCCGCGGATATTTTGGTCAACAAAACATTGCATTGCATGAGGAATTGTCTTTGGGTAAGTATTTCCCCCAAGGAGAAATTCAACTGAAAGCTTTGAATTGGGATTGTGAAATTCAAAATTGGATGGGCGTGGATGTTCTCATGAATTGGAATGGTGTTGAATTTACCCGAAACAATGAGCAACCATTGACATTAACAGCGCCAGGAATTGGACAAGCTTTGGCCATTGCTCGCGCTGAGGATTGGCAGGGAGCTGTGAATCCCCAATTTTTGAATTTGCATTGGGACGAAGAAAATTCCAATTTGTTGGATGTTGTCCAATACCTTGGAGGCAATGCAATTGTAGACGCCAATATTCAGCTCAATCCGCTGGGAAACGCCAATGGATCCAATGATTTTGTATATCCCAACAGAATGATGCGCATTCATTCTAAATTACATGCTCCGTTGTTATTTACTGCAAAGGATTTGACGTCAGAAGAATGGTTGGATTTTACATGGGATAGCAATGTGGATTGGAACGGAGAATTGCGTTTTCAAGCCGAAAATGCATTTCCCTTTGAAGCGGATGTTCAAGTAATGCATGAGTCCGAATTGTTAGGTATCATTCATGTTGATGCAGGTGGTTGGAATGCAACAAGCAATGAGTTAATCATTGAAAGTAGTCTCTCCACTTTAAAAGTAAATCCCCAGCAATGGGAAGGAATCAAGGAAAACGGTGGGATTCGCATGCGTTGGGTTTTTAATACAACCCAATATCCTTCATTTGTAGGGGTGAGACCTGAACAATTTGCCAGCTTGAAAGTGATAGGCAACGTAACACTTCAAACCACAATAGAATGAGAACATTTTTCTTGAATGTAGTTTTAATTTTCATGTCGTTTTGTGTTTTTGGACAAGATAATGGGGCATTGTTTGGAGACGCTCCAGAATTAGAGAACAAACCCCTGTATGTATCGATAGGCGGTTCTTGGTTGGCGCAAAGCAATGAGATCAATTTGAACTTTGTTAAGAAAGTTATTTATGGGGGGACTTTGGACCAGACAACCAATCAGAATATTTGGGCCAATTTAAAACAGCGCAATCAATTGATGGGGCATCAGCAATACGGAATTCAAATTCGTTCAGCGATGGACTCTTCGTCGTTATTTCCCGATGGTTTTTTTTGTGTGCAATGGCAACAAGCAAGTTGGAATCATGTGGTCTTTAGCAAGGATGTTTTTGGTTTGTCCATGTTAGGTAACGCTCCCTTCACAGGGAAACAATTGGATTTGTCAGGGACTTCTTTTACGCAGTTGTCTTATCAAAAAATTGGTCTAGGATTCCAAAGTGTCAAAAATGGTTGGTCCGTATACCTAAATGGTATTGAGGGCAGAGATTATTATCAATTTAGAATTGACAGTGGAGATGTATATACCGATCCTTCAGGACAGTTCATTGATTTGAATTACCGCATGGTGCAATTTAAATCCTTGCAACAAAATAGTGGAGTGGGAATGGGATTGGACTTTAAATGGCAAAAGAAGGAGGGAGGTGTGCAATGGAATGCTGAAGTTAGTGACTTGGGATGGTTGAAGTTCAAAGATGTTGAAAGAAGCGTTTGGAGAGCCAATGAGGAGTTTACAGGGACATCTTGGTCCGAGGCAATTTTGAATGGAGAGTCGGGTGACGAAGCGCTTGCTGAGTGGACAGAACCTAAGAAGAAAACAAAAGACAGAAGTGTTTCATTGCCCACCCGTTTAACAGCTGGTGTTTCAGTGAAAGGCATCGGATACAAGGTAGTAACGTATTGTTTTGAAAGACAACTGGGATGGCAGTCCCTGTATTTCTCAAAGAGCAATGTGCCCATCAAACAAGGACAAATGCATTATGAGTTGGCGTTGAATCATACTTTTCAAAATCGCTATGCATTGTCCGGCGAGATTGGCTTTGAAAATAACAAGAAGAATTTTGACCTATCCATCATGGCGTCTGAATTACCCGGGTTTTTAATGGGAAATAGTCGTCAGCTGATGTGTCAAATCAATATACAAAAAAGAATATTTTAACATGAGAAAAGAAAGAGATGAGCGCGCGTTGTCTGCATTTCCCAACTTAAAGGGCAATAGATTTTTTTTAATTGCAGGACCATGCGTTGTCGAAGGAGAGACAATGGTTCACGAGATTGGCCAAGAGGTGAAAGCCATTTGTGATCGTCTTTCTATACCGTATATTTTTAAAGCATCATACAGAAAGGCCAATCGTTCACGTTTGGATTCTTATACTGGTGTAGGTGATGAGAAAGCTTTGCAATGGATTGCTGATGTCGGACAAAAACTAGGTGTGCCAACCACAACGGATATCCACGCCGCTGATGAAGCTGCATTGGCAGCTAAGTATGTAGACGTTTTGCAAATACCTGCATTTTTGTGCCGCCAAACGGATTTGCTGATTGCAGCAGCAGAAACAGGTAAAGTAGTGAATGTCAAGAAAGGACAATTTCTTTCTGGGGAGTCGATGGCCCACGCTGTAGATAAGATCAAGCAATCAGGAAATCAGAATGTTTGGCTTACTGAAAGAGGGTCAATGTTTGGCTACCAAGACCTCATCGTTGATTATCGCAATATTCCGGCTATGCAACAATTTGCACCAGTAGTGATGGACTGCACGCACAGCCTGCAGCAACCCAATCAATCTTCAGGTGTTACGGGTGGAAAACCAGAGCTCATCGGAACCATTGCCAAGGCTGCCATAGCAACTGGAGTGGATGGTTTATTCATAGAGACACACCCCAATCCCAAAGAAGCCAAAAGCGATGGAGCCAACATGTTGCACTTGCAACATTTGGAAAGTCTCTTGATTGAACTTTGTAAAATTCACGACGCTATCCATGCCTAAACTTTTCTCGATATTCATTTTTTTCCTGTGCTTCGCTCAAGGCCATGCGCAGTCTTCATCTGTTGTGATTGACACCCTGTTGTGGGATAGAATGGGTTACGGAGGAGATGAAGTATTGGAGAGAATGGTTGTTGCAGAAGACAATACGTTATGGGCAATTGGCACGAGTTCCAGTTCTGAATTGTATGGACAAGATATCTACTTGATTCATTTGGATTCTGCTCATCAGTGTCTGGGGAGCTACAGTTTTGGAGGAAATGGAGTAGACTTGGGTGTTGATTTGTTGTTGCTGCCCAACGGCAATATGTTGCTTTTGGGAACAACTTCTAGTTATTCTGCTTTGGGTTATGATGTCGTGTTGTATGTTTTGGATTCCAATGGGCAAGTTGCAGAGACCAATATCCTTGAAGATGAAGGTTGGCAATTTGCTCAACGCTTCGGTATTTCTGCAAATGGTGGAATATCAATTACAGGGAAGGAGTTAAATGCAAACGGAAATTGGGATTTAAGATTGTGGAAAGTAATCAGTACTGGAGCAATGAACGTCTATAGTGTAGATGACCAAATGTCAATCAGCATCAATGCGCAAAATTTAGAATCCTCTTTTGTGACACAAGGAAGCAATGACAACTGGTGGGGTTTTGCCAGTTATTGGAATGCCGATTCCATCCCAACAACCAAAGCTTTTGAATTGGATGCGCAATGGTCTTTTCAATGGGATACAACCAATGTTGCCAATGGTGATTCTATATTAATGCACGATGCAATCGTAAAAGACGATGCGCTGATTTTGGTGGGTGGCTTTTATCACAACGAGCAATTTAGGCCGCAAGTGATGAAATGGCAATCCGGGTTGGGCATGTGGTCCATTTCCAATTATCCCAATTACCAAAGGGAGACCATGTTTCATGGGGTGGGTTATACGCAAGATAGCGCGGTGTATTGCGCAGTGGGGTGGTCCTTTGAATTTGGATTTGGCATGGGCGGAGGTTTCTACAATTACTTTGATGCAAATGATCAATGGATGGGAAATGGATTCATTGGAGGCGATTTACTTTGCAAAATGAATGATGTGGTGTTTGATCAAAACAACAAGCTTCATTCCATAGGATTGGACAACAGCCATTCGCAAGGCATGTCTCAGCAAGCTTGGTTGGTTAGAGGTGATGGTTGTCTTTTTGTACAACCCAATACTGTCCAGTTGGAAAATGTGATCAATCCTTGCTTTACTGTTGGTGCAGTGCAGTTGGAGGAGTTGCCATTTGATTTTGCATACAATGACGGTTTTATCTCTTGGCAAGGGGATGCTGAATGGTTAGGGGCCTATGATACAATGGGAAGAAAAGTCAATTTTCAAATGATCTCCAAGCATCAAATTCAGTTGGAGGCCAGAGCACAATTGCTTTTGCTGCATTGGTCTTTGAATGACAGCACCCTGGTCAAGAAAATGTTGGTTCAAACCAATTGATTCTATTCATGTGATCTCACCACTTTATTGGGCTGATTTTCTTTGCTTTCTTTTTCGTCCTTTTGTTTTTTCCAATGTGTCAATTCAGGTTGGCCAGCATTGATCCATGCAGTAAGCCAAAAATCCGCAATACATGAAATGGCGCTTCGCATGCGGCGCTCAATTTGATGGTCTAGCTTCTGCGCATAACGCAGTGTAAATTCGTCACTGAACTGATAGGCAATGGCGCCGTTTCTAAAATCTACCTCCATTTTTTTTTCGCCCAATTCCTCTTGAACCATTTTTTCAAAATCAAAAACACTGTCCAAAGCAGCGTGACTTTGGTAAACAATATTCCAAATGTGCTGATCAGGTTGATCAATGATTTGTGCGGTATGATAAGCAAAGCGATAATTCTCAAAGAGCTGCTCAGGAATGCGTGATTCCCATAAGCCATGTATGCCATGCTGATTGGTTTTTTGTCCATTGTAATTGCTGGTGGTGTGCAGAGGAACATGTGCATCTCCAATATAATGGCCCAACTCAGCGCTTATTTGCAAAACTTTCATTTTGTCTTTTGCTACAAAAGCTTCTGTGAGTTGATGGAGTTGCTTTTGGATGTGCCAAGGGACAATTCCCTTGTCCTTGAGACTGTCCTCTTCAAATTGACATATTGCCTTGGCCCATGTGGTGGGCATTGAAGGCAAGTGGCCATTGATGTAATAGTGATCGAGGTCAATGTAGTGTCTTTCAGCCTCTCCTTTTACGCTGTGTCTTCTGCGGTCCGGATCTACACTGTGTTCAATCAAGTAAGGCAAATTGGATTTATAGAATTCAAATAGGGGAGAGGGTAGGCAAAAGACAGCCAGTTCATTGATTTTTTTATGCCCGTAAAAGCCCCAGTCCAAAGTTTGATCAGGACATGAAGCTTTGGGCGTTGATGTGAAAATCAACGCCCAAAAAATCAATAAAAATCTATTCTTCAAGTTTTACAAGTGCTCCGTTCCTGAGGATGGGGATGCAAGGAACGGTGTTCGATGTCAAACAATACTTGACATCTTTCTGAATCTTTAAGTGAATAAGTCTTCTGCGGTGCGAAGACGCTCTTAAAAAACTCCAAAGGTGTTCTTTGGCGCTTTTGTAAATGAATTTGGCAGCCACGGTGCTGTCTTCATTGGCCCTGAATTTTCGGGACTCAATTAGGATGTCAGCAATGGCTCCACCGCAAATGGTATCCTCTAAATTGACTTTGTCTTTCCAGCCTGAAGCCAAAATGAGGGTGTTCTTGTGTTGTTTTATAAGCCAATCACACAAGTGTTGCAAATTATTCAAACAACCAATGACAATGGTGGCGTCATTTTTAGCAATGTCAATGGCTTTGGTGCCATTGGTTGTGGTGAGCACAACAGTTTTTCCACGCATGTCATTGTCAATGTATACGTATGGCGAATTACCAAAGTCAAAACCGTCAACAACTTGACCATCCCTTTCAGCCCCGACAATAAAGCCTTTGGCTTTATAATCAATGGCTTCTTCAAGCGTAGCGACAGGAATTATTTTTTCTACTCCGTAATGCAAGGCAGTGGTCATTGCACTGGTTGCACGCAATACGTCGATAACGACAACAATGTCGAAATCACCCTTGTACAAGGCATACTGCCCTGGGGTGTAGCATACTTCTACGAGCTTGCGGTCAACGTTAATCACGGTATTAGGACTGTTTGTAAAAAGGCAAAGAAACCACCTGAGCTTTGAGCTGCTTTCCTCTGATCAATAAATAAATTTCTGTACCAACGGCACTCATGGATATAGGCACATAACCCATGCCAATGGCTTTACTCAAACTTGGAGATTGTGTTCCACTGCTCACCACTCCGATAACACTGCCATCAGCTTGTGCTATTTCATAACCGTGACGAGGAATACCTTTGTCTATCATTTCAAAGGCAACCAATTTCTTGGTTACTCCATTGCTCTTCTGCAATTTTAAAGCTTCAGAATTGGTAAAATCTTTGGTGAATTTTGTAATCCAACCCAAGCCTGCTTCCAATGGTGAAGTGGTGTCATCAATGTCATTTCCATACAAACAGAATCCCATTTCCAAACGCAAAGTATCTCTGGCGCCCAATCCAATGGGTTGTATTCCAAACTCAGCTCCTGCATTCATCACGGCATTCCAGATGTCCTCAGCGTCCTCATTTCTGAAATAAATCTCACAACCACCTGCACCTGTATATCCTGTTGTAGCAAAAATAACGTTGTCTTTTCCTGCAAATTTCCCGCGTTGAACGGTATAATATTCCATGTCAACAACATTCATTTCCGTTAATTTCTGCATGGCCTTCAAAGCCAATGGCCCTTGAATGGCAAGCAATGAATAATCATCAGAAACATTGGTCATCTCCGCACCAATTTCTTGATTGAATTGTTGAATCCAATTCCAGTCTTTGTCAATGTTAGAAGCGTTGACCACCAAGAAGTATTCTTCTTCACCAAATCGGTATACCAATAAATCATCAACAATCCCACCATTTTTGTTGGGCAGACAGCTGTATTGAACTTTTCCGTCAAACAATTTAGAAGCGTCATTGGAAGTAACCTTTTGAATCAGATCCAATGCTTTTGGACCTTTCACCCAAAACTCACCCATGTGGCTTACATCAAAAACACCCAATGCCTTTCTGACACAATGATGCTCTTCTATCAAACCCTTGTATTGAACAGGCATGTTGTATCCTGCAAACGGAACCATCTTGGCCCCCAAGGATTGATGCACTTTGGTAAGTGCGGTATTCTTTAAAATTTCTGACATAATGCAAAGATAAGGATAGGTTAGTGATGGATTTCATGTTCTACATAATCCAGGACCTTATGCATCAAATGCACTCTGTCCTTTCCTCTCACATTGTGCTCGTGGCCTGGGTATGCAAAAAAGTCTATAGGAATAAGGTTGGTTATGCATGTGCTCAAAAAGCGCATGTTGTGCTGCATGACAACGACATTGTCATCCGTTCCATGAATCATCAACAATGGCCCTGATAGATTTTTAACGTACTCGCTCATGTTGTTGGCTTTATAACCTTCAGGGTTTTCCGCGGGTGTATCCATGTAGCGCTCAGTATACATGACTTCATATAAACTCCAATCCAACACAGGTCCTCCAGCAACGCCGCATTTGAATAATCCGGGCTGTCTCAACATCATTGACGTGGTCATGAATCCACCAAAGCTCCAACCGTGAATAGCCATTTTACTTTCGTCAACGTATGCTTGACTTCTCAACCATTCTACCCCTGCCATTTGATCCTCCATCTCAATGGTGCCGAGTTGGCGGTGTATGGCTTGCTCAAAATTCTTTCCCCTACTGGCACTGCCTCGGCCATCCAAAGTGAAAACCAAAAAATCTTTTTCAGCAAAGTAATTCATCCACAAGGAAGCGCCTGATAAATAGGCGTTATTGATCAATTGCACGTGCGGACCATTGTAAACATAAACCAATACAGGGTATTTCTTTTTGGGGTCAAAATTGGAAGGCTTGATGATTCTGTAGTTCAATATTGTACCATCGTGACCATTGATTTGTCCTACCTCAGTGATACCAATCTTTTTGTCTTTCAATTTGTCAGCAGCGTTTAACAGTTCCTTCTTCACTGTTCCGTTGTTATTCAATACAACACTTTTGTTGGGGGTGTTTTTGTTGCTGTAGGTATCCAGTACCCATTTTCCGTCTGCAGACATTTGCAGATCGTGAATGCCGTTGGGTAGGTTAATGTAAGTGGTTTTCTTGTCTTGGGTGTTGTACAAATAAGCAGTGGTGTTGAGGCCATTCATGTCTCGACCTTCTACCAACATCCATTTTCCGCTGTTGTCAAATCCTTTTATTTTCTCTTGTTCCCAACCATTAACTTTTCCAAGGACACTGCCATCAGTTTTGTAATGGAAATACTCATGACACTCTCCACGATAAGAACGCCACAAAAACTCATCTCGCTTTCCTGGAATAAATATTGGCGCTTGGTCCGGCTCTACCCATCTAGGATCGGTCTCTTGTAAAATCTCACCAAGGTATTCTCCCTTTGTGTTGTAATGCATCAACTTGATTCGGTCCGTTTTTCTGTTGATCCAAGCACAAAGAATGGATTCGCTGTTGGGCGTCCACCCCACATTGGTGATGTAGAATTGATCGCTTTTTTTTCCTTCTTCATCGGTGATGTTCAAAGTGATGTAGCCAGTGCCAGGATCTTTTATACCCACATTTTTTATCGGAAAAATGTTCAATGCCACTACCTCACTCTTCCCACCAGACATGGGATATTTGATCATGTTTACTGAGGCCGGTACTGTCTTGTAATTGGTCAATGGATAGTCGGCTACTTGTGATTCGTCTTTGGTATAAAAAGCAACGAAATGACCATCGGGAGACCAAAAGATTCCTTTTTCAATGCCGTATTCATTTCGCGAAATGCTTTGGCCGTGAACAATGAACTCAGGGTCTGCTGTTACTGCATAGACTTGATTGGTTTTGATAAAAAGATTATTTCCTATGGTATAGGCCAAGTGACCATTTTTTGGATGATAAGCCAGATTCTCCGCACCCTCCGGTGCTTGGTTCATGTGCTTTATTTTTTTGGATTGAATATTTCCATTGAAGTATTTGCCATCCGCCTCGTACCAAAATTCAAACTCCGAAGTCCATTCCAAATGGGGCATATTGGCCAAGGTATATTCTGACCATTTAGACAAATCCGTTTTGGAAATAAAAGGCAAAGCCAATTCTGCAGCGGTGACGTTGCCTTTCCACAGGGTGTCGTTTTTGACAAACTGATAATCGTTGGTGCTGTTGATCCAATTCAATTCTTGCAAATGTTCAGGGTAAAATTTGCCGAACTGCTGCCGCACGGCTTCTTCCAATGTTAGCATGGTTTGACTGAATCCTGCTTGAACCAAAAGCATCGCGAAGATGACAATCATTTGTTTTTTCATCATATCAATTAAACGTATTAAAAATCTTTTTTAAAGTCAAACACTCCATGGCATCATGCGTTCGGATGATGCAGGCTCCTTTCATGACGGCCATCATGTGAGCCAAGGTACTGCCCAGTTGAGAATCGTCTGCAGAAACTTGAAGTGCGGTTTGGATCATTCTCTTTCTTGAAACTCCCGCTAAAATAGGGCAGTTTAATGTGGATAGCGCAGACAATTGTTGTAGAAGAATTTGATTGTGCTCAAATAATTTTCCGAAACCAAATCCGGGATCAATCCAAATTTGTGCATCTGGTTTGATTTTTTTGATTTCAATTTTTTTGTTTTGAAAAAAAGAAATCACTTCGTCTAGAACATTTGAATAGGTGGGATGGTCTTGCATGTTTTGCGGATGGCCTTGGGCATGCATCAGCACATAAGGAACCTCGTTGTCTTTTAGGACATCCCACATCCCCTCAACCCATTGCCCTGCGGATACATCATTGATGATTTGTACACCCATGGCCAATGCTCTTCGTGCAACTTCAGGATGGAAGGTGTCAATCGAAATCAATTGCTTTGGATATTCATTTCTGATCCATTGAATCACAGGCTCCACCCTGGACCATTCCGTTTCTGCATCAATGAATATTGCTCCGGGTCGCGTGCTTTGTCCTCCAATATCCAAGATGTCCAATCCACCCGCTATCCATTGGTGGATGGTGCTTCGCATGTTATCATTAAAGCGACTGGAAGACAAAAAAGAGTCGGGCGTGCAATTCAAAATGCCCATGATTGCAGGTATCTGCAACGAATACGTTTGCCCATGGGCAACAAATTCCAATTTTTTTTCCTTCATGTCTCGGAATGCGTTTAATTTTGAACGAGTGTTCAAATATCAGACGTGGAAAAGACAATTACACAATATCAAGCGATAATTTCCTTTTGCAAGGAGCTTTTTACCAAGAAAACCCGCGACTACGGAACGGCATGGCGCATTTTAAGACCCAAAAGTTTAACCGATCAGATCTTCATCAAGGCACAGAGAATTCGCACCTTGGAGGAGACAGGGCAGAACAAGGTAGGAGAGGGTATTCAGGATGAATTCACCGGTATCATCAATTACGCTGTGATGGCCTTGATACAAATGCAGTCCCATGATCCTTCCGATACCGATTGGTCGGTGGAGAAAGCCGTGATGGCTTATCAAAAGGAGGTCAATACCACATTGGACTTGATGATGAAGAAAAACCATGATTATGGTGAAGCGTGGAGAGATATGCGGGTATCCTCGTTTACCGATTTGATTTTGATGAAGCTTCTGCGCATCAAGCAAATTGAGGACAATGATGGAAAGACCATCGTCAGTGAAGGAATTGAAAGCGGTTATCAAGACATTTTGAATTATGCTGTTTTTGCTTTGATACAAATGGAAGAGGCTCAGCACCTTGCTCCGAAACATGATTAAATCCATCGCTAAGCCACTCAGTCTTTTTTTTGGTGTTTCCTTGTTGGTTTTTTTGTTGTTCAACCTTTCGGGGAACGATCCTGTTCGCAATGTGTTGGGAGAGAATACCAATGCGGAGATCATTGAGAATACGCGCATCAAGTGGAACCTGGATTTGTCCTTACCAGAGCAATACTTCCTTTTTCTCAATGGGATGTCACCCTTGTCTTTTCATTCCAATGATGCTTGGTCTCGATGGATTTGGAAAGAAGAATTCAATGGGTATCCTGTTCGATTTGAACACTGGACCTTGGGGATGAAGTGGCCTTTTTTGGGTAAGTCGTACATTAATGATCAGCCAGTATCCGACATTTTGTTTTCCGTTTTGCCCGCGACGTTGTTGTTGGCCAGTGTTTCCATTTTGTTGTCTTTGACCTTGGGCGTTTTTCTGGGTATTATGGCTGCCAAGCATGAGAATACCTTTTTGGACAAAATGCTCATCGCCATTTCTTCATTGGGGATGTCGGCGCCATCCTTTTTCATGGCCATAGTATTGGCTTGGCTATTGGCCGTTCAATGGGGAGCTTTCACCGGACTTCCATTGACAGGAAGTTTGTATGACCTAGATCCATGGACAGGCAGGCACATCGAATGGCGAAACATTGTTTTACCAGTGATAACACTCATGATAAGGCCGTTGGGAGTTGTTGTTCAATTGATGCGCTCATCGTTGTTGGAAGTATACCAACAGGATTTTATTCGAACAGCCAGAGCCAAAGGACTTTCCGAGTCCAGAATATTGTGGGTGCATGCGGTGCCCAATTCGTTGAATGCAGTATTGACGGCCATATCGGGATGGTTTGCATCTTTGTTGGCGGGAGCATTATTTGTGGAGTTTGTATTTGGATGGCGCGGCATGGGACAGGTGATGTTTCAGGCGATAGAAAAAGGTGATTTGCCCATTTTGATGGGAGGTGTAATCACCATTGCCTTGATCTTCATGGTCATCGATATCTTGATGAATCGATTGTACAAAGTCTTGGATCCCAAGCTTTGAAAAACCGAACCGCTAAAAGGGAATTGGAAACGCTGGAATGATGCTATAGCAGACCGTTTTGTTCTTAAACACAATGCGCTATATTTCGCCAAATCTCATAAAAAATAACACATTTGGCGGAATATAGGTTGGTGGATGAGGAGTGGGGTGTAGCGAAAATCTTGATGTATTACGACAGACACATGCTGGTTTCATTTGCATGTAATTTGCATGTGTCACATCTGAAAATCCCCAAAATCACCCTTAAATGACCTTTTCCTCACTAACATCAGACTTAAAGTTACACCTTACAAAAAACCCCTTCACTCTCTCAAAATGAAGGGGCTTGTGCTTTAAATGTTTGTAGCGAGAGAGGGGCACGATCCCTCGACCTCATGATTATGAATCATGCGCTCTAACCAGCTGAGCTACCTCGCCAAAAGCGGGTGCAAAGATAAACGAAATTTTTATTTTTACAAACGAACACGATTTTGTGTCCTACGACCAGCTTTTTTGTATCGCTGACTGCGGTAATACAGATTGCCCTTAGAAACATACACTATTCCCGCACTGTGGTGTATATAATTGCTTCCCGTTTTCAAAATGGGTGTTTGTAGCCCCAATTTACCAACACTTTGTATGGTGATGCCGATCTTGTTACGCACAAACCAATAGGTCCCCACCACGCCAAAATTAAAGGTCATGGACCGGTCAAATACCGTCTGGGTTCTTGACGTATATCCCAATCCGAAAATTGGACCAATGTTCACCCCCCCCGCACTGATTTTGTTCAATAATTTATGTCCCTGTCTGGGGTAATATAAATTGTCAAAAAACTTGTCAAAAAGATTGTACTGTATTCTGAAATTAAGGTCCACAAAAGTAAATATCCCCGGGTAAACATATCGCTCCTTATAATATGACTGTTTCATTTTTGAAAAACCGATGTTCAAGTCCCCCTTCAACCTTCCAGACAAAGTTTTCATCGCTGAATACTTTCCGGGCAGTGCATTGCTGTACCAAGATTTGAAATTGAGAATGTCTTGGTAGGAATTGCGGTTGTCGTCTATTATGTTCCATCCCCCCTGAAATGTGGTGGGCTTGGATCTGAAATTTTTTAAAAACTGAGCAGATAGGTCTGTGGTTAGCAATGATAGCACTACCCCCATTATCAAGGATAAACACATCTTTTTATTTATGCCAAAACAGACCATACTACAAAATTATAGTTTTTTCTCGCTGCAAGATGTTTTTTTTTGATATTCTTTCCCAACCTTCAAATCCCCAATTGTTTGAAGCATGAAGGGAAACTTGATTTTCCAATCTCCGAGAATGTCATGTCAATATGCCGCGAATCACGGCAATAGCGCCGATTCCTTCTTTTTAAAGTTTATTTTTTTGGCAATTATCAACGCACCAAATCCACCGAAGTTGGCATGAAAATGATTCCAATTCTTTAATTAACGCGCCGTCAATGTTTTAAGTTTAAATGGCAAAATGGTCGGTATAGAATATTTCAAAGAAATAATTCGTTTTCAGGGCCTTGTACTTTGTACTTTTGGGCCGAATTTATTTTATGCAAAAGATTAGAAATATCGCGATTATCGCGCACGTTGACCATGGTAAGACTACCTTGGTAGACAAAATGTTGTTGGCTGGTAAGCTTTTCAAAGAACACGAAACATCAGAAGAGTTGGTCCTGGACAACAACGATATCGAGCGTGAGCGCGGTATTACCATCCTTGCCAAAAACGTTTCGATTCCTTACAAGGGTTACAAAATCAATATCATCGACACGCCAGGTCACAGTGACTTTGGTGGTGAAGTAGAGCGTGTATTGAACATGGCTGAAGGAGCTCTGCTTTTGGTGGATGCTTTTGAAGGCGCCATGCCTCAGACCCGTTTCGTATTGCAAAAAGCTTTGCAAATGGGATTGAAACCCATTGTGGTCATTAATAAAGTGGACAAGGAAAATTGTACACCTGAAGAAGTTCACGAACAAGTTTTTGATTTGATGTTCAATCTAGGTGCCAACGAAGATCAGTTGGACTTCCCTGTGGTTTATGGTTCTGCCAAAAACAACTGGATGGGATTGGATTGGAAAACGCCAACGGGCACCATCGAGCCTTTATTGGATATGGTTATTGACAAAATTCCTGCACCCATCTCCAGAGAGGGTATTCCCCAAATGTTGGTGACTTCCTTGGACTATTCGACATATACTGGTCGTATGGCTATCGGAAAGTTGCACCGCGGTGAATTAAAAGCGGGTATGAATGTCTCTTTGGTGAAAAGAGATGGTTCTATCACCAAAGGTCGTATCAAAGAATTGTATGTCTTTGAAGGTCTAGGAAAGAGAAAAGTAGATTCAGTGGTTTCTGGTGATATCTGCGCCATCAATGGTATTGAGAACTTTGAAATTGGTGATACTTTCACTGACTTTGAAAATCCAGAGGCATTGCCCAGCATCAATGTGGATGAGCCAACGATGAGTATGTTGTTCACCATCAATGATTCTCCTTTCTTTGGTCGTGAAGGTAAGTTTGTGACCAGCCGTCACATCAAAGAGCGTTTGGAGAAAGAGTTAGAGAAAAACTTGGCTTTGCGTGTTCAAGACACAGACAAGGCGGATCGTTTCAATGTATTCGGACGGGGTGTACTCCATTTGTCTGTATTGATCGAGACCATGCGCCGTGAGGGGTATGAATTGCAAATTGGTCAGCCAAGGGTAATTTTGAAAGTAGTGGATGGTGTGAAGATGGAGCCTATGGAGGAATTGACAATCGACTTACCATCAGACATGGCTGGTACTGCCATTGAGTCTGTCTCTAAGAGAAAGGGTGAAATGAAAAACATGGAGCCCAAGGGTGATCGTACGGTGATTGAATTTGAAATTCCATCTCGTGGTATCATTGGTTTGAGAAGTTATTTGTTGACAGCAACACAGGGTGAGGCCATCATGAACCACCGTTTCAAGGAGTATCAACCGATGAAGGATGAAATTCCTGGTCGTTTGAATGGTTCTTTGATTTGTATGGAAACAGGTAATGCTGTTGCCTACAGTATCAGTAACCTTCAGGACCGTGGTAAGTTCTTTGTTGAAGCCATGGAGGAAGTATACGAGGGCCAAGTAATTGGGGAGCATTCTCGTGACAATGACTTGGTGGTAAACGTAACCAAGACCAAACAATTGACCAACATGCGTGCTTCTGGTACTGACGCCAAGACTGTTATGGCACCTCCTATCAAGTTTACGTTGGAAGAGGCATTGGAATACATCGGTGCGGATGAGTACGTTGAAGTAACGCCAAAGTCAATCCGTTTGCGCAAGATTTATTTGAATGAAAATGACCGCAAGCGCTTCGGTAAAGATTTAGGAAAGTATTAATTGAATATTTGATATTGTAAAAAGGGTAACATTTGTTACCCTTTTTTTTCGTTCCATTTTTGGTATTTTCTATTCAACCCTTCTTGTACTTTTTTACAACGTCTTTGCCAAGGTCCTTCTGCCAATGCTTTTGCATCTTGTATGATTTCCCAGCACTCTGGGATCATTTCAGGATAAGTCTTGCCGGCCAATTCAATAACATTGAGCGATGCATATCTAATGGCAGCCTCAGCCTGCACGTCAAACATCCATTCCTTGGCCCTGTCGAACAATTGTCCGAATGAGTCCTCCTTCTCTGGTTTTAAACTGAGCAACACTTTGAGCAATTCTCGGTGGGCAGCAGGAGACAGAACCTTGTGAATCAGCCCTTCCATTAATGGTAGTTTGTATTCCAATGCAAAGGCACATTCACATTCAAGAACAGCTTTGTAAATTACCCATGCAGCACGGTCGGATTTTTTATCATTGCTCATGGCTATTTTAAACATAGAATCAAAAAACTTTCGATCCTTTGCCGCCTGTTGGCCAAAAGAAAGGGCGTCTTTAACGCCCATTCCTTTTTCTAAAAAATCTAAATTCATAGAAGATTATTTCCCCGCTTTTTTTCCTTTGGGTTGAGGCGCATGTTCATCTTCGTAATCTTCATTCTTCAAGCTCTTGGTATCCAATTCTTTTCCATCGATCAAATGCGCTAAGAAGGCATCAATTTGCTCGTGTCCGATGCTCTTGGCGATGATCTTCATGTTTTCATCCATCAAATAAACTTTGGGAGTAGAGGATACATCCCAGGTTGTTCTATAATTCAAACTCAATAAAGATGTTTTGCCTTGACTGATGAGCATGGTGGCGGCTTCATTGGTCATGATTTCTTTGGTGTCGCTGACATTGATCCAGTCCAATTTCTTCTCACGAACAAATTTCAACCAACCCTCGTTTTCCAAATCGTTTCCAACGGCATACACAACAAAACCTTTGTCTTTCCATTTGTGGTACACCTCTAACAACTCAGGAATTTCCTTTTTGCAATGACCGCAATTGCTCTCCCAAATAACCAATAGCGTGTACTTTCCTCTGTTCTTATGCATCGAGATCCACTTTTGTTCAGTGGTGTCCAATAAAATGATATCAGGAGCAATCGAACCACATAAACAATTTCTTTTCTTATCCGCAGCATCTTTCATGTCCTTGAGATTTTTCTCGCTGGCCCATGTGGCTTTTCCTGACAAATAGTAGTTGTCCACAAGGTTGACAAAAACTTTGTCCATGCACATGATTTTGGAGGTCTCAGAGAGGTAAGTGGCTTGATGGGTAATATACTTGAATGCATCAGGATTGCCTTCTGTTTTTGCAATCAGTTTGTTGACCTCGGTCAACATGGTGTCGGGTATTTGAGGAACAACCTTGGTCAAATAATTTTCCAAAGTGCGATGGAAAAGTTGATCTCTGACGATTCTTCTATCAGTCAAATCCGTATTGTTCCAATACATGTTGCGGTAGGTGATGTATTGCCACAGTTGTTTTTTATCATCAGCCAAATCCGCAGGAGCATCTGGAATTTTGACATCCATACCCATTTTTAAGAACTTGCTTAAAAGGTTATTGGGGTCTTGGTTGATGATGTTCCATTGGTAGTCGTTAACCTGATTGTTCAGTATTTCCAATTCATCATAGCAAGGCTTTTTGTCCTCTTTTGATTTAATGCTGTCATTGATACAAGCCTCAATGGGAGCCCGCATTCTTATTTTATCATTGATGAATTTGATGAAATCAAAGAACTTCTTGTTGGTTTCAGATTGAATGACTTTGATTTTGGTGGGGTCGGCATCGGGAGTGGACCAGAATTCAATGTTTTCTTCAACTACCATGAATTCAAAGTAGCGAGGGCCAGGAAACACCATGGCGTACTTTCCACACTCTTCAAATGGCTTTCCTTCAAATTGATAATTGCCCATATTGTCCACCCTTGCAGTGTCATTGTAATACAACTGCTTACCATAGTAATGAGCCAAATAAACAGATGTGTCTTTCAACCCTTCCACATGGCCTTTGATGGTATATGGTGATTTGCTTTTTTGCGCATTGACGTTTAGGGTTATCAATGTGATGACGAGCATCCAAGCGTATTTTACATTTTTCATGGTCCTAAAAATATCTAAGTAAAGGTTATTCAAAAATTTCTTAACTTTTTTTTATCAATCATTGTGCCGCAATGATAGGCCTATGTTTCGTGCAATCTCGGGACCTTCATAAATGAACCCTGTGTACACCTGAACCAGTGAAGCCCCAGCTTGCAATGACTCTATCGCATCTTGACCATTAAAAATGCCGCCAACACCGATGACGGTGAGAGAGGGGTTTTGGGCTTTGATAGACCGAATGATATTCAACGATTTCTGCTTCACAGGTTGTCCACTCACACCGCCAGCTCCAATGCTTTCAATGTGTGCTTGCGAATAAGATAATTGCTGGCGATCAATGGTTGTATTGGTTGCGATGATGCCTGCAATTTGCGATTGGGTTACCACATCGATGATGTCTTCCAAAGCTTCCTCCGTCAGGTCAGGTGCAATTTTTAAAAAGATGGGAATGGGTTGTTTTTTTTGTAGCTCATGAAATTGCAATCCCATTAGCACCTGCAGCAATGGTTCTTTCTCCTGCAAAGCTCGCAATCCTGGTGTGTTTGGAGACGAAACATTGACCACAAAATAATCCACCAGGCCATGCAATTTTTCAAAACAAATCAAATAGTCCTTGTAAGCTTCCTCATTGGGTGTCCATTTGTTTTTGCCAATGTTGCCACCGATGACTACATTTGCAGGACGTTTTTTTAATCGTTCTGCTAAGGCATCCACGCCTTCATTGTTGAATCCCATGCGGTTGATCAGGGCGTTGTTTTTGGTCAGACGAAAAAGACGCGGTTTATCATTTCCAGGTTGGGGTAGTGGTGTAACCGTTCCCACCTCGATGTGCCCAAAGCCCAGCAAAGCCAGTTCATGCATCCACTTTCCATTTTTGTCAAATCCGGCGGCCAATCCAATTTTATTTGGAAATACTATGCCAGCAACATGAGTCGGCTGAGCGATCTTCTTGTTTTTGTTTTTGTAATAAAAGCCAACACCAGGTATCTTAGAAACAATGGTCCAAATGTCCATGGCCAAGTAATGGGCCCTCTCAGGGTCCATTTTGAAGAACAATGGTTTAATGATACTTTGGTACAACATTATCGAACCAATTTTTTGTATTTGATGCGGGTTGGCCCAACATCACCCTTTCTCATTTTTTTATTCTCTTCGTATTCAGAGAAGGATCCTTCAAAGAAATAAACTTCTGAGTTTCCTTCAAAAGCCAAGATGTGAGTGCAAATGCGGTCCAAGAACCAACGGTCATGGGAGATGACCACTGCGCATCCCGCAAAACTCTCAATGCCTTCCTCCAATGCGCGAAGGGTATTGACGTCAATGTCGTTGGTAGGCTCATCCAACAATAATACGTTGGCCTCTGTTTTCAAAGTCATGGCCAAGTGCAATCGGTTTCTTTCACCACCGGACAGCACACCGCATTTTTTCTGTTGGTCAGATCCTGCGAAGTTGAATTTGCTGCAGTAAGCGCGGGAGTTGATGGTAGACCCACCAATTTGAATGACTTCATTGCCTCCGGAGATGACTTCATAGACTGATTTTTCAGCGTCAATTTCTTTGTGTCGTTGATCGACGTAACCAATCTGAACGGTATCTCCAATTTTAATTTGTCCAGTATCCGTTTGCTCTTCTTCCATGATGAGACGGAACAGGGTGGTTTTACCGGCTCCGTTGGGTCCTATGATCCCAACGATTCCTGCGGGTGGTAATTTGAAATTGAGGTCTTCAAAAAGAATGCGGTCTTCAAATCCTTTGGTAACTCCGGTGAACTCAATCACCTCATTACCCAAACGAGGTCCATTGGGAATGGGGATTTCCAACTTGGCTTCTTTTTCTGATTCACCGGCAGACATCATTTTGTCATAGTTCTGCAAACGGGCTTTGTTCTTGGCATGTCGTCCTTTTGGATTCATGCGAACCCATTCCAACTCACGCTCCAATACTTTGCGTCGCTTGCTTTCTTGCTTTTCCTCTTGGGCCAATCGTTTGGTTTTCTGATCCAACCATCCCGTATAATTTCCTTCCCAAGGAATGCCTTCGCCTCTGTCCAATTCTAGGATCCATCCGGCGACATTGTCCAAGAAGTAACGGTCGTGGGTCACAGCGAGCACAGTGCCAGGGTATTGTTGCAAATGTTGTTCTAACCAAAGCACCGATTCCGCGTCCAAGTGGTTGGTAGGCTCATCCAGTAACAATACATCAGGCTGTTGTAATAAAAGTCTACACAATGCTACGCGTCTTCTTTCTCCTCCGGATAGCTTTTCAATTTTGGCGTCCTCAGGAGGACATCTCAACGCATCCATGGCAATGGCCAATTTGGTATCCAAATCCCAACCACCCAGGGCTTCAATTTTATCTTGCACAGCAGCTTGTCGATTGAGCAATGAATCCATTTTATCAGGATCATTCAAAATTTCTTCATCCATGAAGAGCGCATTGATTTCTTCATATTCTTTCAAAGCATCGGTAATGGGTTTCACCCCTTCCTCTACAATTTCACGAACCGTTTTTTGTTCGTCCAATTGTGGCTCCTGCGGAAGATAACCTACTGAATAACCAGGCGACCAAACAACGTCTCCTTGGAAGCTAGAGTCCAAGCCCGCAATGATTTTCATTACCGTGGATTTACCAGCGCCGTTCAAACCGATGATGCCAATTTTAGCTCCGTAATAGAAGCTCAAATAAATGTCTTTGATGATGTGTTTTCCTTGTGGGGTGTATTTGTTTACACCTACCATGGAAAAGATAATTTTTTTGTCCATTGGTCTTGTTTCTTTAATGCATGGCAAATATACGTTTTGTAAGCCCTATCTTTGCGACATGAGTTATACAGTTGCGATCATCGGCCGACCCAATGTAGGGAAGTCAACCTTGTTCAATCGTTTGACAGAAACCTCTGAAGCGATTGTTGACCCGACATCTGGTGTGACGCGTGACAGAAAGTATGGCACAGCGAGTTGGAGAAACAAAGAGTTTATCATCATTGATACCGGAGGAATGGTTTCCGATGCGGAAGATGAGTTTGAGAAAGATATCAATGAACAAGTGAAATTTGCTGTAGCCGAGGCCGATAGTGTTTTGTTTATGGTAGATGTGAGAGATGGTTTGTCAGAGTGGGATGAGGCTGTGGGGCACATGTTGCGCAGAATTGATAAGCCCGTTTTTGTGGTTTGTAATAAAGTGGACACGTCTGATAAAGAAGTGTTGACCCATGAGTTTTGGTCTTTGGGTATGACGGAAAAACTGTATCCATTGAGTGCCAATAACGGTTACGGCACTGGCGACTTACTGGATGATTTGGCTGAATTGATTCCAGTGGAACCAGAACAAGAGCCATCTGATTTACCTCGAATTGCCATAGTTGGTAAGCCCAATGTCGGAAAGTCTACGCTCATCAATACCTTGATGGGACAAAACAGATCCATCGTTTCTGAAGTTGCAGGAACTACCAGAGATTCCGTGGATACCTATTTCAATGCGTTTGACAAAGAGATGATTTTGGTAGATACTGCGGGTCTTAGAAGAAGAAAACAAATAGACAATGACATTGAGTATTATTCATCAGTAAGGACATTGAAGGCCATCCGAAGTGCTGATGTTTGTATTTTACTCATAGATGCCCAGGAAGGTGTAACAGCACAGGATTTGGCTATTTTTCATGAAATAGATGAGGCCAATAAAGGTGTTGTCATTTGTGTCAACAAATGGGATTTGGTCGAGAAGGACCACAAGAGTGTGCAGGTAATGACAGAGGAAATCAAGAAGAAGATTTCACCATTTACTGATGTTCCCATTTTCTTTACATCCAACGTCACCAAGCAGCGATTGCTAAAAGCATTGGAAATGGCTTTGGAGGTATTTGAAAACAGGTTCCAAAGGGTTTCCACGTCAAAGTTGAATGACATTATGTTGCCCTTGATCCAGGCCTATCCGCCGCCCATTTATAAGGGCAAGGAAGTGAAGATTAAGTTTATAACCCAATTGCCAACCAAGTCTCCTGCTATTGCTTTTTTCTGCAACTCACCTCAAAATATTAAACTTCCGTATCAGCGCTTTTTAGAGAATAAGATTCGTGAGCATTTCAATTTCACGGGTGTTCCCATTCGATTGTATTTCAGACAGAAGTAAAATACCTTTTTTGTGGTATTGATGCGATGAGATAAAAAGAGCATTTTTGTTGAATGGAGGAGTCTATTCTATCGAGTGTTCATTTGGGGAAGCGAGGTGTGATTACCAAGGTCAAATCGGGTTTTTTGGCGGCCAAAATGGCTGACTTGGGTCTTTTTGAGGGCAATGAGATAGAAGTGATTTTCAAAGCTCCTTTTGGTGATCCTTTGGCTGTTGCAGTGGGTGGTACCGTTGTATCTTTGCGCTTGGAAGAAGCAGAGTGGATCACCATTGCATCATGATTGAAAAAAGAATTGAACGCATAGCCATAGTTGGTAACCCCAATACGGGGAAGTCCACGATTTTTAATTGGCTTACGGGACTCAATCAACAAGTAGGTAATTTTCCAGGAGTAACGGTAGACCGCAAGACTGGAAATTATCAGTTTAAAAAACAAACCTACGAGGTCATCGATTTACCAGGAACGTATTCTATTTTTCCCCGTTCTGAAGAAGAGCGCATTGTACGCGATTTGTTGTTCAATAATCAGGATAGTGATTTTCCTGATTTGGTGATTTATGTGGCGGATAGAACACAATGGGAAAGGAATTTGCTATTGTTTACCCAATTGTATGATTTGGGAATTCCCTTGCTATTGGTCAAAACCATGTCGGATAAGGATGCGTTGTGGAGTTCTTCTCAGCATCCCATCTGGAAGGAGAGACACATACCAGTGGTGGATGTCAATGGTCGAACCGGAGAGGGAATTGAACAATTGAAGTCTGCTATTGCGCAATTTCACAATGCGGTGGATTTGAGAAAACCCATTGTAGATGGTGATCTTAAGAGTTTGCAAGGAGACCTTGAGGGTCAAGTTGCCAATACCCAAAAGCGATATGCTTGGATCAAGGAGAATTTTCCATTGAAAGGAGCGCAAGCTAAAGAGCAGCTGTTTCATAAGTCAAAATGGGATTCGCTTTTGATTCATCCCATTTGGGGGTATTTGATATTTGCATTGGTCTTGTTTGTGATCTTTCAGTTCATTTTCCGTTTTGCGTCAGCGCCTATGGATATTATAGATGGTTGGTTTGTGCAACTGAGTGGGATTGTGAAGGAGAATTTACCTTCAGGGATTTTTATAGATTTGATTTCCGAGGGATTAATCCCAGGTATTGGTGGGGTAGTGACTTTTGTACCCCAGATTGCTTTTTTGTTTTTCTTTTTGTCCATTTTAGAGGAAACGGGTTACATGTCCCGCGTGGTTTTTATCATGGACAAGTTGGTGCGTCCGTTTGGTTTGAATGGCAAGTCAGTGGTGCCATTGATGTCCAGTGTCGCATGTGCCATTCCAGGAATCATGTCGGCACGCACGATTTCCAATGGAAGGGATCGATTGATTACCATATTGGTTGCGCCATTGATGAGTTGCAGTGCCCGGATCCCTGTTTACACCCTGCTCATATCATTGGTTATTCCGGAAGGAAACTTCTTTGGTTGGATAGATTTGAAAGGCTTGGTACTTTTTGCCCTTTATGCTTTGGGATTGATCTCTGCTTTATTGATGAGCGTGGTGTTTAAATGGATTTTGAAAACCAAGCATGAGGGTTTTATGGTGATGGAAATGCCATCACTAAAACCACCGCTGATGCGTCAAGTAGGCATCACTGTTGTTGAAAAGGTAAAGGTTTTTGTTGCAGATGCAGGAAAGGTGATTATTGCACTGAGCATCGTGTTGTGGGCAATGGCATCTTTTGGTCCCTCTGAACGATTGAAAAATGCAGAGCAAAAGATTTTGCAACGTGCGCAAACAGAAACTTTATCCCCTGAGAAAACTTTCGACTTGTTGGCAACATCTAAACTTGAAAATTCTTATATCGGCATATTGGGACATTGGATTGAACCAGTGATCAAGCCTTTGGGTTACGATTGGAAAATGGGCATTGCCATTATCACGTCCTTTGCAGCGAGAGAGGTTTTTGTGGGTTCAATGGCCACCATCTATAGTGTGGGTCAGGATTTTGAAGACAATAGCAGACTGTTGGATCGGATGCGCAATGACTTCAACGATGAATTGGGAAGACCCACTTATAACATAGCCAGCGGTTTATCCCTGATGGTTTTTTATGTTTTTGCGATGCAATGTTTGGCAACATTTGCTGTGGTTCAAAGAGAAACAACTTCATGGAAATGGCCCATTATTCAAGTCATTTACATGGGAGTGTTGGCTTATCTCTCTGCTTTCATCACTTACCACTTGTTCATATGATACAGCAAGGATTGACCATTCTTACAGTCGGAGGTGCGGCTTTCTATTTGTTCAAAAAGTATTATGACATGTGGAAGGAGAACAAAACAAAATGCACGGGTTGTGCCGTGCATCAATTGTATCTAGCGAAACAAAAAAGAGCTTAAATGCTGTTGAGCATTTTTTGAACTTCTTTGATGTCTTTCTTTAAATAACCTTTTGTGTCAAATTTTTTGGCTTCATTCAAGTGCATCATTGCCTCTCTCTTTTTTCTCTTGTTGGCGGCCAAAACGGAAAGATTCAAATATGCAGCGGCCTTGTCATGGTCCATGCGCAATCCGTAATTTAAAGCGGTACGAAGATTCTTCTCACTATTGGCCATGCTTTGGTTTTGCATGTCTGCGGTGGCCAATAAGAAATAGTAATAACCTTTCTGTTTATTCCAAAGCCTGTCTGGATTAATTTTTAAAAGCCATGATTTGGCTTTTTCCAAATTTTGTCGTTGCATGTAATAAAAGACAACGATCAAACGCGTACTTCTGAAACATACCAAAACCAAAACGGCGCTTACCAATATCATGAAAATACCGGTGCCCCATGATCCATTGATAAACAAGGTTGTCGTGTAAAACAACGACAACGCGGCGACTAAAAACTTGATTATTCTCGTATCCATCTCTTAATGCTATGTTGCAAAAGTAACAATAATGAACGTTCATTGATGAATAAGTCGGTGAATAACTATGTTGAAATGTCGCGTTAGTACAATCGGGTTCATGCGCTTTAAGCCGTCTATTTTTGAGAAAACCAAAAGTTAAAATAATATTAAGACTATGCTACAGCTTTTTGGAAAAAAGAAATTGAATACAGAGCGCGTTGCGCATCATCTTGTCAATGCCATCTTGAACAGTGTTGAAGAAGGGTTTGATAGTATTGCAGAGTACATTGCTTATTGTCCTGAGTTTGTCACTACGCCCCCAATTAGAAAAGATGACAGTGGAAAGTTCTTGATGATTGTCATTGCCGGAAACTTTAATTTACTTCCCAAGTATTTTACCTCGGGGCAAGACGAAGAGATCATTTACGAGGCAAGTCAAAAATTGGCTCCAGTATTTGATTTGTCTGTTTCTGAGTTTACACATGTTTTAAATGCATACAAGGAAATGATGTCTCGCATCAATACACCTTCTAAGAATACATTGTATGCCATGTCGAAAGCTGTATTCTTCAAATATAATTTGAATGCCTATCAACAGGACTACTTCAAGATAATGCAGACTCCTAATCCACTTTTCTTGAAAAGAATGGACGAGATAATGGCCAATTTCCTATTTGATTGGGAAAGTTTTACAGATAAATTTAAAGTGGTGTCACAAGCAGCTGCTTAGTAAGAACACAATACTTAAAAAGTATGACAGGGCTATATCAAACGGTATGGCCCTTATTTTTTGAACGGTAAAGAATGGATTGTTGTTGACCAATGGGAATGAATGCGCGAATATTGCTAGAAAGCTCGTCTTGTTCCGCTTTGTTTTCGTATTGAAAATACGATAAATCAAATAGAAGGGCATCTCCTTTCAACTCATATTGGGTGTGAAATAATGTTTGATGTTCTGGTAAATCATTGGCCATTGAATCAACGTCCAAAACACTGTATCCACCAATCAGTTTTAACTAAAGCATTCGTAACGAATAATTGAGGCATCTATATCTGGTTCATGAAGAATCATTCGATTTTGGTTTGTGGAATCTACTTCCATCCAGTAGTCTTTAATGACAACTCCCCAATTATCTAGAATGGAGTCTTTGTAATAGGTGGTTGTCCAATCCCAGCACATGTTGCATCTTTTGGACGGTTGGATAAGCATTTGGGAATGAACGCGATAAGTCACCTGACCATTTTGGTATCCTATCATTTCTCCTTTCCATTCTCCTTCCCAGTTTTTTAATGGATGCTGTGCAATACCATAAAATGGAATGAGCATGACAATGACCCCAAAAAGAGCAAGTCTCATTTCTTCATTTCCAAAAGTCCACAAAGGTGGAACAACAGACGCGCGCCTACATTACCATTCCAATCATCGCCTCCTGGAGCAACTTCAACCAAATCAAATCCCAATAGATTTCTTTTTTGCGCTGCGGCATTGAGCAAATAAAGTGATTGCGCATAACTGAGTCCTCCAGGAACTGGTGTACCTGTATTGGGACAAAGTGTTGCATCTAATCCATCGATATCAAAACTGATGAGTATGTTTTCAGGCAAGGTTTCAATGATTTCGTCACAGATCATCTTCCAGGTATCTCCTTCAAATTGTTGTGATTGGATTTTGAAATCGGTAAAAACCTCAACACGACCTTTGTGTTCTTTTACAACTTGATCTTCCTGTGCGCAAAAATCTCTGATTCCCACTTGAGTCAAATGAGTCAATTGTGATTCTTTAAGCGCATTGTACATGATGGAAGCGTGGCTGTATTCAAAGCCTTCATAGGCAATGCGCAGATCCATGTGGGCATCGATGTGCAAAATTCCAAATTGTCCATGTTTTTTATGCATGGCTCTGTAGTATCCAAGAGGTGTGCTGTGGTCACCGCCGAGAAGGGCAACCTTTTTGTTCTTGGACTGCCAAAAGATTGTTCGTTCTTCTACCCATTGGTTCATTTTTTCACAAGCAGCATTGACCTCTTCTAGAAGCAGTTGTCCTATAGCATCAGCAGCGACGTCTAAACCTTCCTCATGCATTTCAATGACCTTTTCAGCCTTGGGACGAACACCTAAGCTCAGCTCTTGCAAGTGCTCTGGAATCGTATCCATTCCAATCCCTGCTTTCCAAAGTTCTGGAAATTGTGGGTGGTGTAAATCGACTTGAAAGCTGGCCTCAAAAATATGTGCCGGCCCTTCTGAAGCACCACTTCCGTAACTCACAGTAGCTTCCCAAGGAACAGGGATAATGATGATTTCGCAATCTTCATTTTGGAAAGGCAATCCATAAATGTTGGCATCTTTAAGACCCGCGCTGTTGGGGTCAAACTGAGCAATGATTTCTGACTTGTTCATGATTAATAAGGTAGGTAATTCAAAATTTCGATTCCATAGCCGCTTAAGGCAGTTCTTTTAACGGGATGTAGGGTTAGTAGATTCATCTTTCTAATACCCAATGCACGTATGATTTGAGCACCCGTTCCGTAATCTCGATCATCCATGGCAGTTGAGTTGTTGGATTGAGAAGAGGCGTGCATATACACCAATATTCCTTTTCCTTCTTTTTGAATGGCTTTGAGACCTTTACCCAGTGAAGCATTCTCGCCGTGCTGAATGTATTCCAATAAATCTTTTTCAGGGCGTCCGCTATGCACGCGAACAGCGATAGCATCATCATCATTCCAATCACCGAGCACAAAAGCAAAGTGCTTTTCACCAGTAATGTTTTGTTTGAAAGTACAACAAACAAAATTTCCAAATGGGGTAGGGAAAGGCGTTCTTTCAGTTTCTATGATAAGCTTCTCAGATTGCATTCTGTATGCGATCAAATCCTCAATCGAAATGATTTTCAATTGGTGTTTTTCTGCAATCTCGAGTAACTGGGGTAAACGTGCCATGGTACCGTCCTCATTCATGATTTCTACCAAAACACCAGAGGGTTCAAATCCAGCCAAACGAGCTAAATCAATGGTAGCTTCTGTATGTCCGGGTCGTCTTAGGACACCTTCAGGTTTGGCAATCAACGGGAAAATGTGACCAGGGCGGGCCAAATCTCTTGGAGTGGTGGCATTATCTATTAATGATTGCACAGTTTTGGCTCTATCATGTGCGCTAATTCCTGTAGTGCATCCGTTGCCCAAAAGGTCAACACTAACTGTGAACGCAGTTTTATTGGGGTCTGTGTTGTGGGTGACCATCAAAGGCAAATCCAGTTGCTGCGCGCGCTCTGGTGTGATGGCGGCACAAATTAATCCCCTACCTTCTTTGGACATGAAGTTGATGATTTCAGGTGTGACATTTCGCGAGGCCGTAATGAAATCGCCTTCATTTTCACGGTCCTCATTGTCGACAACAATAACTACTTTTCCTTGCTTGATATCAGCTATTGCCTCTTCAATGCTATGGAGAATAGAGTCTTTAGAATTACGCATGCAACAAAGGTACAGCCTTCTTAACTTTGCATCACGAATTATAGCATGAATAACATTAATCAAATCCTGTTTCCATA
>CAMCTV010000002.1 GCA_945878635.1 Chryseobacterium gleum | reverse complement strand
TGGTCAATGTGCTCAAACGTGCCAAGGAGTTGGTAGAACAAGGGCAGACCGTTTGGAGCACTCCTGCATTGTCCTTCTTTTTGCAACAGAATTTCACCAAACAAACTTTCTTCGAACACCCATTGGCCTTGTCCACTTTTTTGGAATTGGACGACCAAGATGTCCTCAGTGCACTAAAAGTTTGGCAACACCATGAGGATGTTGTCTTGCGCGAACTCTCACAAAAATTGGTGCAACGAAAGTTGTTTAAAATACAAATTCACACCCAACCCATCACACCTGAAGATTTGCAACAGCGCATCGCAACGGTTGCAGAGGCCAAGAACATTTCGCAATATGAGGCATCCTATTTTGTGATGACTGGTGAGGCGGCCAATAGGGCTTACAGTCAAAGTGGAGACATCATATTGATCAAAATGAAAGATGGAAGTGTGCGCAACGCAGCAGAAGTCAGTGATCACCTGAGCTTGGCCCCCATGACACGCGAGGTGCGCAAGTGGTTCGTGGCGCAATAAACCCCCTACCTTTGCGTTGATGAATCCAATGAAACCAAAGATATTGTGGGCGGATGATGAGATTGAATTGCTCAAACCGCATGTGCTGTTTTTAGAGCAAAAGGGATATGATGTGACTACAGTGAACAACGGAAGAGAGGCCGTATCCTTGGTCAAAGAACGTTCGTTCGACTTGGTTTTTTTGGATGAGAACATGCCCGGTATCTCTGGGTTGCAAGCCCTTCAGGAGATCAAGGCATTGAATGCCGACATTCCTGTGGTGATGATCACCAAAAGTGAGGAAGAGCACATCATGGAAGACGCCATCGGTTCCAAAATTGCCGACTACCTCATCAAGCCCGTCAATCCCAACCAAATTCTATTGAGCATCAAGAAAAATCTGGACGATAAGCGTCTGATTCAAGAAAAAACAACCCAAGATTACCGCCAAGAATTCAGAGAGATTTCCATGCAGCTAGGTCAGTCCATGAATGCGGACGAATGGAAGGACTTCATGAAAAAATTGGTTTATTGGACAACAGAGTTGGCGCAGACCAATGAGGAATCTATGAAAGAAATTTTGCAGACGCAAAAGATCGAGGCCAATCAACAGTTTGTCAAGTTTTACGAGCAGCGTTATTTGGATTGGATCAATGCCAAAGTGGAAGCCCCGGTGATGTCGCACACGTTGTTCAATAAGAAAATCAAATCATTGGTTCAGCCCGGACAACCTTTATACTGGGTGGTCATTGACAATTTGCGTTATGACCAATGGAAGATCATCGCTCCTTTCTTGAAAGACCTTTACCGCACTGAGGAAGAGGATATTTATTACTCAATTCTGCCCACAGCCACCATGTATGCCCGCAATGCGATGTTCTCCGGCTTGCTGCCTTCCGAGATGCAAAAGTTGCATCCCCAATGGTGGAAAGATGAGGATGAAGAGGGTTCAAAAAATGAACATGAGCATGACTTCCTTCAGGCGCAATTGAAGCGTTTGGGAATGAATGTCAAAACCAGTTACCACAAAGTAGTACAGAATCAGTTTGGTAAAAAATTGGTGGATCAAATCTCCAATTTGAAGCAAAATGATTTGAATGTCATTGTGTACAATTTTGTAGACATGCTGAGCCACGCGCGCAGTGAGATGGAGGTGATCAAAGAGTTGGCAGAAGATACGCCTGCTTATTTGTCCTTGACCAAATCATGGTTTGAACACAGTCCTTTGCGTGAGATGTTGGAGAAAATAGCGGAACAAAAGGCACGCGTCATCATCACCACAGACCACGGGACGGTGAGGGTGGAAGACCCCATCAAGATTGTGGGAGATAAGGCAACCAACAACAATTTACGCTACAAGGTTGGAAAAAATTTGAACTATAATGCAAAGGATGTTTTTGAAGTAAAGGATCCTGCTGCAGCCCATTTGCCAAGACCACAGTTGAGCAGTTCCTATGTCTTTGCCAAGTCCAAAGGATATTTTGTTTATCCCAATAACTACAACCATTTTGTTACCCACTTCCGCAATACCTTCCAACATGGCGGCATTAGCTTGGAAGAGGTGTTGATTCCATTTGTTGTATTACAAGCCAAATGAGCCAGTTTGAATATTCCCTTGATCAAATAGTGTCAGTGGCTCAATCGCTGGTTGCGCAACTGCCGTCTAAGGCTATTGTGCTGTTGGATGCGGAGATGGGAACAGGAAAAACCACTTTGATATCTCAAATTCTAAAACAATGGGGGATTCATGAGGTGAGTAGTCCCACTTACAGCATTTGCAATGTTTACCGAACTCCTAGTGGGCAGACGGTTCATCATTATGATTTGTACCGAATACAGCACGTGGAAGAATTGATGGAGATTGGATTTCAGGATTTGTTGGATACGGCAGACTATCATTTTGTGGAGTGGCCTGCGCTGGGGCAGCCTTTTTATGAATCACCCATTACCTGGCAAATCAGACGGGAGGGAGACCTCAGAATCCTGACGATTCTGTGATCATCCACAACACGCGGATGTATTACTTTTGTACCTTTAATAAATAATGAACAAGAACAACTATTGTGTGATCATGGCAGGTGGAATCGGCTCTCGGTTCTGGCCCATGAGCCGCACAGCTTTTCCAAAGCAATTTCACGATATTTTGGGAGTTGGCCGAACCCTCATCCAGCAGACTTTTGATCGTTTCAGAACCCTTTGTCCAACAGAGAATATTCTGATTGTTACCAATGAGCGTTACCGTGATTTGGTTCAATCTCAATTGCCGGAATTGGCCGCTAATCAAATTTTGTGTGAGCCTTTCATGCGCAACACTGCACCTTGTGTCGCTTATGCCGCTCACCGCATTCAGGCAGCCAATCCCGATGCGCGCATGGTGGTAGCCCCTTCAGATCATTTGATTTTAAATACAACACAGTTCGAAGAGACCATTCAGATTGCTTTTGATCAATCAGAGAAAGGTCAGTTGGTTACCTTAGGGATTAAGCCAACGCGACCCGACACTGGTTACGGTTATATCCAATGGGCGGACGATGCAGCGGCCATTAATGATCGTGTTAAGCGTGTGAAAACCTTTACTGAAAAACCCGATTTGGAATTGGCCAAGGACTTTTTGGCCAGTGGTGATTTTTCATGGAACAGCGGAATTTTCATTTGGAAAGTGGGTTCGATTGTGGCCGCATTTGAACATTTTTTACCCGATATGAATAAGGCGTTTTCTGAAGGTCAGGCCTTTTATGGTTCAGACAAAGAGCAAGCTTTCATCAACGGCATGTACGCGGCTTGCGAGAACATTAGCATCGATTATGGCATCATGGAAAAGGCCAAGAATGTCAATGTGGTATTGAGTGATTTTGGTTGGAGTGATTTGGGCACTTGGGGTTCACTGCACGGACACTTGAAGCATGATGACTACCGAAATGGTGTGGTAGGAAAAAATGTCAGCCTGTACAATTGCAGCAATAATGTGGTGCATATGCCCGATAACAAACAGGTCGTGTTGCATGGCTTGAATGGATACATTGTAGTAGATTCTGGCAATACGCTATTGGTGTGTAAGTTGGAAGACGAACAAAAGATCAAAACTTTTGTGAACGATATTAAAATGAAGAAAGGTGATGAAGCCGTTTGATCAGATATGATCAACGATCCAAGCCCTGAGCTCGTCCAAGTTAATTTTATTTTGTGCAGAAATAAATAAGACATCGGATTGCATTTTGGCCATCCAAGTTTTCTTTAAATACAACAAAGTCTCTTCTTTGGACAAGGGTTCCTCAAGACTTGCTTCGTCATGTTCAGGGTGAAAGGCGTCTATTTTATTGAAAAGCAAGAGCGACTTTTTATTTCCGCAGTCGATGTCTTTCAAGGTGTCGTTGACCACTTTGATATGATCCTCAAATTGGGGATGAGAAACGTCAACCACGTGAATGAGAATGTCCGCTTCTCTTACCTCGTCCAATGTAGATTTGAAAGATTCAATCAAATCATGGGGAAGTTTTCTGATAAACCCAACGGTGTCGGAAAGAAGAAAGGGTTTGTTTTCTAATACAATTTTCCGAACGGTAGTATCCAGTGTAGCAAACAATTTGTTTTCAGCAAAAACGTCGCTTTTGCTCAAAGAATTCATGAGCGTTGATTTCCCGACGTTGGTGTATCCCACCAATGCCAAACGGGGAAGATCTCCTCTGTTGCTGCGTTGTGTTTTCTTTTGGCGATCGATGACGGCCAATTCTTTTTTCAAAAATGAAATGCGATCACGGACAATACGGCGATCGGTTTCAATTTCTTGCTCACCAGGACCGCGCATACCAATCCCACCTTTTTGTCTTTCTAGGTGGGACCACATGCGCGTTAATCGCGGCAGCAAGTATTGGTATTGCGCCAATTCTACTTGAACTTTGGCATGGGCAGTGCGCGCTCTGCGTGCAAAGATGTCCAAGATGAGATTGTTGCGGTCCAATACCTTAACCTTTTTGTCTTCAATATTGAAAACTTGCTCCAGGTTGCGCAATTGAGAAGGGGCCAATTCATCATCAAAGATGACCATGTCCACATCGTGTTCATGAACATAGTTTTTGATTTCCTCAATTTTACCAGTTCCGACAAAGGTTCTGGAATCCGGATGAGGCAATGATTGTGTAAACCGTTCCAATGTTAATGCATTGGCTGTCTCAGCCAAGAAGGCCAATTCATCCAAGTACTCAGTAAGTAGGCGTTTGGTTTGCGTTTGTGTGATAATGCCCACCAATACACAGGTCTCCTGTGGCTTGGCCGTTTCGACTAGTTTGGCCATGGATTAATGGGGGCGCATTTGAATAACGTAATCCGCCACCGCCTTAATTTCTTGCGGAGATAGTCGACTATCGAATGGGGGCATGTTGCCTTTTCCCATTTGTATTTGTTTCACCACCTCTTCTTTTTTTAAGGTTGAAGCGGGTAATGCTTTGGCGCCTGACAATTGCAGCTGACCATCCAATCCGTGACATCCAGCACAACGAGTAGTATAAATGTCTTTGGCGTTTACGGCAGTTTCCTGTTGAGGCACGTTACCATTGTTGCAAGAAAAGACAACGAATGAAAACCCTGTAAAAATCAGTGACCTCATATTAGAACCAACCACGGACAGGAGCAAAGGACAAGAAAGGCCAAGGAATCATTGCCATCATGATGATGAAGCCAATCAAAAAGAAGCGGAAAATCGTTTTGTATCGCGTGGCGCTATCTGCAGCTCTTTTTCCTTTGATATGTCCCAATGAAATGAGTAAAATCGCAATCAACATCATCATGGAATGCTCCATGATAAAATAGCGGTTCTCAGGAAGTTTCATTTCGGGGGTGCCAGAAACGGCAGAATACTTTTGAAACCAAAGTACCAAGCCCAGAATAAATTGAGTGTGAACAACGAGCATGCTGAGCATGGACCACTTGCTAGGTGCAGCTTCTTTCTTTTTCATGTTCATGTAAGCATGAACGATGGTCCAGATGATCAAAAACACTGCGACATAACGCAGAAAAGAATGTAAGTGTAAAATACCAGTCATCATATTTAATTTGTACAAATATAATCTTTGAAGGACCAATAAGATGCCTCATTTTTGACAAATGAATAAAGTATTGTACAACGTCACTGTTTCGGTGGATGAGGCGGTGCATGAGACCTGGTTGGAGTGGATGAAGAGTGTTCACATACCGGATGTGATGGCCACTGGAATGTTTTTGGAAAATCGGATCTGTCGGGTATTGGATTTTGAGGAAGGGGGTATTACTTACGCGGTGCAATATGTCTGTGCGAGTGCGGGGGATTTGACGCGCTACCGAGAGGAGTTTGCCACAGCCTTGCAGGCGGATCACAACGAGAAGTTTGGACAGCACTGCGCGGCGTTTAGAACGGTGTTGGAGATTTTGGATGAAATCAGGTAATTAGGACTTCTTGATTTTACCTGTTTTTTTATCAAATCCATAAGGGCAATGCTTACAACCGCTTTGGCAACAGTGGCCTCGTTTCAGATGGTATTGTTCCGTAAAAACAATAAATCCCTCCTCGGTGTAGTAATAATCACCTTCTTCTCTGGGTATATTGCGGTTGGATTGCATTTTTGTAAAGTAATGATATAGCGCATTAAATAACAACCCAAAATGGAATCAGTTCAATGGAGATATGAGGAATGGATTGTTGAGGCACAACAATCCAACGTGAATTACACCCTGCGTCAAGCTTGGCACTTGCCAGAATGGGAGGCAGGGAATAAGCGTTTTAAGTTATTGTACAACGTACAAGATGCTGTGCAGAAGGGCTTTGACACCATTATAACCATGGGAGGTGCATGGAGCAATCACTTGCTGGCCACTGCCCAATATGCCCGAAAAAATGGAATGTCTTCTGTGGGTTTGGTGCGGGGTTTTTGGCACAAAGAACAACCTACTTTGGTGATGAGAGATTGCGAGCAGGAGGGAATGGAAGTTGTTCCTATTGATACGGCCTTGTATGACGAGCGCGGAACAGAAGATTTCAAGGTCTGGTTGCATGATCATTATCCACATGCTTATTTTATTCCTGAAGGCGGTGCCAATTATCTGGGTATTATGGGGTGCATGGAGTTGTTAACGCCTAACGACAAAGAACAATATTCTGATTTCTGCATATGCGCGGGCACGGGGACATCAGCAGCCGGGTTGTTATTGAGTACAACACATCAAAAAGTACATGCATTTTTTGGATTGAAGTTGAGCGCATCAGAAATGCGTGAAATGGTTCGTCAAAAATTGCGTTGGGTATTGCATGATGCTGAGGCAGTAGAAGAGGTGATGCAGCGCTTGGAAGTTTATGGCGATGATCGATGGGGTGGTTTTGGAAAGATACAGACGGAATTGATAGATTGGATGGGAGAGGAAGATAGGAATGGGTTTAAATGGGATCGTGTTTACTCAGCAAAAATGGCTTATGCCATAGCAAATGAATCCTTAATCAATCCATTGGGAGTTGAAATTCTATTGATCCATACCGGAGGACTCAGCGGAAACCGAAGTTTGGAGACTATCGGCGTTTGATCCAGGATTCAGGATTTTGTGCAGTTCCTTTGGTACTGTTTACTGACCACAATTCAAAGTGGAGTACCGCCTCGTCGTCGGTCATTCCTACATTGCCCAATGATTGTTTGGAATTGACTTTATCGCCCACCTTAACGCTAACCTGAGCCAATCCGGAATAAACGGTCTTGTAAGTTCCATGTGTGACAATAATATTGTAACCCGTACCTGGTATGCTGAATACAGAGGTCACCTTGCCGCCAAATACACACAATACGTTCTCACCTTGTTTGGTGGTGAAGTCAACCCCGTTGTTGTTTAGTACAATGTCCTCAAGACTGGGGTGATTGTGTTTGCCAAATCTTGATGTGATGGTACCTTGTGCCACTGGCCAGGGTAGATTGCCCTTGTTGGTTTCGAAGTTGCTATTTAATGCAATAACTTCAGGTGCCAATGTAATCGCGGTGCTCTTGGTTTCTGTTTTGGTAGCCAATGGTGCCTTTGGCATTTCTCCTTTGGGAGTTTCTGGTTTTTTGGCTGTGTTGATTGCGGTAAGTTTTTTTATCTTCTCTTCTTCCTTTTTTCTCTCGGCCGCCAATTCTCTGTTGATGATGTCTTGAATTTTACTGCTTAGTTTCTTTCGATCTCCATCGAGCTTTTTTTGTTGTGCACGAAGTTTACCTTCTTCCTTTTTGAGTTTTCCCAACTTCTCTTGTTGCGTTTGGCGGTCTTGATTGATTTCTGATTTCACCACCTCTTGCTCTTGTTTTAGTGCCAAGGCTTCGTGTCTGCTGTATTTCAGCTCGTTGATTTTATCCTTCAAGGTTTGTTCTGTTTCTTGAATAATCTCTACCTGCTTTTGTCGCCCTTCTGAAAGGGCTTGCATGATTTTGTAACGCTTGTAAGCTTGATAGAAGTCATCGGCACTCAGAATAAAAACGATGCTGTTGTAGGTGCTTCGGTTTTTGTAAGCTTGGTAAACCATTTTTGCATATTCAGACTTGAGTGATTCCAATTGAAATTCCAATTGAACAATTTGGTTTTGTTCCTGCTGAATGGTCACGTCCAATTGGCCCAACTCGCCATCGATGTTGTCAATCATGTTTTCCCTATACCGAATTTGCTCATTGAGCACGGCAATTTGATTGGCCGTTAGTTTTTGTTTCTTTTCAGAATCAGCGATCATGGCCTTGGTTTCCTTGATTTTGGCCGTTATCTCATCCCGCTGGGTTTTGAGCAATTCTTTTTTATTTTGCGCTAGCATCCATTGACTAACCAGAACACCAGTAATTATGCTCGAAACAATGATAAAAAAGTGCAGCAGTTTTCTCATAATTTCTTTTTCACTTCGTAACCTTCTGGAACCTCAAAGGGATATTCAAAAGTTCGATCTGTGACCCATTTGTTAACGTTCCAGCCGAATATAAATTGTTTCTCTTTGTCTGTCACGATGATTTCTACTTGTCCAGGATAGGCGTTTTGCTTTTCTTCGTTTTCATCAAAGCTCCAGGAGTTGTATTTTATTTCAATTACTCTATTGTTCATGAGGTCTTGAAATACACATCTGTTGAGATGAAAGTGCTCGCTCTCAAACCAATATTTTGAAAGGATAAGGCCGTCTTCCTCAAGTTTGTGTTGCCTTCTTTTTTCTCTGTTTCTGATTCGGTCGTCATCCGTTTCCAATGTATCTGGATTTTGGTTCAGAATGGCCATTGATTTTTTTATGCGTCTTTTGTATCTGGTTGAAATGAGGTATTGATTATCGTCAACATCAGATTTGAACTTTCCTCCAATACGATCTATCCCCGCAGGTCTGCCACTCATGATGCTTTCTAAATCTTCTAAGTCAAATTCGAAATGCAGGAATTCTTCCAATGAATCAATATCACTGATGTAGGCAAATTTATTATCTGGAATTTTAGATAGTACTTTTAAGCTGTCCTCAAGGATTAGAACCCGTGCCACTTCTATTCCTAAAGCTGGTGAAAAACTCATCCAAATAGCGCTGTCTTTTTTAATTCGGACATTGGCTTTGAATTCAATGTTGTCTTCTGCGTTTTTTGTAAATCCTTCGATTTTCATTCCAAGTTGCTTGTATTCCGTCCAACTTTTTTCGTTTTGCTTAAGGACGGTCATAGCGGGTTTGGGGCGAATGTTTTCTTCACCAGCGCTTAGTCCTTTGGATAATTGACAACCCATGAGGATGGATATTGAACACAAGGTGAGGGCAAAGAACTTTAAGGACATTCTGGATTGATTTGATTCAGCCAAGTGTTGTATGGCATTTTCTTCTTGGCTTCCGTTAAGAATTTGCACGCAGTGGTATTGTCTTTTTTCTGGGTAAAATACTGCGCTGCGTTTAAGACATCAAAGAAGCTATTTTTTTCGAATTCTGATTCTGAAATGTTTTCTCCTTTGCTCATTCGCATAGCGTGTAGCGTTATTTCGTATCCGGGAATTTGGTTGTTGATCAAGACAATCACTTGGTCTTCAAGTCCGGGAATGTTTATAGAGAAAAACGCGTTGATCCATCCCATTTGTAGGACAGAAACAGTGGTCATGATTTTTATTTTTTTCATCATAACTTGTCCTTGAAGGAGCGCGTTTTTTTGATCCCCAATTGCCGCAAAACTGAATAGTTTCATCAGGTAAAAACCTGATTCTATTGCAGGGTCGTCTAGGATTATGGCCAGACCTGCATTACACTCTTCTATACAACCTTGAAATTCGCCCATTCTGAAAAGCGCCTGTGCAGCTTGGTTTCTGAATTCTGCAGCAAAGGGGAAAAGGTTACAGGCCTCTTGCGAAAGATCATAGTACTGCATTGGAGAAGAGCTAGGGTCTTCTTCAAACATGCCCAACAAAGCTGTCCAAACCACTTTTTTGGAAGGGTCTAGCTTTACGGTAATGAGATATGCCTTAATGGCTTTGGTTTTTTTATCGTTTAAAGCATAGAAATCACCCGCCAATGAAAATGCTTTGGCCTCACTAGGATATGCGACAGTTGTTTTTTCAATACAGCGCTCAACAATGGATTTCCACTCTTCTTGAATATTTTCACTGTAAACAAAGGGTGCCAGCGCATTGATGCGTTGATCTATCTCTATTCCTTGCATGTCTAACGCTTTATCCAATGCCAATAGAATGTCCTGAGGATGTGCCTTGGGGTCTTTTGATAAGATTTTGTATTGAAGAAACGCTTTCTGACTTTCCGGAGTGTTCGGATTTTTATTGATGAGGTTTAAAGCCCGATCATTGGCATTGATTCCCAAATAAAATTCAGCAGCTTGTAGCGTAAATTCTGTTTGTTCAGGAAATGCCAATGCTAATTTTTCTAACTCTAGTCCTGCGGCGTCCAAATCTTTTAATTGTATATACAGTTCTTGTTTTAGATGCGAGATATAGGGATCTATACCGTTGACTTTTTCCAATTGATCAAGGGCTTCAATGGACTGTCTGATTTCTCCATTTCTGGCGCAAGTTTCAGAGAGTTCAAGAATAGGTAGTGTCCAATTGGGGTCATGTTTGATGAGTGCTTGGTACTGTTTGGTGCTTTGCGACCACTGATTATTGGCGCCCAAACATCGGGCGTATTCAAGGCCATACCATTTGTTGTTTTTGTCCAACTCAGCAGCACGCCTGGCGTGTGTTAGGGCCATTTCAGGAATCAACAATTGTTCCCTTTGAATCCTTGCAATTTCATAGTGTGCAGCGGCTTCATTGGGCAAAAGAACCAGGTAGTCTTCAAAGGCTTTGACGGACAATTCCCATTTGGCATTGTTTTTCATTTCGATGCCCTTGAAAAATTGGTCATTGGCTTCCTTTGCCTTTTCCTTTGAAAGAAAAATACTGGTTTGTTTTTTAGCACAACTGCTGAACACCAGTATTGACGACAGAACGATATGTAGGGTGTATTTATTCAATGCTGCCTACGGTGGAATAATCACCCAAATTTAAATCGCCTGAATAATGCCTGATGTGACAATGTGAACCAATCATGGCATTTTCTATATTGGATTCTGCAATGACGGTTTGTGCATTGACAATGGCATTTTCAATTTTGGTGTTGATGATTTTCACACCTTTTTCCAATGAGACATAAGGACCAACAATTGCATTCTTTAGCACAACATCATCAGCAATAAAGCAGGGTGGAATGACTTGGCTGTTTTCTCCGATGTTCTGGGCTTGTGCATATTGCGGCTCATAACCCAATATTTTCTGGTTGGTTTCAACTACCGCTGACTTGTTTCCACAATCCATCCAGTCGTTCACCGTTCCAGGAGTGAATAGAGCGCCTTGCTTCATCATGTTGCGCAACGCATCGGGCAATTGATATTCTCCTCCATTTGTGATGTTATTGTCAATTAAATACTGCAATTCTCTTCTCAACCATTTTCCATCTTTGAAAAAGTATATTCCGATCATGGCCAGATCGCTGACAAATTGTTGTGGTTTTTCAACGAACTCCAAAATTTTTCCGTTGTCATCTGTGACAACTACTCCAAACTGTCTGGGATCGTCAATTTTTTGAACCCACAATACCCCATCAGCATTTTGGTCCAATTCGAAATTGGCTTTGAATAGGGTATCGGCAAAGGCCACGGTAACGGGTCCTTCTAGGTGTTCAGCGGCACAAAGAACGGCGTGTGCTGTTCCCAAAGCTTGGTCTTGATAGTGGATACTACCCTTGGCGCCCAAAGTGTTTGCTACGTCCAGTAAATGTTGCTCAGCGGCTTCTCCAAATCGTCCGGTGACGAAGGCGATGTGCTCCACTTTTTGATCACTTACTTGGCAAATTTCCTCCACCAATCGTTGTACAATGGGCTTACCAGCCACGTGAATCAGTGGTTTTGGAGTGGTTAAAGTATGCGGGCGAAGGCGCTTGCCCATGCCCGCCATGGGTACAATGACATTCATGCGTAATGATTAGCAGTACCAAAGAAAATCCACAAGTCTCTTGCTTATTCAGTCGTTTGAGAGAATAATCAACACTGTATCGTTAACGCAAGAGAGGGATGTTATTTGATTTGACCGTATTTCCTTTGGTATTTCTCGTACAAGTCCACTTGTTTGTTGCGGATGGTGATGTCGCGACCATCGATAAATGCGCGCACGATGTGGTTGGTTTTCATGTCCAATGCATCCCCTTCAGAAATGAAGAAGGTGGCACTTTTCCCCAACTCAACGCTTCCATATTGCGCGTCAATCTTAAGAATTTTAGCGGCGTTGAAAGTGAGTGCTTTGACGGCATCTTCATATGGAAGACCATATCCAACGGCTGTTCCTGCCAAGAAGGGAAGATTGCGCGCATTCATAGCCTCCATATCTCCGGCGTTTTGGAAACAGAAAAGAACACCTGCCTCATTCAGGCGCTTGGCCAAAGTATATGGTGCGTCAATTTCATCTCCTGAAAAGCGAGGCAAACTGTGAACGCGGGGAATCATCACAGGGATGTTGTTTTCTTTGAGCAATGGCGCCACCCAAGCGGCATCATATCCACCAACGATGACCATTTCAGGTATCTTGTGTTTGTGCTTGAAACTGACCGATTCTGTTATTTGACGCTCGTCATCAGCATGTACATACCAAGTGGAATTCCCTGCAATGACCGGACACATGGCCTCCATTCTTGGGTCTATCTCATTGTGCTGGGGCATGCTGCAATAGGCTCTGGAAGTTTCAAAGAACTGTCCCAATTGGTTCACCTCTTCTGAATAATTTTTATTGCTCTCTAAGCCACCAGAAGAACGTTGGTAGGGATAAGGCCAATGGACGTGTATTCCATCGTTGGCCCTAATGACGGCATCTTCCCAATTCCAAGCATCGAGGTGCACCACAGATGATGTGCCTGAGATGGTCCCTCCTTTTGGTGTTACTTGCGTAATCAAAACACCGTTGCTCCGCACAGTAGGCAGTATCTCCGAATCAGTATTAAAGGCTATGAGTGATCGAATGTGGGGATTGTAATCACCTACTTCATAGAAGTCACTGGTGGCACGAACGGCTTCCATTTCTATCAATCCAAGGTTAATGGCCGGTGCAATAAAACCTGGATACAAGTGTTGTCCGCTGGCTTGGATAACTTCATCGTAGGCGTCGGGCGCCAAGCGAATGGTTCTTGCATCCGCCACCAATTCAATCTTTCCTTGTTTAAATCCAATCGCAGCGTTTTCCAACACTTGCCCATTGCCCAAGTGGGCCACCACATTCATGATGAGCACGGATTTGTGCTGCGCAGGAGCAGGTGCATACTGCGCATGCGCGATGCTCGTGATGAGCGAAAGGCAAAAGCTTAAAATTTTAGTGGTGGTTCTCATGGTCGTGTTCTTCAAAGTGATACAAATCTCCGGTGCTGTCACAATGGAAATGACGGCGTTTTCTTCCTTTTGGCTTTTGTGGCGTTTCTCCATTGATGATGGCTTTTTGCATGGCATCCATCAAGGCTTTGCGGTCATTCCATTCTTCTTGGTGCAAGAAGCCATCCTCTTCACGGTCAAAATAGCAACGTCCATCCACAAATGTTTTTTCAGCCATGGCATAAACACTCAAAGGGCTGTTGTTCCAAATGACAACATCTGCATCTTTGCCAACTTTTAATGAGCCCATTCTGTCGTCCAGATGAAGCATTTTGGCGGGGTTGAGGGTCACAAATTTCCAAGCTTCTTCCACGGTAAGATTACCATACTTTACCGCTTTAGCCGCTTCTTGGTTTAATCTTCTTGCCATTTCTGCATCATCTGAATTGAAGGCCACTACAATGCCTTCTCTGTGCATCAACGCACCGTTGTAGGGTATCGCGTCTCTTACTTCCATTTTGTAAGCCCACCAGTCGCTAAAAGATGAGGCTGCAGCACCATGGGCTTTCATTTTGTCTGCTACTTTATATCCCTCTAAAATATGGGTGAAGGTGTTGATCTTGATGCCCATGCTGTCGGCCATGTGCATGAGCATGTTGATTTCACTTTGAACGTAACTGTGACAAGTGATGAACCGCTTTCCTTCTAATATTTCTAACAAAGCTTGTTTCTCCAAATCAACCCTTGGCTTGGGTAATTTTGTTTTTGACTTTAAAGACAAGTTGTAATTTTTCCATTCGTTGCCATATTCTCTGGCTTGGTGGAAATGATCATAGTACACCTGTTCCACGCCCATTCTGGTTTGTGGAAAACGAATGCTATTAAAGTCTCCAGCGTTGCTGTGTTTGACGTTTTCCCCTAATGCAAACTTGATAAAGCCTGGAGCGTTTTCGATGAGCATCTGTTCGTGATTGACACCCCATCTGGTCTTAATCAAAGCGCTTTGTCCGCCGATGGCGTTGGCACTGCCATGGAGCAGTTGTGAGGCTGTTACACCACCAGCCAATTGCCGATAAATGTCAATGTCTTCCGCCCAAACTACGCGGGATTCTTCTACTTCTGCGCTGGACGTTTGTGCGTGCTCATTGACGGACATCAAAGCTATGTGGCTATGCTCATCAATGATACCGCAGGTAATGTGTTTTCCAGTTGCATCTATCGTGGTGAATTTCATTCCGGACGGTGGAGTTACTTTTCCAACCTGCAGAATTTTGCCATTTTGTATTAAAAGATCACCTTGAACAATTCCTTCTTTTTCATTGGTCCACATGGTGCCATTTTTAATCCATACCGTTTCTTGCTTGGGCAATTCGGTTCTGCCGTATGCTCCAAAAGGGTAGGTCATTTCCGTGATGGGGTTGATCCACTCCTCAATGACTTCGGTGGTGGTATCGCTCTCCAGGATTTTTGATTCAAATTTTCCGTTTACCGTAATGTTCTTGCTGTCACCATTTTGAGCAATCAACAACCATCCCGTCACACTGTTGTTGAGTTTTTGTAAACTCAAATATTGTTGTGAAACGTTTGAACTGTCAATTCTTGGAGTCAATGAAATGGTGATGCGTGAGTCATCCGTTTTGACATTGCTGTTTAGAGACAATGTATCCTGGCCTTGAATCCACACGGCTAGCACGCCTTGTGGTTTGTCTTCTACAACAACTTTTATTTCTTGGTTCTTTTCGGTTTGTAATGAATAAGTTCCCAACCATGGATTGGCTTTGGTGATATTGACCTCATGTTTTTTACCCATTACCCAGTTTTCTTCAATCTTGCATTTTTTGGAAAGCAGGGGTTCACTGGTGATGATGAAATTGGCCCACTTGCCTTTTTCAAGGCTACCCAATTGGTCATAGGCGTTGATCCATTGTGCAGGATTTTTGCACAAAGCGCGAATCACATCAGATTCGTCAAGTCCATATCTGGCTGCTTTTCTAATGTTGGGTAAGAAAGAAGCCTTGTCTTCCAACCCATCTGTGGTAAAAGCAAAAGGAACAGTCGCTTGTTTGAGCGTTGATGCGTTAGCCGGTGCCCAGTCCCAATGTTTCAATTCTTCCAAAGGCACTTGTCTGGCCAGAAGTGGATCAATCAAATCATAAGGCCCCGGAAAATTTACAGGAAGAATAAACGATCCTTTGGTTGCAGCAATTTCTTGGATTCTTTGGTATTCATTTCCGGAACCCTTGAAGATGTATTGCACTTTCATCTCATCTCCGATGTTGTCGGCACGCATGGCGTTCCATTTGTCATCGGTTTCAAAGAAAGAAGGGAATTGTTGTAATTGTAAAAATGACTCTAAGCTCAGGTTTCGTTCTTGTTGAATCCCTTGATTTTTATACCACTCTGCATCAAAGTAGGTTTGGCGCAGGAGTGCAATTGAACCCATTAAGCTGGATGGATACTCCTGCTTGCTGCTTCCTTTTTCAAAAGAGTAATGAGCGGATACATTGGATTGGAGTAGGGCCATATTCTCATTGTCATCTAAAGCAACCAATGCGCCGCTTCCTCTAACAATTCCATCCCTTCGGTGCGTGACGACAGCACCAACGCCAGCTTTGATTAAATCATTGGCAGCGGCTTCATCGTAGTTGAAATGGTAGCTGGCTGCATAATCTGCGTGAATGGCATCATTCCAACCAAAGGCTCCTTTCCTGTTGCGATCAGGATTGGGAAATGGTGACCATTGCGCTTGTTCAACGGCGGGTTGTCCGTAGTTGCTATACAAGTCAACAAAAGAAGGGTAAATATGCTTGTTGCTGTAATCCAATATTACCGTACCAGCAGGCAATGTTAGGTTGCTGCCTGCGCCGATGATACGACCTTTGTAGAATAAAAGTGTAGCATCATTTATTACTTCAATGTCATTGATGTGCAGTGTGGCATGAGTGATGGCGGTGTGAACCACCTCCTTCTCTCGAGCGCCATTGACAGGGAAAGTGGGTTGCGCATAAATCCAAGCGGACTGGATTAGGACAACAAACAAAATCATTTTTCGCATACTGCAATGATAAGCAAAAAGCAGCAGCAAAGAAAGGGCTAGAGCCCTTAATGTATTACACCAACAACATCAGGAATGACCAGCTTTCCAGCCGTTTTGGCTTGTATTTCTTCGATGCTGACATCGTGGGCTCTCTCTAGCAAATGAAAGGCGCCATCTTTGATGTCAAAAACACCCAAATCGGTGACTACTTTTTTGATGCAATGAATTCCCGTGAGTGGAAGGGTGCATTGTGGCAAAAGCTTGGAATGACCTGCTTTGTCGCAATGTTGCATGGCTACAATGATGTTTTTGGCAGAGGCTACCAAATCCATGGCACCGCCCATTCCTTTTACCATTTTTCCAGGGACTTTCCAATTGGCAATGTCTCCCAATTCACTCACTTCCATGGCGCCTAAAATGGTCAAATCCACTTTTTGTGCCCTGATCATACCAAAGCTCATGGCACTGTCAAAGAAGGATGATCCAGGCAGCGTCGTTACTGTTTGTTTTCCAGCATTGATAAGATCGGCATCTTCTTCTCCTTCAAAGGGAAATGGTCCGGTTCCGAGTAGTCCATTTTCCGATTGCAGAACTACCTCAATGTTATTGGGAACATAATTGGCCACCAATGTGGGGATTCCAATGCCCAAGTTGACGTACATGCCGTCCTTGACCTCTAATGCAATTCTTTTTGCAATTCCATTTTTATCCAACATGTTTACGCGCGCTTTTGGGTGGTTCTTTGTTCAATTCTTTTTTCGTATCGCTTTCCCTGGAAGATTCGATGCACATAGATGCCAGGGGTATGTATGTGGTCAGGGTCCAATTCGCCAGCAGGAACCAATTCCTCTACTTCAGCAATGGTGATTTTCCCAGCCATGGCCATCATGGGATTAAAATTCCTTGCGGTACTTCTGAATATCAAATTGCCCATGGTATCTCCTTTCCATGCTTTGACGATGGCAAAGTCTGCATCAAAGGCATATTCCAAAAGATAAGTTTTTCCGTTGAAGACCCTTGTTTCTTTACCTTCGGCCACTTCCGTTCCTACGCCAGCAGGGGTGTAGATGGCGGGCATTCCATAGCCTGCTGCCATGCATCGTTCTGCCAATGTGCCTTGGGGAATCAGTTCTACGTCCAATTCTCCACTGAGCATTTGTCTTTCAAATTCCTCGTTTTCACCTACGTAAGAGCTGATCATTTTTTTGACTTGTTTTCCTTGTAATAAAAGACCAAGTCCAAAATCATCTACACCCGCATTGTTGGAGATGCATGTCAAATTATTGACGCCCAAATTGACCAACTCGGTAATGCAATTTTCTGGAATGCCACAAAGGCCAAAACCTCCAAGCATAAGGGTCATACCACTTTGAATGCCTTGGCAGGCTTCGTTGGCATCTTTTACAACTTTGTTAAAACCCATTTTTATTTTTTTAGTATTGAATCTGCTCCGCCCATGAACAACTCTCCATTGTTGTACAAATCTTCATCGCCATCATCGGAGAATACATCCTCCGCAAAAATAGCGTCTGGTTCGTGCACATTGCAATCAAATCGCAAAGTGTCGTAATTATCCGGTTTGGGGAAGTCGCCTTTGGAGATTTTGATATTGGGATCGGCGTAGACTTTGTTCATGAAGTAGCCAAAGATGGGAAGACCTGTATTGGCGCCCTGACCAAGGTTGGTGCTGCTGAATCGGATGGTGGGATCTTGTGCACCTACCCATACCCCGGTAACCAAATCTGGCGTCATACCTATGAACCAGCCATCCGTATTACTCTGTGTAGTTCCTGTTTTTCCGGCCAATGGGTAACGAAGATTTCCGTATGGTCGGCCACTTCTGATTCGAGCGGCTGTTCCAAAGTTACAAACGCCTTTCATCATATCTACCAATGCATAGGAAACGCTCGGATCAAGGGCTTGGCTGATTTGGGGATCGGCCTCGTAAATCATATTGCCATTGCGGTCTTCAATGCGAAGCAAATAGGTTGGTTCAATGTACATGCCGTGATTAACCATGGCCGAGTTGGCTCCTACCATTTCATACAAAGAGAGCTGTGCAACGCCTAATGCAATGGAGTATGTGCGTGGAATGTCACTTTTGATACCCAGATTGCGTGCCAATGCCACTACAGCATCCACTCCGTAATCGCTGATCAATTGCGCGGCTACGGTATTGACGGATGCTGCGAGCGCTTTGTTCATCACATAACGTCCGGCGCTTCCTCCGCGCGGACACCAGCGCTCACCGGTAGGTAAATTAAAACAAGGTGAAGCTACAACGATGGGGTCACATGGTTTTTTACCCATGCGCAGCGCTGTGGCGTAAACGATGGGCTTAAATGTAGATCCCACTTGACGACGGGATTGATAAACATTGTCGTATTTGAAATAGTTGTAATCTATGCCACCAACCCAGGCTTTGATATGCCCAGTTTTTGGATCCATGGACATGAGGCTGGCGTGAAGTACTGTCTTGTGGTATAAAATGCTATCCATCGGGCTCATGAGCGTATCCTTGGGTCCTTTGTGTGTATAAACCTTCATTTTGGTTTTGGTTTGGAAGATTTTTTGAATCTCCGCTTCATCGTGCGATGCCCAATGTTCACCGCATCCTCCAGCTTCTGCATCACATACGTACTCTTTGCCTTCATTTACAATATAGCTCTTGGGTCTTTTGCATTCTGGGCACATGTGGCCTGCCAAGAATTTATAGCGCTCACTTTGCTTGTAAGCTTGATCCATAATATTCTTGCGATCACTCTCCGCAATACCATTGTAGAAAGGATAGTTTTCTTTTCTTCTTGACTTTAAATCTTGGGTAAATGCTTTTTGTAACTCTGTGCTCAAATGCTCTTCTACAGCCCATTCACCATATTCTTGCATCTTGGCATCCAGTGTGGTGTAGATTTTTAGTCCGTCCTTGTAAATATTATAGGGAGTACCATCCGCTTTGATATATTTCAAATTTCCATCCGCATCTTTTTCGTCAAAAATCTCCTGAATTTTTAATCGCAATACCTCTCTGAAATAAGGAGCCATTCCTTCCGTATGGCTGATTTTTTGAAAATCCAATCCCAGTGGTAAAACACGCAAGCTGTCATATTGCAGATCAGTAAGGTATTTGTTTTTCACCATCTGTTTTAAAACCACTTCCCGACGTTTGGTTACTTTTTCCTCACGCTTAACAGGATTGAACAGAGAAGAGTTTTTGAGCATACCAATAAGCATTGCTCCTTGTTCTACGGTCAATTTATCTGGCGTTGTGTTAAAATACACCAAGGCTGCTGATTTGATACCCACAGCTTGGTTTAAGAAATCATATTGGTTCAAGTAAAGGGTAATGATTTCTTCTTTGGTGTAAAGGCGTTCGAGCTTGCAAGCGATAATCCACTCTCTGATTTTTTGCCATGCACGTTTTACTTTGCCTACTTTTTCGAAATTTTTGGTGAACTGTTGTTTGGCCAATTGTTGCGTGATGGTGGACCCTCCACCATCTTGTCCCAAGCTGAACATGGCTCTGAATAATCCCAAGAAATCTACGCCGCTGTGCTGGTAGAATCTTTCATCTTCTGTTGCCACTAGGGCATCCACAACATGTTTCGGTATTTCATTGAACTTCACGTCAGCGCGGTTTTCCTTGAAATAGGATCCAATCATTTTTCCATCAGCGGAATAGATGGAGGAAGCCAAGCTGACCTTGGGATTGGCTAAGGTTTCTACGTTGGGAAGTCCGCTCAGCAGGGTGATGAGCAGGATGAGAAGAACCAGCAATACAGGACTGGCTCCAATCCAAATGAGGCGCTTATTGTATTTCTTGGTTTGCTCAGGGCTAAATTTTTCCATTCATGCAAAGATAAAACCCAAGCTTTGCCATCATCGTTGGAGTTGTCCTTGTTTTAACAATGGTTTGCTCATTTCTCAACCGTGATTTCTTGGTCAAAAGCATGGAAGTAACCATGTATCTTTTTGGCTACTGGAGCGGAAACGCAACTGGTTAAGGATTCAACACTCTGAGCTTTGATGTTGTCAACACTGCCAAATTGAATCAAAAGTTTTTGGGCACTCTTGATTCCCAGTCCTGGAATTTGGGTCAATTCAGTTTGTAGGGCTTCTTTGCTTCTTCGATTGCGGTGTTTGGATAGACCAAAACGATGCGCCTCATCGCGCAATTGTTGAATGAGTTTTAATGATTCTGAGCGTTTGTCCAAATAGAGCGGGTCTGAATCACCTGGAAAATAGATCTCTTCTAATTTTTTGGCGATTCCAATAACGGCCACTTTTCCCACCAGATCAAGGGTGTTGAGACTCTCCATTGCAGCACTCAATTGCCCCTTGCCGCCATCAATAATAATCAATTGCGGCATCGGTTCATTTTCTTCCATTACGCGATGGTATCTCCTGAAAATGGCTTCACGCATGGTAGCAAAATCGTCGGGCCCTTGCACTGTTTTTACATTGAAAATGCGGTAATCTTTTTTGCTTGCCTTGGCTTCTTTGAAAACCACACATGCACTAACAGGATTGGTCCCTTGTATGTTTGAATTGTCAAAACACTCAATGTGGCGAGGCAAATCTTTGAGGTGAAGGTCTTTTTGTAAAGTAGACAAAATCCTTTCTGTATGTCGCGCTGGATCGGTGAGTTCTATTTGCTTGTGCGATTGCAGCAAGCTTTGTTTGGCGTTGCGCTCTGACAATTCCAAAAGTTTCTTCTTGTCTCCGCGCAAAGGAACAGTGAGTTTGATTTTGTCCCAAGGCCAATCAATCTCAAAAGGAACCAGTACTTCAAAGGACTTGGATTTGAATTTGTCTCTAATATGCGTTACGGCAAACGTGAGCACTTCCTCGTCGGTCTCGTCCATCTTCTTTTTCAATTCCATGTTGTATCCTATGGCAATGGTCCCATTCATGATTTGCAGGAAATTGACAAAGGAGCTGTTGTCATCTGAGACCATGGTAAAGACGTCAATGTGCGAAATGGAAGGATGTACAATGGTGTTTTTGGTTTGAAAACTTTCCAGCGCGTCTATTTTTTCTTTGATCTTTTGTGCTGCTTCAAATTCCAGGGTAGTTGCGCGTTGAAACATTTCTTGTTTTAAATCGCGAAGCACATCTCCGTAGTATCCCCGGATGATTCGTTTGATTTGAAAGATGTGTTGATCATATTCCAACTCTGATTGTCGCGCATCACATGGACCAAGGCAATTCCCAATGTGGTACTCCAAACAAACCCGGAATTTACCTTTTTCAATGTTCTCTTGTGAAAGGGGCAAATTGCAGGTTCGAATGGGATAGAGTGTTTTGGCTAATTCCAACACTTGGTGCATGGCTTTGACACTGGTAAATGGACCAAGATAGGTTGAGCCGTCTTTCAGAATTTTACGTGTGGCAAATACCCTTGGAAACTTTTCATTTTTGATGACAATGCTTGGATAAGTTCTGTCATCTTTTAATGCAATATTGTACTTGGGTTTGAATTTTTTTATCAGGGAGTTTTCTAGCAACAAGGCGTCAGATTCCGTGGCAACGACAATGAACTTAATGTCAGCAATGCGTTTGACCAATTGAAAGGTCTTGGCATTTTCAAATTTGATTTTGCTGAAATAACTGCTCACTCGGTTTTTGAGCACTTTGGCCTTTCCTATATAAAGCAATTGCCCTTGTTCATCATAGTATTGGTACACGCCGGGCTTATCCGGCAGCGTTTTGAGGATGTTTTCTATGTGGGTATTGGTTTTCAAACGTGGCGAAGTTAATGCGAATGTGGTTTAACTTAGCGCCATGCAATTGATCACAGGAGCAACGGGATTGGTAGGCTCACATGTCTTAAAGTATCTTTTACAAAAAGGAGAAGCGGTGACTGCTTTGTACCACCATAGAAAGCCTGAAGAAACGGAGAAATGGTTGCGCAGAAAAGGAGTCAGTTGGGAAGCCAATCAGTTGTATTGGATGACAACAGAATCGTTTTGGAATCTATCTCATTTTGATGATTTTAAAACGATTTATCATTGTGCTGCTGTGGTGAGTTATCATGCCAAAGATCACGCTACGATGATAGAAGTAAATGTTCATCAGACAGCGGAATGGGTGGATTGGGCCTTGGAGTTCGGTGTTGCTTTCTGTCATGTTAGTTCAATTGCAGCTTTGGGAAAATCGGAAGAAAATGCCCCCGTAGATGAGCAATGTTTTTGGCAGCCATCCAAATCCCATACAGAGTATTCAAGGACAAAGTTTTTGGGTGAAATGGAGGTTTGGCGCGGCATAGAAGAGGGGCTTAAGGCGGTTATTGTCAATCCTGGGGTGATCATTGGAGAGGTGGATTTGCACCAGAGTTCAGGCCAATTGTTTGATACCGTAGCGCGTGGTTACAACTATTTTCCGCTCGGAGGAACAGGTTGGATTGGGGTGAATGATGCAGCGAAAATCATGTTGGGTTTGGTGGAAAAGCAATGTTGGGGTGAGCGATACATTTTGGTGGCAGAGAATCAAACGATGGAATGGGCATTTGCTTCCATGGCAAAGGCAATGAAAAAAAGGATTCCGCAGAAGCCGCTCAGTCAATGGATGTTGAAGCTCATTTATTGGATGGATGCCATCAGGGAGCTGCTAACAGGCAAGAAGGCCATGGTAACCGCTGAAACCATCCGAAATACCGCACAAATCAAGCGATTTAATAACGAAAAAATAGTGAAGCAACTGCAATGGAAGTTTGAGTCCGTGGAAGATGTTATCCAACAAACCGCGCGCAATCTATTTCCGCAGTTACCTTTGTCAACCGAAAAAAATTAGAATGGAAGCCATTAAAAAGAAAGACGCTCTGGATTATCACGAGCAGGGAAGACCCGGTAAGTTGGAAATTATTCCCACCAAACCGCACAGTTCACAACGTGACTTGGCCTTGGCTTATTCACCAGGCGTAGCTGAGCCAGTTTTGGCCATAGCAGAGAATCCGGATGATGTATACCGCTACACCGCCAAGGGAAATTTGGTAGCTGTTATTTCCAATGGAACAGCCATTTTGGGTTTGGGAAATTTGGGTCCAGAAGCTTCTAAGCCAGTGATGGAGGGGAAGTGCATGTTGTTCAAGATTTTTGCAGACATCGATAGCATTGATATTGAAGTGAAAGCCACGGATGTGGATGAATTCATCAATACGGTAAAAAATATTTCGCCCACTTTTGGTGGCATCAATTTGGAGGATTTAAAGGCCCCTGAGGCTTTTGAAATAGAGGAACGATTGAAGGCAGAGTTGGACATCCCCATCATGCATGATGACCAGCACGGAACGGCCATCATCAGCAGCGCGGCGTTAATCAATGCCTTGGAATTGGCCGAGAAGAAGATCGGAGCGGTGAAGATAGTAGTGAGTGGTGCTGGCGCAGCTGCTTTGAGTTGCGTGGACATGATGATACAATTGGGTGGGGACCCCAATAATATTTTCATGTATGATTCAAAGGGGTTGATTACAACAGATCGCCAAGATTTGGATCACCGCAAAAGAAGATTTGCTACAGAATACAACCTGGGAACCTTGGCAGAAGCCATGGTAGGAGCAGATGTTTTTTTGGGTTTGTCTCAAGGAAACATTGTTACCCAAGAAATGATTGTTGCCATGGCAGACAACCCCGTGGTATTTGCTTTGGCCAATCCCAATCCGGAGATATCTTACGATGAAGCATTGGCTGCCCGTCCTGATGTGATTATGGCAACAGGGCGCAGTGATCATCCCAACCAAGTGAACAACGTATTGGGATTCCCGTTCATTTTCCGTGGTGCTTTGGATGTGCGTGCACGTTGTATCAACAATGAAATGAAGTTGGCAGCTGTGCATGCGTTGGCTGCATTGGCCAAGGAATCGGTTCCAGAGGAAGTTGTACAAGCTTACAACTTGCAATCATTGAGTTTTGGTAGGGATTACATTATTCCCAAGCCATTGGATCCGCGTTTGATTTACGTTGTATCTACAGCAGTGGCCAAGGCAGCAGTAGAAAGTGGAGTGGCCAAGCTCCCAATGAAAGATGAGGAAGCCTATAAGGCAGAGTTGTTGAATCGCATTGGTCGTGACAACGCCCTGTCCAGAGGAATTGCTGAACGTGCCAGAAAATCACCCAAGCGTGTGGTTTTTGCAGAAGGTGAGAATATTAAAATTCTAAAAGCTGCAGAGGCCGCCAAAGATGAAGGATGCGCCATTCCCATTTTGTTGGGTAATGAAAAACGCATTCGCGAGTTGATGGAAGAATGGGACATTGATTTGCGCGATGCTCAAATCTTTGATCCACGTGTAGAAGCCAATGATGCCAATAGAGAGCGATTTGGACAAATTTATTTTGAAAGAAAACAACGCCGAGGAGTCACCTTTACTGATGCAGTAAGGTCAATGCGTGAAAGGAATTATTTTGGAGCGATGATGGTGGAAACAGGCATGGCAGATGCCATGATCAGCGGAATGACCCGAAATTATTCCAAAGTTATTCGTCCCGGATTACAAGTCATTGGACCTGCTGAGGGAGTGAAGAAAGTTTGCGGTATGTACATCGTGCAAACCTTGAAAGGGCCTTTGTTTATTGCAGATACAACGGTCAATGAGGACCCATCTGCTGAGGATATTGTAGAAATTACCTTAAGGGTGGCAGAGTCCATTAGTAAGATGAAGATTACGCCGCGCATTGCGCTGTTGAGTTATTCCAATTTTGGTTCGGCAAAAGGAAAAGATCCGATGAAAATGGCCAAAGCATCGGCTATTCTGCAGCGCGATCATCCCAATCTTTTGGTGGATGGTGAGTTACAGGCCAATTTTGCGTTGAATCAGGAAATGATGGAGGAGAATTTCCCTTTCTCCAAATTGGTGGGAAATCAGGTCAATACCCTGATTTTCCCCAACCTTTCCGCTGGAAACATTGCTTATAAATTATTGCAAGAAACGGCAGGATATGAGGTCATAGGACCCGTATTGTTGGGTATGAATCACAGTTATCATATCCTTCAAATGGGTTGCTCGGTAAGGGAAATCATCAACATGATCCGAATTGCTGTGGTGGATGCTCAATTCAAGGGTACGGGACGCGCATAAAATTGCGGGTTTTTTTGTATTTTCGAGCCTTTCAAAAAAATGAGAGGCTATGGTAACGAGTATTAGGGGAAAACTATTGGAAAAAAGCCCGGTTCACGCTGTTATTGATGTGAACGGAATGGGCTATTTGATCCAAATACCACTGAGCACTTATAGCCAGTTGCCTGACGGAGGAGAGGTGACTTTGTTCACCCACATGCACGTCAATGGGAATGATTTCTCATTGGTGATGTATGGCTTCAGCAATGCGGAAGACCGCGAGGTATTTAAAAAATTGATTTCGGTGAGTGGTGTAGGCCCCAACACTGCACGTGTCGTGTTGTCCAGTTTAACCGCAGATGAATTGAGGACCATTATTGTTCAGAAAGATGTGGCCAGTTTAAAGCGAATCAAGGGAATTGGTGAGAAAACTGCGGAGCGCATGATTGTTGATTTGCACGATAAAATGGGCAAATTGGAGAATATGAGCACCACTGAGAAATCTGGAATTGCATACAATATTCAAAAGCATGATGCGTTATTAGCCCTGTCCTCATTGGGATTGGACAAAACCAAAGCTGAAAAAACCTTGGATAAGGTGATGAAAGAATGGCCCAATGCAGGATTGGAAGAATGGATCAAATGGGTATTGAAGCAGATTTAAGTGAGGCGTAGTTTTGGGCATATCGTTCATTGGGTTTTTATTGCTGTTATCACGGCGGTTTCCTCTTGGGTAGCCCTGTCTGTTACCACCATTGAAAACGCTGTTCATTATATCAGACGCAATTCAGTAACCGCGGCTGTTGCGGATACTGCAACACCACCGCCCATTTGGCCCAATCAAGATCCAATCAACCCTACCCCCAATCCTTCAGGAATAGCCATTCCACTTCCAAAAAACATCAAGTACCATGTGGAGTACAATCCTGTGACGGGCATGTATGAGGTTTCACAGAAGATAGGTGATAGAATTGATTTCAGAAGTGCCACGCAAATGACCCGTGAGGAGTTCATGGATTTTCAATTAAAAGACAATGTAACAGCTTATTGGAAAGAGCTGGTAGAAGAGGATGACCAAGCCAAGAGAGAGTTTGCTCCTGTTTTTAAAATTCAATCTGAAGCATTTGAAAATATTTTTGGATCCAATGAAATTGAGATTCGACCGCAGGGTAGCGCTGAATTGACCTTTGGAATGAACATGTCCAAGGTGGACAATCCAAGGATTCCGGAACGCCAACGAAAGGTAACCACCTTCAATTTTGATCAAAAAATTCAGCTCAATGTAACGGGTAACATTGGAACCCGAATGAAGCTCAATGTCAATTACAACACGGAGAGCCAGTTTGATTTTGAGAATCAAATGAAGTTGGGATACACCGGTGATGAGGATCAAATTGTAAAGAAAATTGAATTGGGTACCGTTCAGATGCCTCTTTCAGGATCCTTGATACAAGGGAGCTCTAGCTTGTTTGGCGCCAAGATTGAAACCCAATGGGGCAAGTTAAAAAACACCACAGTTCTTTCTCAGCAAAAAGGGGAGCGCAAGGAAATCACCGTTCAAGGAGGTGCACAGACCCAGCAGTTTGATATCGCCGCTGACAATTACGAAGCGAATCGTCACTACTTCTTATCTGGTTTCTTTAGAAACAGTTATGACAAGGCCATGGAGACTTTGCCGGTGGTGAATAGTGGTGCCAACATTACGAGGATAGAAGTTTGGGTAGTGAACCAACAAGCCAATACGCAGGATGTAAGAAATATTTTGACCTTCTCTGATTTGGGAGAAAGTCAAAATTACATGTCAACGGATTATGCCTTCCAGGGTTTGATGAATCCCAACCAGATTCCCAATCCGGACAATGACAACAACGCGTTGTATGATGTGATGATGGGTGCTCCAGAAATTCTGGGATTCACAAATGCCAATCCTGCCATTCAGGCTTTGGGACTGGGTTTGAAACAAGGGGTGCATTATGAGCGCGTCGGAAATGCAAGAAAATTGACAAGTTCTGAATTTACCTACAATGCCCGATTGGGTTTTATCTCGTTGAAGCAAGCCCTCAACAACGCGGAAGTTCTGGGTGTTGCCTTTGAATACACCCAGAACGGACAGACCTATCAAGTGGGAACATTCTCTCAAGATGGAGTTGCGGCGCCCAATGCGTTGGTGCTAAAAATGTTGAAGTCGTCCATCACCATGGTCAAGTTGAGCAACGGCGATCCCGCTCCATTGTGGGATAACATGATGAAGAACGTTTACAACTTGGGCGCTTTTGGGGTTTCTCCAGAGAATTTCCGTCTGGACGTTTGGTACAACAACCCGTCTACGGGAGTGAACATGAACAGCATTCAGCGCGAACCCTTGTCTGGAAAATTGCTGCTGCAGGTATTGGACTTGGACCGCATTGATAATCAACAAATGCCTTATCCCGATGCCTTCTTTGACTTTGTTCCCAATGCTGCCACGCAAGGTGGTTTGATTGATGCTCAAACAGGTAGGATATTTTTTCCGCATGTGGAACCCTTTGGCCAACATTTGTCCAATGAGATTATTGCAGGCCTCGGAAATACATCAACGGCACAGCAAATGATTAGCCAAGTGGTTTTTCAACCGTTGTATGATAGTACAAAAACTTCTGCGCAGATTAACTTTCCACAGTTGAATCGATTTAGAATTAAAGGACAATATCAAAGTGCTTCTGGTTCTGACATCTCTTTGAATGCGATGAACATTCCGCAAGGATCGGTGAGTGTCACATCGGGGAGCATTAAATTGGTAGAGGGGCAGGACTATACAGTGGACTACAATTTGGGTCGTGTAAAAATCATCAATGAAGGGGTGATGAACAGTGGCAATCCCATCAAGGTTTCTGTGGAGAGCAATTCATTGTTCAACATGCAATTCAAGACCATGATCGGTAGTCGTTTTGATTACAAGTTCAGTGATAAATTGACCGTTGGATCTACGGTGATGAACCTGCGGGAAAGGCCATTGACGCAGAAAGTCAACATAGGTGATGAGCCAGTGAACAACTGGGTGCTGGGAGCGGATTTCAATTACCAAGAAGAAATTCCTTTCATCACAGAGATGATTGATCGCTTGCCTTTTATTAAAACCAAAGCCAAGTCGACCATCACCTTTAATGGAGAAGCTGCCAAGCTTTTCCCAGGTCACAGCAAGGCCATTTCTAAGATCGGTAATTCCTATATTGACGACTTTGAAGGAAGCCAAAGCATCATTGATTTGCGCACCATCAACCAATGGTTTTTGGCCAGTACTCCTAAACTGCAACAAGGCTTGTTTCCTGAAGGAAATATCGAAGACAGTTTGATTTACAATTACAACCGTGCACGTTTGAGTTGGTATGTTATCGATCCATTGTTTTATCGATCCAATGCTTTGACGCCTCCCAATGTGGATGCAGCCATGCAGAGTGATCACCGCATGCGAGAAGTTTTGGAGTCTGAGGTTTTCCCCAACCGCCAATTGCCTCCAGGAACACCTCCCAACATTGCTACACTTGATTTGACTTACTATCCCAATGAACGTGGACCTTACAACTTTGACGACCCTGATGGCGTTCCAGGCTATTCATCCGGATTGAGTGAAGATGGATTTCTGAATGATCCAGAAACCCGTTGGGGAGGTATTCAGCGCGCATTGACCACCACGGATTTTGAAATGAGTAACGTTCAGTTTATTCAATTCTGGTTGATGGATCCTTTTCATGAGGATTCTCCCAATGACAATGGTGGTGACTTGTATTTCAACTTGGGTAATGTATCAGAAGATGTATTGAACGATTCTCAGTTGTCATTTGAGAATGGTTACCCAACAGACAATAATCCATTGCCCACGCTTCAAGGGACATGGGGCATTTATCCCAATCCTTCCACTTTCAATGTTGTCAATGCGTTTGACAACACAACAGGATCTTATGCACAGCAGGACATCGGTATTGATGGTTTGACATCAGGTGGGGAGCAAACGTTTTTTTCGCAATGGTTGTCATCTGTTCAGGGGCATGTGACAGCAGATGCGTACGGAAAAATTGCACAAGATCCAGCAGCAGATGATTTCCGTTATTTCAGAGGCAGCCAGAGTGACCAAGAAAACTTGAATACCATTGAGCGTTACAAACAATTCAATGGTTATGAGGGCAACTCCAATACATCTAGTCCAGAAGGTTATCCCATAGCAGCAACAACAGTTCCCAATACGGAGGACATCAATCAGGACATTACATTGAATCAAATAGAAAGTTACTTTCAGTACAAAGTGAGCTTGCGTCCCGGTGATTTGGGCGAGAATAACATTGGTGACAATTACATAACGGACAGTTTTGTGACGACCAAAACTACGGCCGATGGTGAGGAAAGAGAAATTAGGTGGTATCAATTCAAAGTACCCATCAAAGAGTTTGAAAAGCGCATAGGCAACATTCCAGATTTTCGTTCCATCCGATATATTCGTATGTTCCTAAAAGGTTGGGAGCAGCCAGTTACTTTGCGTTTTGCGCGATTGGAATTGGTGCGTGGTGAGTGGCGCAAATTTGACAGTAGTCTTTTGGGACCACAAGAATTGGAGCCCAATGACGATGAACCCACTGAGTTTGACATTGCTGCAGTAAACATTGAAGAGAACGGAAACCGTGAGCCAGTTCCTTACACCGTGCCCCCGGGAATTATTCGCGAGCAGGATGTAGCTTCGGCCAATTTGCGCAGCATGAATGAGCAATCATTGTCCATGACCGTTTGTAATTTGAACGATGGTGATGCCAAGGCCGCATACCGAAATGTAACCTTTGACATGCGTCAGTACAAGCGTTTACGAATGTTTGCCCACATGGAAGCCAAGGGAGTAGAAAGTGCATTAAAGAACAAAGATTTGACAGTGTTTGTGCGTTTGGGTTCTGATTTTGACCAAAACTATTACGAGTATGAGATGCCCATGTCTGTGACTCCTTGGTTCACGGATGATGACAACGATATCTGGCCAGAGGAAAACAACTTTGACATTCTTATCAAAGATTTGCAAGACCTGAAAGCCAATCGACCTGCGGGATTCAGCGCTTTGCAAGAGTTTTCAAAAATGCTTACGGAGAATGTGCGCATTTCAGTAAAGGGTAATCCCAATGTCTCCAATGTCACGGTATTGATGATTGGGGTTCGCAATCCGGATGACAAGAAAAATAGTTTTGTCAAAAACGATGATGGATTGGCCAAATGTGCGACCATTTGGGTGAATGAGTTGCGTCTTTCAGAGTTTGATAATACGTCTGGTTGGGCTGCCGTAGGACGGATGACAGCACAACTGGCGGATTTGGCCACAGTCAATGTTGCTGGAAACATCAGTACGCCAGGGTGGGGATCTGTAGAACAAAAAGTACAGCAAAGGCAACAGGAGACCAAGACTGGTGTGGATGCCAGTACTACCATTCAAATGGGCAAATTGATGCCAGAGAATTGGGGAGTACAATTGCCTTTGTTCATGGGTTATTCAGAAAATGTTTCAACCCCGCGTTACAGTCCTTTGCAGCCGGATTTGGAATTGAATGATTTGCCCAATCTTTCAAAACCATTGAAACAAAAGTCGCAGACGATGACGCGCCGGCGAAGCATCAACGTGACCAACGTAAAGATTGCACCCAAAAAAGGAGCCAAGGAGGATGCAGGTGGAGCTGCGCCACCCGCGCCTGGTGCGCCCGCAGCAGCTGCTGGTGGGGGAGATAAGCCAAAATTTTACGCCATCGATAATTTCTCTGTGAGTTATTCTTACAATGAAATTTACTTCCGCGACATCAATATCGACTGGCGTTTGAACAAGCAATACACAGGAGCTTTTGATTACGCCTTTACCAACAAACCTAAGGAGATCAAACCATTTGCCAAGTTGCCATTGGTTAAAACTTCGCCTTATTTGAAGTGGATCAAGGAATTCAACTTTTATCCAGGTATCAAATCCGTTGGATTCCATACCGATATGAATCGTTCCTATGAGACGAGTAGAATTCGGAACAATACTTTGGAGTTATCGGGTATCTACAGTGACATGTTGATTCAAACACAAGCGCAAAAGAACTGGAGTTGGAACCGCAATTACAATGTCAAGTATGATTTGACCAAGAGCATCAAGATGGATTTGACAGCGTCTACAACAGCGTTGATACGTGAGCCACGCGGTGTAATAAACAGAGAAGATAAAGATTGGTATGAGGCTTATAAGGATACCGTACGTCAAAACATTTTGAGCATGGGTGAGCCGACGATTTACAACCACCAATTCAATGCATCTTATAAGTTGCCTTTTGACAAATTTCCATTGATTGATTTTGTGAATTCGGATGTCAAATATGGTTCTAGCTTCCGTTGGGATCGTGCGCCGTTCACGCAGGATACATTGGGCAATAAAATTCAGAATTCGCGTCAGTTGAACTTTAATGCAACGGCCAATTTTGAAACGTTGTACAACAAGGTTCCCAAGTTGAAGGAGATCAACCAAGGCAAGAAGAAGGACGACAAGAAGAAGGCAGACAAGGAAAGTCCGGACAACAAGGATGGGTTTGGAAAGGACCTGGATAAGAAGGACAAGAAGGAGCCGATTGTTTGGTCAGATGTTGCACTGCGCTTCTTAATGATGGTGCGCAATGCCAATATGAGTTACACCAAGAATGAAGGGATGATGTTGCCCGGATACAACCAGCGGGCGGGATTATTGGGATTGAATAATCAATTTACTGCACCGGGCATTGGGTTTGTTTTGGGACAGCAAAATACCGATTGGCGAGGGGATTTGACAGATCGTAATTTTGCATTGGACATGGCCAATGGCGGTTATGTAGTGGGTTCTCCTTATCAGAACAATCAATATACAGAAACATCAAGTACAACCTGGAACGCCAAGGCATCCATTGAGCCCATTAAGTATTTGAAAATAGAATTGACGGCCAATCGTCAAGATGGAAGAAACTTAACCAGTTTCTTCAGGTACTCTGCAGATTCTATGGAGTACCAGTTCCAATCTCCTATGGAGACTGGAAACTTCAGTGCCTCCATCAACACTTGGGCTACAGCTTTTGCCAGAGATGACAAGGGCAATGGAAACATGTCGGACCCATTTTTGAATTTAATTGCCTACCGTCAAGAGATTTCTGGAAGATTGAATACCATCAACTATCAGTTGAATGATGTCGATAGTGCCGGTTATTATCAAGGGTTTGGAGGGACAGCGCAAGATGTTATTATTCCAGCATTTATAGCGGCCTACAGCGGAAAAAGCACCAGTGAGGTTTCATTAAATCCATTCAAAACGTCAGCACAACCCAACTGGAAAGTGAGTTATGACGGATTAACGAAATTGGAAAGCGTGAAGAAGTATTTTAAGCAATTCACCATCAATCACCAATACAAGTCAACGGTGAATGCGAGTTATGTAACCAATTTGAATTTTGAGCAGGACATGTTGGGACGTCCCACCGCGTTGGATGCCAACGCTCAGCCCAACTGGATAGCACAGAAGCAGATCAACACGGTTACCATTACAGAGTCCATGTCACCAATGTTGGGATTTGATATGACTGTGAAGACCAAAAAGAGCAATGATCCACAAATCAAAGTGGAAATGAAGCGCGACCGCACCATTGCTTTGGGATTGGCCAATAATCAGGTCACGGAAAACAGAAGCAATAGTTTTGTGATTGGGACGGGTTATAAGTTCACCGACATTCCTAATCCAATTGCCAAAATCAAGGGAAAGAAGTTCCCTATGAAGTTGTTAAAGAGTACAACCTTGACTTTGCGTGCGGATTTGACCATGCGGGATAATGTGACCATGATTCGCAAAATTGTTGAGCAACAAAATCAGATTACTGCAGGTCAGACCTTGTGGAGTTTGAAGACCAGTGCAGATATGGCTGTTAGTGACAAGTTGACCTTGCGTTTCTTCTACGATCACCAGTTCAACAAACCCAAGATTTCCAATTCCTTCAACAATACCAACATCAATTCTGGAATTGCTATTCGATTTACACTGAATGGGTAAAGAAAAACCCCTTCAAAGGAAGGGGTTTAGGAGTAGCAATAGAAATTGATTTAATCAATAATTATCTTTTTATATTGAACACCTTGATTCGTTTTTAAGCTGACATGGTATGTTCCTTTTGACAAGTGAGAAAGGTTGATGGTTAAAAATTGTCCGTTGATTTTTTCACCAAAAACTTTTTGTCCCAATAAATCATAGACCAAAATCTCACCATTGATATTGTTATCAAAAGAGAAATTGAAAACATCAGCCGATGGATTAGGATATATACTCATTCCATTTTGTTCTTGATGCTTATTTACTGCCACTGAGTTACAATCGGCTAGGTTAGTGCCCAGTCTAATCCATCTACCATTATTGCTGTTGTTAAAAACGACAACATTTCCGTCACATTGAAAACTTACTCCGGCTTCGTAGAAATTACCGAAATTAAGATCAATCACAATGCTGTCATTGGTGTAGGTGTAGTTGTTTGCACCGGGCATATGATTTCCGTCTGCTGCCTCGTAGGTATTGAACAAAGAGTCACAGTTTGATGAAGAACAATAATAGGTGTATTTCAAACCATCTTCAAGTATGTATAGGGTGTTAGAGAAACCTTCCAATACCCATTTGCCTTCTATAGCTGCGCTACTTTGTGCCATTCCGATGCTGGAGAAAGCTAACATCAATGAATTGATTAAAGTTTTTTTCATGATTTTCAGTTTTAAATATGCGCCAATATATAGTGATTGGTCACAAGCGTTTCAATAATAAAGGAATTCAACTTTTCTTTCCCCACCAAAACAAGCCGTTGGCACTGAAGAAAGTGGTAACAAAAACAACAGCCAAACTGATGTTGGGCGTGTTGGGGGGCATCATGAAAGTTATTCCTATGATAATCAGTGTAAAGCCGTAAAGTATAAAACAAACATGTTGGTGAGAAAATCCCATGGACAATAATTTGTGGTGAATGTGATTCTTGTCCGCCTTGAATGGTGAAGTGCCTTTTGAAATTCTGACAGTGAAGGCCCTGAGCGTATCCATCAAAGGATAACACAGAATGGCCATGGCCAGGACAGGCTTGGATACATTGGCCAATATCCCATACATCCGATTGGGCGGAAACTCAATCAATTTCATGGCCAACACATACAGCACCATCCCCAAAATCAATGATCCAGAATCGCCCATGAAAATCTTGGCTGGCTGGAAATTGAAAAACAAAAAGCCAATCAAAGAACCCGCTAAACTGAAGGCCAGCAGGGAAAGCGGAAGGTCACCAGTGCTGTAAAACCAAACGCCAAATGTAGCAGCGGCAATAAAGCCTATTCCTCCAGCCAATCCATCTACGCCATCAATCAAATTGATGGAATTTACAATGACGATGTAGGTAAACAAACTCACCACCAAACTCACCCAATAAGGCAATTCGCCCACGGAGAACAATCCCCAAAAACTGGTGATGCGGATGTTTGCCATATAGACCAAAATAATTCCTACCAAAAAATGCACATATAATTTCTTGTTGGGCGCCACACCAATGATGTCATCCTTCAATCCCAAAAAGAACAATACAAACATGGAAGCGACCAAGTACTTAAACTCATTGAGTGCAGACAAAGGATCATAATTGTTACCCATCATCCATTGATCTTTGGATGGAAACATCAAGCAATAAGCAAATAAAGTTCCTGCAAAAATCATGATGCCACCAATCGTTGGGATACTGCGGTTGTGCAATTTCCTTTGATCACCAGGCTCATCTACCAGGTGCTTCAGTTTGGCTACTTTGATGAGTGATGGCATGGCAATCATCACCAAGAGCAAGGCTGTTAAGAAAGCCAATGCTAAATCTACAATCAAGGTTTTTGGTTTTGGTTAGGTGAAGATACGCCAAATTTTTAAAAATCGAATGCCCGATAGCAAATGTCACTGGTTAACTTGAAGGTTATTATTTGTCCTGTGATGTTGGTTTTATACTTGTTTTCTAATGTTGTTTTTAATTCGTCCAACTGCGTCACCCCCAACCAAACACACAGATGGGTATGTGGTTGAACCAAGTATCCAATCTCCCCTTGGAAGTATTGTAAGTCTCGCTTACCTGTGGTTTCCCCATACTGCATAGAATAAGGATTGGCAGAGCTTCCTATGTTCTGTTGTATCCAATGATAACATCCTTGTGCCAGCAACCTTTTCCAGCGATAATGACCTCTGACCAACCATTCTGTCAATGCTGATCCTGAAGCGTGGCCCAAGGGTTGATTTTGCTGCGTGAGCGACATGAGGTTTACATTTTGCGAATAGAAATAAGCACCCACTTGATTGTACTCTACACGCAAATCCAAGTTTTTCATTCCCAAGTCTGTGAACAATGCGCCAAATTGCAATGCGTCCTTTCCTAAGCCTTTGGTGACCCATCCATACTGACCATAAAACGTGGTATTGCGATTGGCATTCCACTTTAAATTGGCACCATACATGACTGTTGCGTTGCTGTCCTTTTGGGCCATCCAACCCCTAGCGCCTATGATAGGGATGTATGCATGCAACTCAGGTGCAACAACTCCTTGCGGTGTCCATCGGGCAGATACTACCGTTTCCATCAAGGCAACCTCTAATTTCTCTGTTGGTAAATAAGACAAATAATTCCAAGTGATTAATTTTCGCTTAAACAAACTTTCCCCCGTGCTTCCCAATGGGATTCGTGATTGTTCCTGCCCAATGCCCACCGTGCTTTTGTATTGGAAATGTTGATTCTGAAGTCCCATTTGAACCATGGGCATATTCATGGAAGCATCTGATAATATCAAGGACCGATAACCATTTCCAAAAAATTGTTTGCCATACATCAGTCCCAAATTCCACCATGATTTTGATCCGATGAACAATGAGCTGGTAGAGATTCCATAGTCATACCCATATTTTTTAAATTCCTTGTGACGGCCCATACCGGGTATGACGCCTGTGGAGTCAGCCCAAAGGCTTTGGTAGTAGGGTAGAACGCTTTGGCTTTCCAAAAAAATGGATTGAAATTCCACGCCATTGCCAATGCGCCCCTGCACGATGGCTCCGCGGCCATTGTTGTACATCCGCCCGCGCATGTTGTTGAAGTCTTCATTTTTCATATCATGATATACCTCCAATTGTAAAAGTGGATCAATGGTAATGGTGTATTCTGGTTTTTTGAATTCAATCAAATGATCCCTAAAAATCAGACGTGAAAGCATTGAGTAATATTTGACGGAATCTTTTACTTCACCGGTGATGCTTTTGAAATTGACCGTTGATTTGAGTTGCGGTTTGTAAGTAGTAAAGGCAGGTTTGCCTTTGTAATGCTCAACCCGCTCTAGTTCTCTGTTCCAATAATCACCGATGGGTATCGGTTGTGCCCATCCTGACATTGAACTAAGAGACAATATTAAAACCGCAATAGTTGTCGAATGCTGTATTTGCAGGGAAAGCTTTTTCATGGCATTTCAAGAATGTAGTTTATGCTGATATTCGTTGTAGACAGCGGCTATACCTTGTGCCAGGCTGATTTTGGGCGACCAACCCAATGCTTTAATCATAGAAACGTCCATCAATTTTCTGGGAGTACCGTCTGGTTTTTCTGTGTTCCAAATCAAATCACCTTGGAAGCCAACAATGGTTTGTATCATTTCTGCAAGTGATTTGATGCTCAGATCTTCACCACACCCTACATTGACAAATTGCTTGTTATTGTATTGTTGCATTAAAAAATAACATGCCTCTGCCAAGTCATCCACATGCAGGAACTCGCGCATGGGGCTTCCTGTACCCCATACTTCCACGGAAGGGGATTGATTGATTTTGGCTTCATGGAATTTTCTAATCAATGCGGGAAGAACATGTGAGTTCTGTAAATCATAGTTGTCATTGGGGCCATACAAGTTGGTGGGCATGGCGGAAATAAAGTTGCTTCCGTATTGGTCGCGGTAGGCTTCGCACAATTTGATACCAGCAATCTTGGCGATGGCATAAGGTTCATTGGTGTATTCCAATGTACCGGTTAAAAGACTCTCTTCTTTCAATGGCTGGGGTGCCATTTTGGGATAGATACAAGACGATCCCAAGAAGAGCAATTTTTGAACACCATGAACATGAGATGCATGAATCACATTGCTCTCAATCATCAAATTGCGGTACAAGAAATCGGCACGGTAGGTATTATTGGCATGGATGCCTCCAACCTTGGCCGCAGCCAAGAATACAAATTGCGGTTTCTCGATTTCAAAAAACGCAGTCACCGCTTTTTGATCGGTCAAATCCAATTCTTTGGAGGTGCGGGTGATGACTTGAGAATAACCTTCTTGTTGTAATTTACGACAAATGGCTGACCCCACCATCCCGCGGTGTCCTGCTACAAATATTTTATCACTTTTATTCATTTATATTTTTTTAATGTCCAATGCTGATCGCAATCCATTGCCCACATAGCTCAATGCCAAAACAGTAAACATGATGCAAATGCCCGGTGCCAGTGCCAAGTGCGCGTGCTTGGTAGGGATCATGGCGTAATTTTCTCTGATCATGTTGCCCCAACTGGGGGCCGGTATTTGCACGCCCAATCCCAAAAAACTCATTCCACTTTCTATGAGAATGGCGCTGGAGAAATTGGCTGCTGAGATCACAATGAGTGTGGGCCACAATTGTGGTAGCATTTCACGAAACATGATTCGTGCATCAGTCATTCCCATGGATCTTGCGGCCTCAATGTATTCTTTTTCACGGATGCTTAAAATCTGTCCGCGGACAACTCTGGCCACTTCCACCCACATCGTTAGACCAATGGCAATGAATACTTTCCAAAATCCTGCACCAAATGCCAGTATAAATGCCATCACCACCAATAAGTTGGGAATGGACCAAATGACATTGATGATCCACGACAGTGCGGTGTCTACCCATCCCCGATAATAGCCAGCCAATAGACCAATAAATACACCGACAAGCAGCGAGATGGCCACAGAGATGAATCCTACAGTCAGGCTGATGTATGTTCCCGCCATAAGTCGAGATAGAATATCACGACCCAAACGGTCTGTCCCCAAGAGGAAAGTTTTTTGTTGTGATTGGCCTTCAAGATTGCGTTCGCCTTGCTCATCCCAATCATAGTAAACTTTACTCACCGGAGGAAGTTTGGCCCATTGGATTTGTTGGTCGTTGGCATTTTCCGATTTGTCAGGACGAATGAAAGGACCCAATAAACCAACTACGAACAAAAGTGCAATAAAATACAACCCTGCTAAGGCCCATTTATCCTGAGAGAATTTCCCCCAAAAAACTTTCAATGTTTGATTGCTCTGCCTTTCCATTCTTGTTTTAAAAATAGTACGGACATCCCTACGGTGAGCACCCAGAATGGATAGATTATTAAAAACAGAAGGGTGATAAAACGGGGTCTATTTTTTACCATTTGAAAAACCTCCCATTCGGCGGCCATTTTGATGAAAACCAAGGCTATCAATGTTATTGCGCCGATTTCAAAGGGCTGTGAGAACAATTGAACGTAGGCATAGAGCGCAATGGTATTGCTGATGGCTGTGGTGAAAGCCAATAGTTTCATGTCTCCCATTTCTAGGGCTTTGGATTTTCCTGCCCAACGCACGCGCTGTGACAAAAGCGCTTTCCATGAGGTCAATGGAGATATGGAAATTGTTTCTTCTTGCATGTTGGCCCATCCTATTTCCCATCCTTTTTTTCGGAATGCTGCCAATAGAAATTGATCATCACCGCTGCTGATGTGCAAGTGACTGGAATAGCCGTTCGCTTGTGTGTAGTATTTTTTTTGAAATGCCAAGTGAGCGCCATTGCTGAGTTGTGCACGTTGTCTTAAAATGCTACCTTTTGTGAGTGCTTGAAGGAAGGAGAATTCCAAACACTGAAAAATTTCAATCCATTTTTTTCCAGGTATCATCGCAATGGGGAAAATCATAAGGGCGCAATTGGGGTTGAATTGATGGCGAATCTTCTCCCACCAGGTATCGGAGATTTGTACATCAGCGTCAATGGTCAGTATCCAGTGATTCTCAGGAATCTGTTGAATGGCAGTATGCAAGGCTAACTTTTTTCCTTGCCCTTGGTTTTTTAGCAGAATATGATGTTGAGGCAGATGGTTGATGAGCCAATGGGAACCTTCATCATCGCTGTGGTCGTTGACCCAATAAACAAGAACATCTTGCGGAATTTGATGCAATTTGGAAAGCAAAGTTGGAATGTGTTGGGCTTCATTTCTAAAGGGAATGACGATGCTGAGTAGAGGTGTTTGAAAGGAAGGGTATTCAGTTTTTTTGTTTCTTTTGCCCCGGTACCACAACAATTGAAAAGCATAGATGCATTGCAGCATGATTGCGATGGAAATTGTCATTACTTTTAGCACCATAACCATATCATCAATTGCAAAAGGAGCGCATTATATTAGGTATTGATCCGGGAACATCCATTTTGGGTTACGGAATCATTGAGGTCAAAGGTAAACAAATGTCTTTGTTGGCTTTGGGCGTTGTTCGTTTGGATAAGATAGATGACCATGCTTTGAAGCTGAAGAGAATATTTGAACGTTGCGTTGAGCTCATAGATGGTTTTCACCCTGACGAGTTGGCCATCGAAGCTCCTTTTTTTGGAAAAAATGTGCAGTCCATGTTGAAGTTGGGAAGGGCACAAGGTGTGGCCATTGCCGCAGCTTTGAGCAGACAACTGAGCGTAACGGAATATGCTCCAAGAAAAATTAAGCAGAGTATCACAGGGAATGGAAATGCCAGTAAAGAGCAGGTTGCTGCGATGATACAACGTCTTTTAAAAATAGAAGATTCTCAAATGCCGGAGAAGATGGACGCAACGGATGGTTTGGCTGCTGCTGTTTGTCATTTTTATCAAACATCCAATCCCTTGTTGGGCACCAAGTCCAATTCCTGGAAATCCTTTTTGTCCAACAATCCTGATCGGATTATTGGGAAAAAGTAGTTATTCAAGAATTATTTTTTCTGTGTGGGTGTATTCGTTAGAAACCACTTGAATGAAATAGACTCCTGGTTTTAGTTCACTCAAATCAACACTTCCAGATTCCATTCTGCCAGCAACCATTTGTTGTTCTTTTTTACAAATCCTTCCATGCATGTCTGAAATAGTAAATTGTGCTTTTCTGTACTGCGGTCCAATGCAAGTCCATTGAATGTCTTTATGGGTGGGATTGGGGTAAAACCGCCACAGATTGGGTGCATGGGTATTGCTTGAAATGGCAGTATTTGGATCAATAACAATGTTCTCATCTCCAGGCATCCAGTAAGTATAAAGATAAAAAATTACCATCATTTCGTCATTCGTCTCTTCCCCTGCTGTAACCAATTGGGGAGGATTTACTGGTTGGTTGGGGTTGTTGATGGTGTTGTCATAAGTGGCAACGGCCTTGAGTTGAGACTGAGCAGGCAGTCTAACCAGTTGGGTGTAATCATAACCCAATTGCCAATCAAAATCCCATTGAGGAATATCTATCAATGGAATACTATCAGTTCCATTAACGCAAAAACTTTTGATGCTTTCACCAATCAGATGCATGTGTGGAAAGATGCCAATCAGCGATATGTTGATGGGTACATTATACGTGGCATGAAATGTTCTTTCAGTATTGGCCGGAATGATCAATGCGGCCTCATCAAGGGTGGAAGGGTCGTGCGTAATGATTGGATTGTACCAGGCTTCTCGCGGATTGCTGCTTGAGGAGTGTTTGATGTTGAGTATGGTTTCGTCCTGTTGACCCACACTTCCTGCAGGGTAGTGCATTTCAATCAAATAGTATCCATTGGCTTCTGCTCGTATACCAAAGCCTTGTGGTAAATTTTGAGGGCCTTTTCCGGGAACCCACGCACCAACGAAATGAGCCGCGGCAGGGAGACCTCCCCCAGTGCCGTTGGTCAGGAATCCAGGTTCAGCATCTGCAGCATCCAATGAAAGGCATTCATTGGTGGGGTCGTAATAAATGACAACGTGGTGCACAATTTCACTATTTCCTGGAATGATTTCAATTCCATCTATAAATTGATCCACTGAATAGTTGGATGGAATGACAAAAGTCCTGTAATAATCATGTGTAACGGCTTGACTGGTATTGATGGGGGTGGTTCCGCTAAAGTCAACTTGCGCCAATTGCGTCTGATTGTCGTAGGTAGGCGCAGTGGGAGCAAGGGCGATATTGCCACTGGGTGCTCCATTCATTACCCAATTTTCAATGGTGTTTTTTTCTGTTTCAGTGAGAACGTTTTCATTGATAAAGTGCCGATAATCGGGATTGGCTGGCCAAGGGGGCATATAACCATCTAGGATGGCACCAAGAATAGAGGCTGCATTATTGGAAGCCTCATCTGATGTCATAAAACTGGACGGTCCTATACCACCAGGATGGTGGCATTTGGTGCAATGATCAAATAAAATGGGGGCAACATTTTCAGCCCAATTCATCTGACCAATAATCAATTCCGATTGCAAATGCAAAACGGCAAGAAGACATAAGTGTTTAATTTTCATTTCAGTTCTTTGATCGTGAAATTGACATTGGGTTTAACTACCAAAAAAGTTTTCTGTACCATGGAACACGATTCGGTGACCCGTGATTTTTAGATTTTTTCAAGCTTTCCTTCATGCGTTTTTTGGTTGCCTTATCCTGAATTTCATGGTGATGATTTTTCTTGGTGTCATACTCTTCCCACTTTCGGTTTTTATTTTCGGCACTTTTTTGGGCGCCATCAGCTGGGGTAACCACGTTGTCCTGTTTGGGCGGTCTTTTTTGCGCGGTGCAATGAGACGCAGCAGCAACAAGTGCGAATAGAAAAAGAATTTTGAAAATGTTTTTCATCGGAATTGGTATTCGTATTTGTGTATCGTGATGGCTTGACTGGCAATGTCTTGATGCAAGATAGCTTTGATCATGGAGGCTTGATTGTACAGCACTTCAAATTCTTCAACAAGTTGATTGTTAATGCTGTGCTTGGCAAAAATCACGTTGCCTTTGTTGTCATAGGTAAATGTAGTTTCTTCTTTTTCGTTTGATTTGTTGTCTGACTGGGTTGTTCTAGATACCCAACCTTTTTCATTGTATTCATATAGTGTGGTAATCTCACGTTGACTTACAAAGAAGTTCTCCAGCTCCTGAATCAAAAATCCTTGATCGTTGCGGATGGTAGTAAACGAACTATAGGCCAATCCGTAATTGTTGATGTTGTTTCTTACAACAATATTGGGTTTGGGAAAACTGTATTCATAGGTTGTGCTTTCCACCAGTATCTCTCGGCTGCCTTCACCTTGCAAATGAAGAATCTGCTTGATGTCTTCTCTTGTGATTTTGCCATTGCTATCGTAAGTCATCTCGGTGATGGTGGTTTCAGTTTTTTTATTTTGTTCTATGCTGAACAATTGCCCGATATCATTTCGTTTAAACAAAATGGAACTGCTATCCTGAAAAGAAGTGCCGTGTGTGGTGAGCATTTTTTGCTCCAAAATTCCTGTGGAATTAAATGTCATGATTTCTCTCCATTCGGTCTCATTGATTGGTCGACCAGGAAGTTTGATCTGTTTAATGGCCGTAATTGAAGCAATTTTATTCTCCCAAATAAATGACCGATTGAATAGAAAGGCATTGTCAAGTGCTTTGCCTTCTTTGTTGTTTAACATCTGTGCACATCCTATTGTGGCGCCCAATCCCAGCAGGATGAGCATTATACAATATCGGAGCAATTCAATAATGGGGGATAGCATGTAGCTAATGTACAAAGAGAATATTGGGTTTGAGGATGCCACTTACCTTGCAGAAACGAATTTTCTACATTTTTATGCAGCACAACGGTTTTGTGCAGCCATTTTTTGTTCTTCAGCCAATCCAATTCTGGTTGACTCGCAACTACAATTCCAGCTTTGGCCTGGAACAATTGAAGAACCAAATTCCAATGCGCGTAATAGCCCATCTGATTGGCATCTTGTCCCAGACATTGAATCATCTGTGTGCATTCATCAAGATAGCTGAGGTCTCCAGTTATGATGCTCAGCCAATACATATTCTCTGCCCAAATGGCATTGCTGGATGGAATTACATTGTCTTGTATTTCAATGATTTTAGCCAAAAGGTTTTCTTCAGCGTTTAATGCATACAGGGAAGATGCTTGCCGAAAATTTTTGGCGCTGTTGTGAATATCAGTGGCTTCTTGGATGTATTTCCAATCTGTTGTTTTTAAGAACAATTCAATACACGCCTTCTGCACCCATGCCAACGTATCAAAGAGCAATGGAGCGATTGTCTTTTCTCCTTCTTTTCCCTGATTCCATTGCCCATTTATCTTTAGGTTCTGCTCCATGGCGCAGTATAAATCTTGGGCATGGTTAATCCAATCGCCAAAGACATCACTGCCTTGACAATAGGCAACGACTGTTTGCGCATTCCATGAGGTAATCACCTTGTGATCGGTAATTGGTTGTGCTTTATTTGCGCGAATTTTTTGAAGCGAAGTCTGAATGGTTTTCCAATCCCCATCCTTCAATGAGAATGATTCTTTGGCGCTGAGTACAATTTTACCTTCTTCCCAATAACTGTGGTGAAGAAAATCAAAAACAGATTCCCAATTTTTGTCTTTTAATTCAAAAGTTTTTTTGATTTCTTCATTATTAAAAACGTAGTATTTGCCCTCCTCTCCCTCACTATCAGCATCCATGGTGCTGGACATCAATCCTGATGTTTGTTTCATCTCATTTGTCAGCCATTCATGGATTCCGAGCATAACTTGATCATACTCATTTTGTGGAAACATCAGGTGTGCTTGGGCATAAACGGAAAGCAGTTGAGCGTTGTCAAAAAGCATTTTTTCAAAATGCGGAACATGCCATCGGTGATCTACGCTGTAACGTGAAATACCACCATCAATCAAATCATGAATCCCTCCAAACTTGATTTTTTCTAAAGTGATTTGACACCAGCGAAGTGAAGCTTTGTGTTGCTGGTTTGTACCATATTGCAAAATGGATGCGATGAGCGGCGGCATTGGAAACTTAGGGTAGCCGGATGTGCCTCCCCATTCAAAATCTAGGTCAGCAATGAATCCTTGAATGCTATCGTGATCCAATTGGGGAGTGGACTGCAATGAATGATGCGATGTGAATTGGTTTAAGGCTTGTTTCATTTCATCCGCAAAAGAATCCAAGGTTTCTTTGCGGGTTTGATACAGATGATGCAATTCAGACAAGACCTGAAGCCATTTTTTTTTTGGAAAATAAGTACCCCCAAATATGGGTGTGCCGTTGGGCAAGCAGATACAGTTAAGCGGCCATCCACCAGGTTTCCCCATCAAGTGCAAGGCATTCATGTAAATTTGATCGATGTCAGGGCGGCTTTCGCGATCCACTTTAATACTGATGAAATGCGCATTGGTGTATTGCGCTACATCAGTATCTTCAAAACATTCCTTTTCCATCACATGACACCAGTGACAAGCGCTATATCCAATGCTAACAATAACTAGTTTTTTGTCCTCAATGGCATTTGCCCATTGAGCAGAACCCCATTCTTTCCAATGAATGGGATTGTTGCCGTGTTGCCTCAGGTATAAGTTGGGGTGATCACGGAGCTCGTTCATATTAAACAAACAATGGACGATCAGACATCAATGCATGGACCTTTTTGGCAACTTCTTTCTGCGCAGTTTCGTTGTCTTTCATTACAATGGCCTCATCGATCAATCCAGCGATGATTTTCATATCATCTTCTAAGAGACCGCGTGTAGTGATGGCAGGTGTTCCCAATCGAATGCCAGATGTCACCATTGGCGATTGCGTGTCGCCGGGAACCATATTCTTGTTGGCTGTTATGTGCACTTTGCCCAACAATGCATCCGCTTCTTTTCCGGTGACATTCTTGCTTCTCAAGTCAATAAGCATGCAGTGGTTGTCTGTTCCTCCACTAACAATGTTGTATCCAAGTTCAAACAAGGATTGCGCAAGAACTTGCGCATTGGCTTTGACTTGTTTTCCGTAGATTGTGAATGAATCTTCTAAAGCTTCTCCAAATGCGACGGCTTTGGCAGCTATAACGTGTTCCAAGGGGCCACCTTGCATGCCAGGAAACACACCGCTGTCCAGCAATCCACTCAAAGATCTCAATTCACCCTTGTTGTTTTTAATACCAACAGAATTTGGCCCATCTTGTGCAGTCATGATAATCCCACCGCGTGGACCTCTGAGTGTTTTATGGGTGGTGGAAGTAACGACATGACAATGGGGCATCGGATTGTTTAAAAGACCCTTTGCAATGAGACCAGCTGGGTGAGAAATGTCTGCAAGTAGCACGGCACCCACCTCGTCAGCAATGTCTCTGAACGCAACGTAATCCCAATCTCTGCTGTAGGCAGATGCTCCAACAATCAGCATCTTGGGCTGCACTTCCAACGCTCTTTTTCGAACCGTTTCCATATCGACTCTTCCAGAGTCTGGGTCAACACCGTAGAAGTGTGATTGGTATAGTTTTCCTGAAAAATTAACGGGAGATCCGTGGGTCAAATGACCACCTTGTGACAAATCCAAACCAAGGATTTTGTCTCCTGGTTTTAGCAATGCCAGCATCACGGCACTATTGGCGTTGGCTCCACTGTGGGGTTGAACATTGGCCCATTGTGCGCCAAACAGTTGTTTCAAACGGTCTATGGCAAGCTGTTCTATTTCATCTACTACCTCGCATCCGCCATAATAGCGCTTATTGGGCAATCCCTCTGCGTATTTATTGGTCAGGATACTACCGGCAGCGTTCAGTACTGCTTCAGAAACGTAGTTCTCTGAAGCAATCAATTCAATACCGTTGGTTTGTCTTGTTCTTTCTTTTTCAATCAATGAAAAGACGATGTCTTTTGTGTTGCTCATATTTAAAAATCTATGCGTTGTGGTCTAAGTTCTGGCCACCAGACAAATGTTTTAAGCTTGGTGGGTTCTTCTTTGCTTTTTTTCATGGGAATGAGAAAAGAATCAGGCTCGTTGATGAGTTTGATTCTCCTGATTTTTCTTTGGTCTACAAATACACTGATATTGCTGCATTGCGCTTTATTCAGCCCAATGGGTACTGTGTCACTTTCTTTTTCCAATGGAAAATAAATCAGTTCTCCATTGCCTTTAACATCAATGCGGACCAAGTTTCCATCTACAAAAAATGCTTCGAGATTTCTTCCATTGATTTGGTCATAGTACATGGTGTCGCTTTCAAAAGTTTGCCCAACAATAAAGCTATTTTTCATGACATGAAATCGGTAGGGTGATTTGTATTTTAATACCATGTACATGCTATCCCCAGTAATTTGTCTGGCATCACTCCAAAGTATGGGTGCATGGAAGAAGTGGATGGTACTATCAGAAGCTTGGAATACCAATGAGTCGCATTTGGCTTGAAAATCGTGGGTGTAAATTCTGGCATGATGAAACGCTTTGACCAAATCCCCTTGGACAGAGTCGTTTTTCATCCACAAAGTATCTGACTGAACAAAAAGCGTATCGTTCTCAAGCAACTCATGGTAGATTGGGTGCTGACTGATCCATTGAATTTTATCTTGGTCGTGGAATTCACCATAACCCCCAGTAATCCATTTTCCATCAACGCTATCAGCGAGGTAAACATTCCCCATGAATTTCCCCCATCCTTCATCGCCATGCCCAATCAGCGTGTCGGCAATTATGATTTGACTATCATGAATGGATTTTGGTCTTTCGTATAACTCAGTATAGTCATCTGTGCTTCTGTAGAATCCTTTTTTGCAATACAGTTTTTCATCTTCGGAACTGATTTTTGTATCAGTGATGATGTAAGCAGTTTCTGTATTGTTGTCATAGTCCAGTTTTTCCGTAGTTAACGTGTAGGCGCCATGAATGAGTTTTACTTTTTTCTCAAAATGGGATTTGTTGAGCTCTGTGTTGTAATTTCCAGTTTGACTGGTCAGAAGATTTTCTTTGTTATTGGATACAATTTTTCCTCCAGAAAAATAGGAGGCATCTTTTGTCTCCATGTTGTAAACCATGAGCGGTGCTGTCAGGGTCATTTGATTATCCACCAACTTGGCGTCACCTTCTAACCTTGCCGTATTGGTTTCATTGGTATATCTGAGAGATTTACCCGTTAAAGTGTAGTCCGCAGGTTTGACAATTTTTATTTTTCCAAAGGCCTCAAAGTCTCTGTTTTCAAACCAATAGGCGCTATCGCAATACAGATGTGTACCTTGTCTTTCAAAATGCACATTGCCAATGACACGCTGTGCGTCAACCAGTTTCTTGGAGTAAAAGATGTTGTCTGAATAAATCAATTGAATCTTATCCTGTGCATTTAGCCCCACAATCATGGATTGTAACAGCACAATCATACAACTGCACAGGATTTTCTTGATCATCGCATAGAAATGGTTTGCGTCCTATCTGGTCCAACGGATACAATGGTGATGGGAATGCCTACGGCGTCTGATATAAATTTAATGTAGTCTTTTAATTCAACTGGGAATTGATTTGGGTGATTGATTTGTGTCAAATCTGCATTCCAACCTTTTAACGAAGTATAAACAGGTTCTAAATTTTCTGTTGCATTATAAGGCAAATAATCAATTACTTCATTTTTCCAGCGGTAATGCGTGCAAATTTGGATTTCATCAAATATGTTGAGCACATCAGCCTTCATCATGAACAATTCAGTTACGCCATTGATCATGCAAGCATATTTTAAGGCAGGGATATCTAACCACCCGCATCTTCTGGGTCGGCCGGTGGTTGATCCAAATTCATGTCCCTCTTTTCTCATGCGCTCTCCTGCTTCGTCATGAAGTTCAGTAGGAAATGGACCTGAGCCCACACGTGTACAATAAGCTTTGAATATACCAAATACATCTCCAATTTTATTGGGAGCAATACCCAATCCGGTGCAGGCGCCGGCTGTGACAGTATTACTTGATGTGACAAATGGATATGATCCAAAATCAATGTCCAAAAGTGATCCTTGCGCACCTTCTGCCAACACCTTTTGTCCTTTGCTTAGTGCGTCATTGATATAGTGCTCACTGTCAATGATGGTCATTGTCTTTAAGAAGTCAATGCTCTGCATCCATTGGTTTTCCATCTCGGTCAATTCATAATCAAATGTGTATTGACTTAGGATTTTGAGATGTTTTTCTTTGAGTTCGTTGTATTTCTGAACAAAATTTTCCTCTAATATATCACCAACACGCAAACCATTGCGCCCTGTTTTGTCCATGTAGGTGGGACCTATTCCTTTGAGGGTTGATCCAATCTTAGCAGCTCCTTTGGCGGCCTCTGACGCAGCATCTAGTATGCGGTGGGTGGGCAAGATGAGATGGGCTTTTTTTGAGACCAAAAGGCGCTCATGAAAAGGAACATCATTGTCCTGAAGTTTTTCTATTTCTTTTTGAAAGATAATGGGATCAATCACAACTCCATTTCCAATGACATTGATGACATTGCCGTGAAAAATACCTGAGGGTATGGTGTGCAAGACGTGCTTTTTTCCGTCAAAAATTAGGGTGTGTCCAGCATTGGGTCCACCTTGAAATCTGGCTATTATATCGTATTGTGGGGTTAGTACATCTACTATTTTCCCTTTTCCTTCATCTCCCCACTGTAAACCGAGAAGAACCGCAGTTTTATTGATCATACTATTGGTAAAGCGCAAAAATAATGGTAAAATGGAGTGAACGGAAAACTATTTTGAATTGGGTCGTTTTCCATAGAAATTCAAGCTGTGGTGCTGTATCTCAACACCAAAAAGTTCTTCCAGTGTTTTCTTGATCTGATGAATCCGGGGGTCGCAGAACTCAATGACCTCACCGGTATCAATCAAAACGATGTGGTCATGCTGTTGGTTTTGAAAAGCTTTTTCAAAATGCGCTGTATTTTGACCGAATTGATTTTTTCTAACCAGTTGACAGCTCATTAGGAGTTCAATGGTATTGTAAAGGGTGGCTCTTGAAACGCGGTATTTCTGCAATTTCATTTGGGTGTATAATTGTTCAATGTCAAAATGACCGGAAAAACTATAAATTTCTTTGAGAATAGCAAACCGTTCCGGAGTTTTCCGGTGACCGTTTTTTTCCAAGTAGTCCTTGAATAGCAGCTTTACTTTTTCCTGTAAATCTTCCATGCAGCGGCAAAGATAGTGTTTTATGAAAACTCGGACTCTATGCGATCAACGGTCAATACGCCATCTACAGCTTTGAGGTTTTTGATTAGATCGTTCAGGTGTGCGGTATCATGCACTAGCACAATGACACGGCCACTGAAGATACCATCAATGGCCTCAAAGGAAATCGCTCTCATGTTTACCCTCATATCCGTTGAGATGATGTTGGTTATTTTTTGAACCAATCCCACATCATCAATCCCAGTAAATTTCAAACCAACTTCAAATTGAACTAAGTTTTGACTGTTCCATCGGGCTTTAATAACACGGTAAGCAAATTTGCTCATCATCTCCTGCGCATTGGGACAAGATGTGCGATGAATTTTAATGCCTTCGTCGACGGTAGTAAAACCAAAAACCTCATCTCCTGGAATGGGATTGCAACAAGTGGCCAAACTGAAATCCACTTTCTGTTCTGCATCTCCAATAACTACAGAACTGCCAACGCTTGGAGCAGATGTTATAATTTTTGTAGATTCCTCTGATGTCGACTTTTCTTTGCCTCGATTTACTTTTATTCTTCCCCCCTCAACTTTGAAACTATTGAAGTCTTTTAATACAACTTTTTCCTTTGCAATTCTGAAATAGAGCTCTTGGGTGGAAAAAGTTTCAAAGTATTTCACTAGTTCATCGACGTTCACGGCGAGCCAATCGGCATGAACGCTTTGGAAGAATTTGCGGAGCAAGGATTTGCCTTCCTCAGCAATTTTTTTACGCTCTTCTTTCAACGCCACTTTAATCTTTTGACGGGCACTGGCTGTGACGACAATACTAAGCCATTCTTCTTTTGGTCGCTGTTTTTTGGAAGTTAAGATTTCGATTTGGTCGCCGCTCCTTATAACATGGCTCATGGGAACCAGTTTGTGGTTGACTTTTGCACCAATACACTGGGAGCCAATTTGAGAATGTATGTTGAAAGCAAAGTCCAGCGCGGTGGAGCCCTTGGGCAATGTCTTAAGATCACCACTGGGTGTAAAGACATAAATTTCTTCTGAGAAAAGGGAAAGTTTGAAGTTATCAATGAATTCTAAAGCATCATCGCCAGGATTTTCAAGGACTTCCCGTACTTGACTCAACCACTTGTCCAGTTTACTTTCAGGGGACTCAACTGTTCCTTTGTATTTCCAATGTGCCGCATATCCTTTTTCAGCCAAGTCATCCATCCGCACAGAGCGTATTTGAACTTCTACCCATTTTCCAGAAGGTGACATAACGGTAGTGTGCAGTGCTTCATAACCAGAAGACTTTGGAATGCTGATCCAGTCTCTTAAACGTTCAGGACTAGGTTGGTAATAATCCGTTACAGCCGCATATACACGCCAACATTCACTTTTTTCATGTTCTTCATCGCTGTCAATAATGATCCGGATGGCAAAGAGGTCGTATATTTCTTCAAACGGAACACCTTTCTGATGTATTTTATTCCAAATGGAATAAATCGATTTTGTCCTGCTTTTAATTTCGTAATTCACGCCCATTTCATCCAATGCGCGGCGAATGGGTAGGGTAAATTGGTTGATGAATCTGGTTCTTACTGCTTGCGTCTTTTGTAATTTCGCGGTAATTTCATCAAAGGCATCGGGATCTTGAAATTTAAGGCTTAGGTCTTCTAATTCCGTCTTGATATTATACAATCCCAAGCGATGTGCAAGAGGCGCATACATGAACAAGGTTTCACTGGCAATTTTCAATTGTTTTTCTCTTGACATGTGGTCAAGTGTCCGCATATTATGCAATCTGTCGGCAAGTTTGATGAGAATCACACGAACATCATCGCTTAGTGTGAGCAGCATTTTCCTAAAATTCTCTGCTTGCTGGCTGGTGGTTTGGTGGTCAAAAACGCCTGATATTTTGGTTAATCCATCGATAATGATTCTCTCTTTTTTCCCGAAAAGATTCTCAATATCGTCTAAAGTAATATAGGTATCTTCAACAGTGTCATGCAGCAGAGCGCAAACGATGGCCAAAGTGCCTAGACCTAATTCTTCGGCTGCTATTTTTGCAACCGCAAGAGGGTGAAAGATATATGGTTCACCGCTTTTACGACGCATGTCTTTGTGGGCTTCTAATGCAACATTAAATGCCTTGCGAATCAGGTTGCGATCGTTTTTTGTCTTGGAACGATTGCACACACGCAAAAGACTGCGGTATCTTCTTACAATCTCTTTATTTTCTTCAATTAGATCAATTTCCACAGTTCGAAGCTAAGACGAAAAGCAAAGTGGAAACGGCATAGTCCGTCTTTTTTGTTAAAAAGAATAATTGGAAAAATTAAAGTTGTAATTTTTAGGGAATTCCCTTATTTTTGACAACTAACCAAAATTTTAAGTTGATGAACCTGAGAGCTTTTTTAAATGTGAAGTACACCTTTCTTTCATTCATTTTTCTAGGAATAACTTTGTTATTTAACAGCGGACAATCCAATGCCCAATGTGTGAGTAACGAGCTTGTTTCATTTAGTCCGGCCCCTGTAGCTGGGGCTTATGCGCCGGGTACCATTGTCACCATTTGCTATGAAGTGGATTACACCATGGGTACTGGCAGTTGGGTGGATGGTTTTGAAGTCATTTTGGGAGGAAGTTGGTCTAATGTAACACCATTGTCAGCGCCTAGCTTGTGCGCAGGAACTGGAACCGGGCAGTGGATTTGGCAAAATTCTTTGAATGCGACAGGTTCGGGCTTAAGTTTTGGTCAAGGTTACTATTATGATAATGATTTAAATGGTGACGGGGGAGACGATGATGGCGATCAGGGTGCTTGTAACATTGGTTTTTGCATTCAAGCGCAAGTCGTTGATAATGCAGATTTGAGTGTTCAAGTTACAACAGGTGGTGATGGTTCTATGGGAGGATATACTGGGTCAGATTGTCCACTAACACCTTTCTTGGTCACTCCTTTCTCTGACGGTGATGGTGACGGCTATGATGTAGGCTCAGATTGTAATGATAGCAATGCTGCTATATATCCAGGTGCTGCAGAGTTGTGTGATTTTGCGGACAATGATTGCAATGGTTTGACAGATGAAGGATATGATGTGGATGGTGACGGTTTTACCACATGTAATGGAGATTGTAATGACAACAATTCGGCAATATACATAGGTGCATCATGTAATGACAATGATCCCAATACCACCAATGACTTGATTCAGGCTGATTGCTCTTGTGCAGGTTCATTGGGAGATGAACCATCCAACGCGTTTACGGCAGATCCAGCTACTGGATGTATAGATATTACTGTTGACCCTGCAACATATACCATATCAACTGTCGTATCTGCACCAGGTTGTGCAGGGAATACGGTGGGTAGTGAGAACCCAGATGTTTGGATTTTAATCACAGCCCCTGCCAATGGCGAGCTGTTTTTATCCCCACAAGGAGCAGGAGATGCAGGAATGGCAGCTTATGAGTATACCGCGGCCACCAATACTTATACTTTGTTAGGTTGTGATGATGATCTTGGCCCTGGATTAATGCCCCTATTGTCATTGACAGGTTTGACTCCTGGAGCGCAGATTTACATTCAGCTTTGGGCTTACAATGCGGGAAATACCATAAATTTTTATTTCTGTTCCTCAGACTGTCAAGCGGCATTAGCTTATTATGTTGATGCAGATGGTGATGGATTTGGAGATAACAGCCAGGCCCCGATTTTGACTTGTACCCCCGATGCCAATATGGTTCTGGACGGTTCAGATTGTAACGATGCGAGTAACGTTTCTTACCCAGGTGCAACGGAGTTTTGCGATGGATTAGACAACGATTGTAATGCCATTGCAGATGACAATTGTGTTGGCTTGGTGGATAACGATGGTGATGGTTTTACCTCTGATGTAGATTGTGATGACTTCAATATCGCCATCAACCCGGCAGCAGCAGAAGTTTGTGATGGAATCGATAACAATTGTAATATTGAGATTGATGAGTTTGTTAGTACAGAATATTATGCAGACTTGGATGGTGACGGATTTGGAGATGTGAACAATACCATTTTTGATTGCACGCAGCCAGCAGGTTATGTAACCAATATTGAAGATTGTGACGATACAAATATCACTTATTTTGACAATGATGGTGATGGAGATGGTTCAACAACCACTGATGCTTGTGGCGTAGTTTCTAATGCAGATTGTGATGATTTTAATCCCAATGTAAGCTCATTGAGTATTGAGATTTGCGAGAACGGAATTGATGATGATTGTGTTGGAGGAGATAATGTTTGTGTTGGAATCGATTTGGATGCTGACGGATTCAATGCGCCTGCTGATTGCAATGACAATGATGCTTCTATTAACCCAGCCGCCACAGAGGTATGTGGGGATGGAGTTGACCAGAATTGCTCAGGTATAGCGGACGAAGGTTGCAGCGCCTCAGACAATGACGGTGATGGTTTTGATGCTTTGACAGATTGCAATGACAATTGTGCCACGATTTATCCCGGAGCTCCTTGTAACGACGGTGATGCAGCAACCATCGATGAAACACTTCAAGCGGATTGTACTTGCGGAGGTGGAACCACCATTACATCATGTTTGGGTTCACAAAGCATTTCATTTGAGCCTGCTCCAACTGCTGGAACATGGCCTGTTGGAACCAATGTGACCATTTGTTACACGTTGGATTATGGACAAAATTCAGGCGACTGGTTGGACGGAATGGCTTTGTCCTTGGGAACAGGTTGGTCTGCAGCATCTCCATTGACGGCTCCATTGGAGTGTAACGGAGGTCCTGGTGACTGGATTTGGCAAGAGAGCATTGCTCCAACTGGTGGATCGGCATATCCAGCAGGTCAAGGTTATTACTATGACTATAACAACGATGGAGACGGTGGAAATGACTGGGGAGATGGTGGCTCATGTGAAATGAATATGTGTGTAATAGCAACGACTGTAGCAGATGTTGATTTGTTGGTAACGGTGGCTTCAGGTGGTGATAGCCAGTTTGGAAGCTATGGTTCCACTGCAGGATGTCCCATTGAACCTTTCACTGTTGATCCCGTTTCTTTGCCCGCCTGCTCTGTAGAATTTCCTTTTTGCGCAACACCTTCAAGCTGCGATCCGATAACCAATCAATATACTTTGGTTCAGGCACAGAACAATTATATCAATACTACTTTGGCTCCAACAACCGGTTCATTGGTTTTGATGTTAGATGGAAACGTTATTCAAACTTGGGACGCACCCTTTAATTCATCCATGGCTATCAATGCAAATGGTTTGAATTCGGACGGTCAAGTTCACACTTTGTTTGCAGAGTTCACGGCTAATCCAGGTTGTACAGGCACAACTGTATTTGTAGCACCTGCTTTCTGCGCTGGTCAGGATGACGATGCTGATGGATTTGTGGCGGCTGATGATTGTAATGACCAAGATGCTACAGTTAATCCCGGAGCTCCTGAAATCTGCGATTTGCAGGATAACAACTGCGATGGTGTGATTGATGAGAACCAGGATGCGGATGGTGATGGATTTACTTCATGCAATGGAGATTGCAATGATGCTGATAATACCGTTTGGATTGGTGCTACATGTGATGATGGTGACGCAACAACAACCAATGATTTGATCCAAGTGGATTGTTCATGTGCAGGCGTGTTAGGAGATGAGCCTTCAAATGCTTTTACAGCTGATCCTACAACAGGATGTATCGATATCACTGTAGATCCAGCTTTATATACTATCAGTACTGTAGTTGCAGCTCCAGGCTGTGCAGGAAATACTGTAGGTAGCGAGAATCCTGATGTTTGGATATTAATCAATGCTCCTGCGAATGGTGAATTATTCCTATCTCCGCAAGGTACTGGTGATGCTGGAATGGCTGCGTATAACTTTGATGCTGCAACCAACACGTTCACATTGTTAGGATGTGATGATGATACTGGTCCTGGTTTGATGCCCCAATTGACTTTGGCTGGCTTGACACCTGGAGCCCCGATTTATATTCAGTTATGGGCCTACAATGCAGGTAATACGATTAACTTTAACTTCTGCGCTTCTGATTGTGCAACAGCATTGGCATACTATCCTGACACGGATGGAGATACTTTTGGGGATGGTTCTGTTACACCTGTATTAACTTGTACTCCTGATCCTGGTTTTGTGACCAACAATACGGATTGTAATGACGCCTCAGCATCTTCATTCCCTGGTGGATCAGAAGTTTGTGGGGATAACCTAGATAACAACTGTGACGGAACTGTTGATGAAGGTTGTACAACCGATATTGATGGTGATGGTTTTGTAACAGCGGATGACTGTGATGACAACAATGCTGGTGTTAATCCAGGAGCAATAGAAATTTGTGACCTTATCGACAACAACTGTGATGCAGTAATTGATGAAGGTTTTGATTTGGATGGTGATGGATTTACTTCTTGCAATGGAGATTGTAATGACAATGATCCTACTGTTTGGATTGGTCAAGTTTGTAACGATGGAAACCCTGCAACGGGAGGTGATGAGATTCAAGCTGATTGTACATGTTTGGGATACATATCTTCTGAAGGTGATGAGCCTTGGACGGCATTCACTGCGGATCCAGCTACTGGCTGTATAAGTGTTTCAATTGATCCTGCTTTGTACACACCTTCAACCAACCCTGGAGGTCCTGGTTGCGGAAACAATCCTTCTTGGCAAGGTGTTCAACAACCTGATGCATGGTTTGCAGTGGCGGTTCCAAGCTCTGGAGTATTGTTGTTGAACCCTCAAGGTTCTGTTGATGCCGCAATGGCTGCCTATACTTTTGATGCCGCGACGGGTCTATATACTCTGGTAGATTGTGACGATGATACTGGCCCTGGCTTGATGCCTGAGATTACCGTTACTACAGTGCCTGCCGGTGATACGATTTATGTTCAATTGTGGGCATATGGGGGTGGATTGATTGATTTCAATTTGTGTTCTTCTGAATGTACTGATCCAATTGCTTACTACACGGATGCTGATGGTGATGGCTTTGGAGACAATACTACAGCAGTTTTCTTGTGCACTCCCGATCCTCTTTTGGTAACGGATAACACGGATTGTAATGATACTGATGCAAACGTTAACACTGCCGTTGCTGAAGTTTGTGATGATTTAATTGACAACAACTGTGACACGCAGGTGGATGAAGGTTGTACCACAGATGCTGATGGTGATGGCGATGTGGATGCAGTAGACTGCGCACCGTTTAATCCAAACATCAACTCAGCCGCTGCTGAAACATGCAACACGATTGATGACAACTGTGATGGAATTGTAGACAATGGTTTACCTACAACCACTTATTACGAGGATGCTGATGGTGATACTTTCGGTGGAGCAACCTCTATTGAGTCTTGTTTCAATCCCAACTCACCTCCTGTTTGTTTGTATACTTTCAATTTGACTGATACATTTGGTGATGGTTGGAATGGCAATCAAATGCAACTTACTTCCAATGGGGGAGCAACTTTGGATGCGACAATTGGAACAACTTTCACTGGAGGTACAGGAGCTCAGGAAACTGTTTTGATGTCCAATGGCGTTGTTTACGATTTGACTTGGACAACAATTGGTCTTTATACTGGTGAAGTTGGTTTTGATGTATTGAGTCCAGTTGGTGACATTATCTATAGCCTTCCATCAGGAAGTGGGGCATCTGCAGGTTCTTATTTAACCACGATTACTGCTTCATGTCCAGCCTTGGGAGTTTATGTTACCAATAATACAGATTGTGACGATACCAATGCTACGGCCAATCCAAATGGAACTGAAGTTTGTGACAATGCTATAGATGAAGATTGCAGTGGTGTTGCAGATGTTTGTAATCCAGTAGATGGTGATGGTGACGGAGAGTTTACTCCAACCGATTGTGATGATACAAATGCAGCTATCAATACTTCTGCAACTGAAGTTTGTGGAAATGGAATTGATGAAAACTGTGATGGTACAGATGATGTATGTCCAGGTTTGGATGCAGATGGTGATGGTGAGTTGACACCAACCGATTGTGATGATACAAATGCAGCTATCAATACTTCAGCAACTGAAATTTGTGGAAATGGAATTGATGAAAACTGTGATGGTATAGATGATGTATGTCCAGGTTTGGACGTAGACGGTGACGGTTTCTCATCACCAATTGACTGTAATGACAACAACGCATCAATCTATCCTGGCGCTACAGAGATTTGTTTCGATAATTTAGACAACAACTGTAATGGAGGAATTGATGAGGGCTGTGTAAGCAACGTCGATGCTGATGGTGATGGTTTTGTTGCAGGCTATGATTGCGACGACGCGAACCCTGCAGTGAATCCAGCTAGTGCAGAATTCTGTAATGATATTGATGATGATTGTGATGGTATCGTAGATGATAGTACTGGTGTTGCTTTCTATCAAGATGCTGATGGTGACCTATTGGGTAACATCAATGCAACGTTCTTGTTCTGCTCTCAGCCAGCCAATGGTTGGGTGTCGAACAATGATGACTGTGATGATTCAAGTTCATCTCTTTTGGGACCAGGATCACCTTGTGACAATGGATCCAGCTTGGATATTACAGATACCTATCAGATTGATTGTACTTGCGAAGGTTTGTTATTGGGATGTACGGATGCGCAAGCTTGTAACTACAATGAAAACGCAATGGTGGACGACGGAAGTTGCGTGAGCAGCAGTTATATACCTGGCGCCATTGATGGAAATGATTTGGTAGATACCTATTCGTACCATAACTATTCCTACACTGGAAATTTGAATGGTGTGACTTTATTGTGGACATTGAATAGCTCTGGTATTTTCATTCCTGTCAGCAATACAGCAACTACACCTTCTGTGAATGTTTATTGGTCAGAAGGAAATGCTTTTGATCCCCAAGGTGAGATTACCTTGTTGGTAACAGATACAACAGGTGGATGCAATGCCCAATTTGAAATTACATTCAATGTGGAGTTTGATACTACCAGCACAGGTGTAGATGGTCTAGCCAATCAGAAACTGATGGCATACCCGAACCCAAGCAATGGAAACTTTGCTGTAGTGATTCCAAATGATGTTTCAGCCCAATACGGTATTGCAGTTTACGCGGTGACAGGTGAGTTGGTTTACACTGCTCAAAATGAAACTGAGAGAGTGTGGAATGCTGATTTGAATTTATCTTCAGGATTGTACATGATTAAGGTAATAGGAGAGAAAACCCAACACTTTATCAATGTGGTCATTGAGAAGTAAATCTTGAATGAAATAGTAAAAAAGGAGAGCAAGCGCTCTCCTTTTTTTTTACCCAAAATGGGGGAATAAAAAAAGCCCCATCCGGGGCTTTTGGGAAAAAAATGTTCTTATTGACCTATATCGTTCATGAATTTGATGCGCATTAGTCTTAAGATTTCCTCTTCATAATCGCCATCAAAATATTTTTCAGCCTCCAACAGATCGTCGGTTTCTGATTGCATATAATATTCCATGATTTCTTCTTGAGCATCTTCATCTACTTCATCATCAATGATGTACTGAATACTCAGCTTAGTACCAGAATGAACAACAGTTTCTATTTCCAAAATCAATTCAGCACGGCTTTTCCCTAAACCTTTTGCAATGTCTTGAAGCGGGATGCGCTTGTCTATGTTTTGAATAATCTGAACTTTTTGGCCACTCTTTGAAGGTGCTGTTTTTAAGAATAAATCTTGTGGGCGCTCAATGTTATTGTCTTCTACATGCTTTTGAATCAGGTTGAGGAAAGAATGACCGAACTTCATGGCTTTATTTTTTCCAACACCACCGATATGAGCCAATTCCTCCATGTTAATGGGATATTGTGTGGCCATCTCCTCCAAGCTCGGTTCCGAAAAAATAACATAAGGTGGTATTCCCTTTTCTTTAGATACTTTTAATCTCTGCTCTTTCAGCAATGTGAAAAGGGCTTCATCTGCCGCTCCTCCGCTTGATCTCAGGGCGTTAAAGTCCCCGTCTTCATCCGTATTTGGGTATTCCTCCTCCTTGACAGCTTCAAACTTGGTTGGTGTTTTCAAAAATTGCTTCCCATCGGTTGTAAGCTTAATGGTACCATAAGTTTCCACTTCTTTTTTAATCAGATTGGCAACCAACATTTGTCTGAGTAGGGCATTCCAATATCTATCTTCTTTGTCTTTTCCAATTCCGTATAGTTCAGATGAACTGCCTTTGTAGGTCTTGACCTCAGCATCTTCGAGTCCCATCAATACTTTGACGATGAACTTAGACTTGTGCTTTTCTTTGAATGTATGGATACACTGTAAAAGCAGCGATATATCTTCCTTGGCATCGAAGTGCTCTTTGGGTTTGCGCTGGTTATCGTCCATTCCATGACCTTCACCGTTGTGCTCGTCCCAAGCCTCACCGAAATAGTGCAAAAGATACTTTCTTCTACTTACGGAGGTCTCGCAGTAAGCCATCACTTCATGCAACAATTGAACGCCTATTTCTTGCTCAGCTATCGGCTTCCCAGCTAAGAATTTCTCGAGTTTTTCAATGTCTTTGGGACTGTAAAAGGCAATGCAATTCCCTTCACCGCCATCTCGTCCTGCTCTGCCTGTTTCTTGGTAGTAACTCTCCAAACTTTTTGAAATGTCATGGTGAATGACAAATCGAACATCAGGTTTGTCGATTCCCATTCCAAATGCGATGGTGGCGACTATAACATCCACTTCCTGCATCAAGAATTTGTCTTGAACATTGCTTCGCTCATGACCATCCATTCCAGCATGATAAGGCAAAGCCTTGATTCCATTGGCAATCAAGAGTTCTGCGATTTCTTCTGTTTTTTTTCTGCTCAAGCAATAAATGATTCCACTTTTACCGCTGTGGCTTTTGATGTATTGAATAATCTGTTTGCCAACGTTGTTTTTAGGTCGGACTTCATAATAAAGGTTGGGACGGTTGAAGGAGGCCTTGAATAAATTGGCTTCCACCATTCCTAGATTTTTTTGAATGTCCTGTTGCACTTTTGGCGTTGCAGTGGCTGTCAGTGCCATGATTGGCACATCTGCAATGTTTTTAATGATGCTTTTAAGTTTTCTGTATTCAGGTCTAAAATCATGACCCCATTCAGAAATGCAATGCGCCTCATCGATGGCTACAAATGATATGGTACATGTTCTGAGAAACTCGACATTTTCTTCTTTGCCCAGCGATTCTGGTGCAACGTATAAAATTTTTGTTTTTCCCGCTTGAATATCAAGTTTAACTTGGTTGATTTCTGATTTGTTCAGAGATGAATTGATAAAATGCGCAACACCATCTTCTGAGCTAAAACCACGCATGGCATCTACTTGATTTTTCATCAAAGCAATCAACGGCGAAACGACGATGGCCATCCCGTTCATCATGAGCGCTGGCAATTGATAGCACATCGACTTACCACCGCCAGTGGGCATGATGACAAAGGTGTCGTTGCCATCCAAGACGGACTGTATGACTTGTGCTTGAAGCCCTTTGAATTGGTTAAATCCAAAAAACGTTTTTAGGGCGTCTAAGGGTGATAAATCTGTAATTATGTTCATTTTAAAAGACCTTTGAACTCATGTTAAAAAGGAGAACGAATTTACAACACTTATGATGTGTTTTTGTAAAGAATTCTATCAAAAAAACACAAAGATTGATGAAATGTTTTTGTGCCTTTTGAATTCTTAGCATCTTTGTGGACGGATGCTACCGAATGATTTGATAAAACACGCGCAGAACACGATTTTGATGGAGTCTGAGGCCCTTGTAACAATGGCCCATTCTCTCAACACTTCATTTCTTGAAGTTGTTGAATTGATTTTGAATGGAAACAATCGGCTGATTGTTACGGGAATTGGAAAAAGCGGAATTATCGCGCAGAAGTGGGTGGCCACTTTCAATAGCACTGGTCAACCTGCTATCTTTATGCACGCCGCAGATGCCATTCATGGTGATTTGGGGATGATTCAGCATGGTGATGTTGTTGTCTGCATTTCTAAATCTGGTGAATCCCCAGAAATCAGATTTTTGGTTCCCCTGATTCAAAGGATGGGCAACAAGTTGATTTCAGTAAGCGCAAATGCAGAAGGTTTTTTAAGTCAAAGTAGCGATTATCAATTGCACACACCAATGGATAAGGAAGCCTGTCCCAATAATTTGGCCCCAACAACCAGTACAACGTTGCAATTGGCCATGGGTGATGCTTTGGCAGTTGCATTGATGCAAGCCCGATCCTTCACCTCCAGTGATTTCGCCAAATATCATCCAGGTGGTGCATTGGGGAAGAAATTGTTATTGAAGTCAAAAGATGTGATGATTGAAGGCTCGCAATTGAGTGTTGTTCCAGATACACCAGTATTGGAGGTGATCAGTGCGGTGACAAAGGGAAGAGTGGGCTGCGTTGCTGTTGTCTCGGATGAATCGAAAATTCTTGGAGTTATTACAGACGGAGACATCAGAAGAATGCTAAGTTCACATGTGAACTTCCAAAATTTATTGGCTCGTGAGATTATGACCATTGATCCAAAAGTGGTGCACGAAAGCACGCTTGCCGCTGAGGCATTTCGTTGTATGGAAAACAATAAGATAACACAGTTGTTGCTGGTTGACGATGAATCCAAGTTTACAGGAATAGTACATTTACATGATATCATAAGAGAGGGAATCTTCTAATGGCTGAAGACAAGAAAGAAATGGGTTTCCTCGATCATTTGGAGGAATTGAGAAGGCGATTGTTTTGGTCTGTCATTGCTGTAGTTGTGGGGATAGTGGTCATTGTATGGTATGACGATTTTGTCATCAACGATTTGATCATGGGTCCAAAGAATTTGGATTTTGTCACCTACAAGAGTTTCTGTGATTTCTCCCATTTCATGGGATTGGGAGACCAATTGTGTTACCAGGAAATGAACTTTAAGCTTCAAAGCACCACCATGGGCGGAAACTTTTCAGCCTACATGTTGGTCTGCATTGTTGGTGGCGTGGTCATTGCATTTCCCTTCATCATTTATCAGCTTTGGGGTTTTGTAAAACCAGGCCTTCACCTCAAGGAAAGAGGTGTTGTGAATGGTGTGGTGTTTTACATCAGCTTACTTTTTTTCTTGGGAGTATTGTTTGGTTATTATATTCTCACGCCCCTATCCATTGCCTTTTTGGGTAATTTTCAGTTTGGAGATGTCGAGGTGAATTCAACGGTTCTGTCCTATTTGAAGTTGGTTGTTTCATTGGTATTGGGAACGGGGCTGATTTTTCAGCTGCCTGTAGTGGTGTATTTCTTGGGTAAAATTGGCGTTATTTCCAGTGCGTTTTTAAAGAAATACCGCAAGCATGCTTTTGTGGTTAATTTAATCATTGCAGCAATCATAACCCCCCCAGATGTCACCAGTCAACTTTTGGTCAGTTTACCCATTTTGTTATTATATGAGATTAGTATTTTTGTAGTGGCGCGCGTAGAAAAAAAAGCTGATTCTCAGTCGATTTAACAGCATTAAAGCCATTTTTTGATTATACTTGTAGCTTGAAATTTTCAAGTATGAGAAATAAATTTTTATCAGTACTGTTTATTGCTGTTTTGGGTTGGATGATGATATCTTCTACCACAAGTTCCGGAGGAAAATCAGGCAAAACAGGAGCACCAGGGGAGAACAATTGTGCCCAGTGCCATGGTGGTTCAGCCGTGAATTCAGGAGTAGGATCCGTAAGCATCAATACTGGGATGACTGGTGGTTACGCTTTGGGTCAAGTTTACAGCATGAGTGTAGCAGTAAACCAATCGGGACTTTCATTGTTCGGTTTTAGTATTGTTGCATTGGATGCCAACGGCGCAAGTGTTGGAAATTTTGTGGCAGGAACAGATAATCATGTCGAGAATCTTACCATTTCCTCTAATAATCGCCAGTACTTGACGCACAATACCAATGGTGGAGCAAGTGTCAATAGCCACACTTTTAATTTTTCTTGGACTGCCCCCAGCAGTGATGTAGGGGATGTTACTTTTTATGTTTCTGCCAATGCAGCAAACGGAGATGGTGGAACCTCTGGAGACTTTATCTACACTACCTCAACAACTGAATCAATTAACCTTGGCGGTGGTGGTTCCTCTTTTGTAATCAATGAAATCAATCCTGATCCATCTGAAGTAGGTACCGATACCACTGAGTTTGTCGAATTGTACGGAACACCGGGAATGTCCTTGGATGGTTATGTGATGGTTTGCTTCAATGGCACCAATAACTTTTCTTATGGCGCCTATGATTTGGATGGTTATGTCATTCCGGCTTCAGGATATTTTGTGATTGGTAATCCAATGGTTGCCAATGTGAATTACATTGTTCCTGTGCTAACAGCTCCTAACGTTTTTCTTCAGAACGGGGCAGATGCAGTGGCATTTTATTTGGGCAATGCAACAGATTGGCCCAATGGAACTGTGGCCACCAATGCTAATTTAGTGGAGGCTGTTGTATACGGCACCAACGATCCCGATGCTACAGTTTTGTTGGCCACCTTGATCCCCGGTCAACTGCAAGTCAACGAGTCAGGTGGAAATATCGAACCTTGTATGGCGCGCGTTCCTGATGGCGGTCTTCCTTTTGTAACCTCATCATTTGTTGAGCAGTTGCCTACGCCTGGAGCTTCCAATACTTCGGCAGGACTGGCCGGTTGTACTGATGCTGCGGCTTGTAACTTCAATCCATTGGCCACCGTATCCGATGCTTCTTGTTTGTTTTTGGGTTTTCCTTGTGATGATGGAAATGCCATAACTTCCAATGACGTTATAACACCGGAATGTACTTGTTCTGGGACGCAGACAACTGTTTCTTGGACTTTCCGTGTTGACATGTCAACAACTCCCGTTAACGCTCCCGGTGTATTCATTGCTGGAACTTTCCAAGGCTGGGTACCCAATCAAGATTTGATGACAGATGCAGATGGTGACAATGTTTGGGAAATAACTTTCCCAGCTTTACCGACAAATACCCCCATCGAATACAAGTTTTTAAATGGTCCCGGGGGTTGGGAAACCTCGCCTGGTCTTGAAATTTGTGGAGTCAATGATTTAAACGGAGCTTTCAACCGCGCTGATACCACTGAAACCGCGGATGTTATTTTACCTGCCGTATGTTTTAACTCATGTGAATTGTGTAATGTGGTTTCAATTCCAGGTTGCACAGATGCTACCGCATGCAATTACAATGGCAATGCCACCACGGATGATGGATCTTGTATTGCGCCAAGTGCGTGGTACTTGGATGCGGACAACGATGGTTATTATGTGAGCGATTCTTTGGCTTGTGCAGCGCCCAATGCAGATTATACCGCAACAATGGGTATCATGGGAGATTGCAATGATGCTGTTTCAACCATCAATGCTGCAGGAATGGAAGTCTGCGGTAATGGAATTGATGAAGATTGCTCTGGCGCTGATTTGGCCTGCGGCCTTGTTGGTTGTACAGATGTAAATGCCTGCAATTACAATCCATTGGCCACATCGGATGATGGTTCTTGTCTCGCTCCAACTATGTGGTATTTGGATGCGGACAATGATGGTTATTATGTAGATGACTCATTGGCTTGTATTGCTCCTTCAGTTGATTACACAGCGACCATGGGAATCGACGGTGATTGTGATGATGTGCAAAGTTCAATCAACGCAGGGGCTTCAGAAATCTGTGATGAGTTGGACAATGATTGTGATCAGGAAATAGATGAGTTTGTTCAAACAGCCTATTATCTCGATGCAGATGCAGATGGATTTGGAGACGTTAATTCGATGGTACTTTCTTGTCAACCTGTTGTAGGATATGTCGACAATGGCGATGATTGCGATGATGCATTGTTGTTATACCAAGACAGTGATGGTGATAGTTTTGGAGGTGATGTTTTAGCAGCATGTGGTGAGTTAAGCAACGCTGATTGTGATGATGCCAATGTTGCGATTTACCCAGGAGCCTTTGAATTTTGTGAAAATACAATAGATGAAAACTGCGATGGTGTGGATGACGTTTGCCAAGGAGTTCCGGGTTGCACAGATACCGACGCATGTAATTTTGACCCCCTCGCAGAATCTGATAATGGGTCTTGTACTTTTGGTGAGCTGTGGTATTTGGATACCGATGGAGATGGTTTTGCATCTGATTCCATCGTTAGCTGCAGTCAACCTTCAGCCAATCACACGACAACAGTGTTGCCCATAACCGATTGCAATGACAATAATGTTTTGATCAACCCCAGCGCTACCGAATTGTGCGGCAATGGAATCGATGAGAATTGTGATGAAGTAGATGAAGTGTGTGTTGTTCCGGGTTGCACAGATGTTGCCGCTTGTAACTTTGAACCCCAAGCAACAGTTGAAGATGGATCATGCACCTATGCTGTTCTTTGGTATTTTGACTTGGACGCAGACGGTTATGCTTCGGATTCAATGAGTAACTGTTCTCAGCCAGGACCAGACTATTACGACACCATACTTCCCGGAGTGGATTGCAATGACAATGACAATACAATTAATGCAGGCGCTACAGAAATTTGCGAGAATGGGATAGACGAGGATTGCGATGGTCAGGACAATTCCTGCACTGTTTCTGGTTGTACCAATGATATGGCTTGTAATTTCAACCCATTGGCGACACTAGATGATGGTTCTTGTATCTATGGAGTACTTTGGTACTTAGATGCAGATGGTGATAATTTTGCTGCTGATACCTTGAGCGCATGCTCCTCTCCTGGAGCCGAATGGACCAATGTCGTTTTGAATTTGGACGACTGTAACGATGCATTGTCGGAAATTAATCCAGGAGCGATTGAAATTTGTGAGAATGGGACAGATGAGGATTGCAATAACATCGATGATATTTGTATAATAGCAGGGTGCACAGACGCTGCAGCGTGTAATTATGATCCTTCAGCGAATACTGATGATGGGTCTTGTTTGATTCTGGGAAATGCATGTGATGATGGTGATGCAACAACAGGCAACGACTTGGTCAACGCCAATTGTGAATGCGCAGGAACTCCTCTAACGGGTTGTGACCTAAACCCAATCGTTATTGCATTGGATTCCTTGCTGAATGTCGATTGTTTCAATGCAGCTACCGGATATATTTCGGTTACGGTTGTAGGAGGAAACGCCCCTTATTTTGCCAGTTGGAATTCATTCCCTATTCAAACAACCCCCTTTGTGAGCGGCTTGATTGCAGGCATTTATACATTCACGGTTGAGGATGAAGATGGTTGCATTGGAACATTTACCCAAGAGGTTACCCAGCCAGAGGGTAGCTTGCCTGTTGTTTCAGGAAACAACGATGTTGATCCTGCCGATAACGAGCAATACACTGTAAACACCTATCCTGGTTGTACCTATACTTGGACAGTAAGTAACGGGTTGATTTTATCCGGTCAGGACGATGACTCCTTAAATGTTCTTTGGAACGATGCTGCGATGGGAACCATTTATGTTTACCAAACCGATACAGTTACCGGTTGTCAGTGGATGGATGGATTGGCTGTCTTCATTAACGCGGTTGGAACCGATGACGTTTCCGCAGTCAATGCTTGGCAATTGTATCCCAATCCGGCATCAGATTTCATCAACATGGAAGGATTGAATGGCAACGCTCAAGTAATGGTGATGGACGCAACAGGTAGATTGATGGATCAATTCAATACCACAGAGACTGCCGTTCATTTGAAAATAAGCGATTATGAAAGCGGTATTTATTTGATCAAAGTCAAGGATGATTTTGGATTGAGAACTGAGCGATTGATCAAGCAGTAATTTGGAAAAGGGACTTCGGTCCCTTTTTTCTTTTTCTGCGTAAAAATGTATACTTAGATTTACTTATCTTCGCAAGGCTAAATATTCTAAAACATGAAAAAACTGTACATTTCTTTGGGATTGATTGCAATGGGAACGGCTGCATTTGCGCAGCACTTGACTCCTTTGCACAATAGTCCTGCCAAGAGAACATTCAGCAGAGCTGAAGTTTCTAAAACGACGATCATTGCTCGTCAAGAAAAACCAATGTCTGACATCACAGGTAACCGTGTAGTTGTGTTGGAAGAGGATTTCCAAACGTCAGGAGCAGTTCCAACTGCATTGCCTGCTGGATGGTTGACCAATACCGTTGCTCAAACACAAGGTACAGCCGCTACCAACGATGACACTCAAGGTCCTGCATTTAATGTCCACAATAGTGGATCTGCGAATGCTGGTGGCTATTGGCCTGTTCCAGAATTGGGAGTAAACAACCGTTTTGCTGGTGCCAATGATGACAATGTTCCTTGTGATTGCGATAATATCGATGCTTGGGTTCAATCTCCAGCTATGGATTTGAATGATTATCAATACTCTGAAGTTTGGGGTATTATCACTTATACTCCTGTGGTTGAACCGTGGTCTGATTCTCAAGCATTGGGTGATGGTCCAGAGCATGTGGCCACCATTATCGGTGATCCAAATGTGAGTTGGAATTCTGTTACCATCAACTTCACTGCACCAGACACATCTTTGCCTGTGTTGGTGAACATCAATGGCATGGATTATATCTTGCAAATGTCCGGTACCATAGACGTTTCAATGAGTGCTTTCTCAGGAGATTTGGATATTTTTATCGCATCTAATAACGGCGGTCAGTTGACTGGTGTTGAAGTAAGCGCTGAGGGTGATTTCTTGACTGGTGATTTTACTACAGACACTACTTTCACCAACCCTGGTGAGCCTGGTTCTGAAGTAATTGCTTTGGATTCTACTTTCGTAGGTAACTATACATTGTCTTTTGACTTTTTCCATGATATGAATTTCGGTGGTGGTGACGCTACTGTTCAAATCTCTACAGATAATGGTGCTTCATGGCAGCTTTTGGATACTTTGACAGTTGACGGAAGCTACTGGCAGAGCATTGTATTGCCTTTGTATGCATACAATGGTGCAACAGCAATGATCCGTTTCCAATGGACTGATGCGGGTTCTTGGGCTTCTGGTTTTGCAGTGGATAATGTTATTGTTCAATCTGCTTTGGACTATGACATGATTATGGCTAAAACCATCGCTTCTGACTGGAACAATGCGACATTTGGTTTGGGCTTCTGGGAATATGCTCAGGTTCCTGTTACTCAAGTTAGCCCTATCCGTGCTACTTCCGTTGTTTACAATGGTGGTTTCTATGATCAGGCTGGGGTTTCTGTAAATTATGAAATCAGCTTCAATGGTACTGCACAAGCTACTTTTGCTTCTGACGTATTGGATGTTATTTCTTTGGATAAAGACACCTTGTCTGGAGTTTCTACTTGGACTCCAAGTGCTGTAGGTACTGTTTCTATCGCTTCTAGCGTAGTTTCTCCAAGTGGTGATGACAACATGGGTAACAATATGGGTTCTGCTCAAATTGAAATCTCTAACGACATCTACGCTCGTGATTTGGGTGCTGCTCAAGCGTTCGTAAGTCCTGGTACTGCTTATGAGTACGGTAACTTATTTGATATTTATGCCAATGACGATTTCGGTGCTATCGATGTAGCTGTAAACTTTGCTGCTGCTGATGAAGGTTCTTTGATCCAAGGTAAATTGTATGAGTTCACAGGGTTGGACGCTACTACTGGTGAGCCAATGTTGACTGATTTGGGAGTTTCTACTATCGAGTACGCTGTAACTGCTGCTGATAACAATGCAGCTGGTGATGCCAACTTTATTCACTTGAGCTTTACTGAGCCAATTGCTTTAGAAGCTGGTAAAGTATACATGGCTACTATGATTTCTGATGGTGCTATCCGCACACCAGTTGCTGGTAACAATGATTGGGTGGTGTCTTGGTTGAATGACGGTACTTGGGGTGCTACAGGTGGTATTCCAATGATCCGTTTGAACTCTGACGAGTCTTTGGTGGTTGACATCAATGTAGCTGAGAACATCAACAGTGGTTTGAGCTTGTCTCAAAACGTTCCTAACCCTGCAGTAGATTTCACAACTGTTAATTACAGCATTGCCAACAACGAGTCAGTTAGCGTTATCGTTCGTGATATCACTGGACGTGTTGTAATGAACATCAACGAAGGTGTTAAGTCTGCTGGAAATCACAGCGTTCGTTTGAATGTTGAGAATTTGGGCGCTGGTATTTACACCTACACAGTTGTTGCTGGTTCTTCAGTAATGACCAAAGAGATGATGGTGAAATAATAGTCTGTTTAGCATTAAAATAAAGAGCCTCCTTCGGGAGGCTTTTTTTTTGTTTCGATTATATTTGTCAAAATAATTAATTCAATGAGAAAAATTGCAATAGCAATCGCTTTGTCAGCCCTAAGCAGCGGTGTGATGGCGCAAAAAAAGCAAGAGGATGTTTTGGCTGCTCCTCGTTATTTTAACCAAGATGACGTGAGAAGAACAGAGCAAACTGCATCTGCGCATTCCAGAGGAGGGCAGATAGTTTTTCAAGAAGATTTTGACAATGGTTTTGCTGGTAACAACGGTATAGGAGCTTGGTTGCCTTGGGATACAAGCGGTGATACTTCCATTTGGATGTTGGCTGCTGCCAATAGCCCCAACGGTCAATACGCAGGTGGTCTTCCTGCTATGTCCAATAATGGTACAACGGCATCCAATGGATGGATAATCTTGGATGCAGATTTGTATAATACTTCAACTGTTTCTGGCGCAGACGATGTCTCAGCATGGTTGCAATCACCAGCTTTTGATTGTAGTCAACTTTCATCAGTTGTTGTGAATTACAACCAATATTTCATCTATTGCTGTTTTTCGGCCAGTCCTTTGACCCTTGAGGTGTCTACAGATAATGGTGCAACGTGGGTGGCTTTTGCCGGGCATGGTGATTTTGCCCAAGCTGCCAATGCGCTTTCTGCTAACCCGCTTCCAACAGGCGTGGATATTTCTTGTGTGGCTGCAGGTCAACCCAATGTCATGATTCGATTTGGTTACAATACCGCAGGGGAAACAGGCTATTCTCAGTATTTCTGGGGAATTGATGATGTTGTGGTTTCAGGAAATCCGGTGACCAATGATTTGGAGATTCGTCAGGTAGTGAATGGTGATATTTGGAACCTATGGGAATACCGTTTGACACCAATGGAGCAAAAAGCTTTGTCGGCAGATGGTGGTCTTTTAGTAGGAACCATTTACCGCAATACGGGTTCTGATGATCAAACCAACGCTACTTTGAACATCGAGATTACAGATGCTTCAGGTACTGTTGTCCATTCACAAACTGAAACTTTAGGCACTGTTAGTTCTTTGGCTAACTCTACAGAATGTCCAGCGTTTTTAAATGACACGCTTTATGTGAGCACAGGCTGGGAGCCCTCTGCTGTGGGCATTTACAATATCAATGTAACCATCAGTGCAGATTCAACCGATGAGTCTCCAGCTAACAATTCAATGACACGCACCATCGAATATTCTACCGATGAATATGGTCATGATGATGCCAACTTGGATGTTCAATTGACGTCCAATGAAGCACCTTCTGATCCTACTTTGTTTGCCCCTCATGGTTACGGTAATTTTTACCATTTCCCTTATGATGGTTCTAGTGTGTACGGAAGTTCATTCTTGTTGGGAAATCAATCTGATGTTGGAGCATTCTTTAATACCATTCTTTATTTCGCATCAAGCGGCATGAATAGCACCTCTCCAGCGCCCGAAGTTGTTGCTTCCAATGAAGTGGAATTAACACAAGAGATGATTTCATCAGGTGCAGATGCTTTTTATTATGTTCCGTTTACTGAACCAGCTGAAGTTTTGGCCAATGAAGTTTATTTTCATTGTTTATTGACCAATGCCGATGCCACAACCAGCCCCACTACCACCACCGATATGCAGATGGCTGTATTGGCCCAGGACAATTCAGATTCAGACAATTCAACAGCCGCATTGTTGCGCACAGGAAGCAATTCTTATGCATGGTTTACTGCACGTTCATACTCACCAGCCATTCGCTTGATTGTAGGTGAGCGTGTATCCGTAGATGAAATCAATGACGGTAAATTGGGTACCTTCAAGTTGTTCCCTAATCCAGCGGTGACCCATGCTCAGATTCAATATACAATGACATCCTCTGCAGCCATTGCTTACGAGATTCGCGATGTGCAAGGTAAGTTGATTGCTTATGACAACTTGGGTGTAAAGTCAGCGGGTCAATACTCGATTGATATCCCAGTAGCCAATTTGACCAATGGACAATACCAAGTTTCATTGGTTGTGGGTGGAAAAAAGCTTTACAGCAAAGCATTGCAAATCAGAAAATAAATTGTTTTAAAACACAAAGGGGGCAGTGCCCCCTTTTTTTATTCTAAAAGTTATGTATCAGATTGATCGACAAAATTTCAGCGGCAAGCGCGTACTAGTAAGGGTTGATTTTAACGTCCCCTTGAATGAGCAGTTTGAAGTAACAGATGATACAAGAATAAGGGCCGCAATCCCAACCTTGGAGAAACTGGCCAAAGACGGCGCCAAGGTCATTGTGATGTCGCATTTGGGTCGTCCTAAGTCAGGTCCAGAGGAAAAGTTTTCATTGAAGCATATTGTGTCTTGTTTGTCTTCTTTGACAACCTGTTCAGTTTCGTTTGTGGAAGATTGCATAGGAGAGAAGGTAACTCAAGCAGTGGATGAAATGCCGGTCGGATCCATCTTGGTACTGGAGAATTTGCGTTTTTACAAAGAGGAGGAAAAAGGCGATGAGTTCTTTGCGGGGCAGCTTGCAGAAAACGGAGACGTATACGTGAATGATGCTTTTGGAACGGCACACCGCGCGCATGCCAGTACAGCCATAATCGCCAATTTTTTTCCTACGGACAAGTATTTTGGGTATTTGATGGAGAATGAGGTCAAAAGTATTGATCGAGTATTGAATAGCACAGACAAACCCGTTGTGGCCATTGTTGGTGGTTCAAAGGTTTCCTCAAAGATTGGAATCATTGAAAACCTCATCAACACCTCGGATGCCATCATCATTGGCGGTGGAATGGCATTTACTTTTATCAAAGCCATGGGAGGAAAGGTTGGAAATTCATTGGTAGAGGAAGATCGATTGGATCAAGCGCTGTCATTGATGAACAAGGCCAAAGAAAAAGGAGTTCAATTTTTATTGCCGACCGATGCCGTGATTGCGGATCAATTTTCCAATGATGCAAATGTTCAAATTGTTGCCATTGATTCCATACCGGATGGATGGATGGGTTTGGACATTGCTCAGGAGAGCATAGATGTTTTTCATAAGACCATTGTGAATGCCAAGATTGTGCTGTGGAATGGACCAATGGGCGTATTTGAAATGGAGAAATTTGCCAATGGTACCAAGGCCATTGCAATGGCTTTGGCAGAAGCTACTGAGAAAGGTTGTTTCACACTGGTGGGCGGTGGAGACTCTGTAGCGGCCATCAATCAAATGAATATGGCCAGCAAAGTCAGTTATGTAAGTACAGGCGGAGGAGCGATGTTGGAGAGTTTGGAAGGTATTGTGCTGCCGGGAATCGCAGCTATTCAGCGGAAAGGATAATTTCCTTTGCTTCTAAAAATCTTGATGCAGCGTCATTGCTTTCTAATACAAAGTGATGGCGCTGTTTTGTAAAGTGAAGGTGCTGCTCCCATGACCATTTTCTGATTTCCCATCCACTTCTCAAAGGATCGGAAACGTATGGAATGTCGGGTGAACAAAGCAAGTAGTTGAATTGGGTTTTAGACCACGCTTCTTGCAACGCCATAACGCTGTGATGATTAGCGGATTTGGCCCAAAGAAATAGATTAAGCAAATCGGTATCCAAAATGGTGGGATTACTTACATCGATGTTTTGATAATGTATCAGACAATCCTCAAAAAGGGTATCCAAAATACTCGAAGAAATGGGTGCAGTAATCCCCCTTTTTTCTAGCCATATTCTGTTGTATTCAGATACAAATTGATATTGGGGTAATGCAGCTTGGAGTGATTCGAAAAGGGTTGTTTTCCCTGAGCATTCCCCCCCAGCAATGACCCACACTTTGTTTTTCAATTCGCAATCCATCCCCATTGAAAATAACCTTCTAAGGCTAAAATTAGATAAACCAAATATAGTCCTGAGAGCAATCGGAGGTTGCGATTCCAGAATAGAAAAATGCACGCCAAATCGATAACCATAAAATAAAGCCAATTTTCACGACACCCCAACATCATTAATGCGGTTGCCCAAATAGAAAATGCGGTGATGAGGCTATCTGCAATAGGCAACTCAGCCGTTGATTTTTTTTTCAATACAAATCCGAGGAGGGTTCCAAAGGACAAACAGGAAATAATCCCAACCAGATGTTGGAAACTTGAAATGGGTCTGATCTCCCATTCGGATTCCAAATACATCATACCCCACAGTGTAAGCAGGACGTACACCATTTGAAGACCTACATCCGCAAAAAGTTTTCGCTTCCAACTGAGAATGGCAATGAGCATAGGGCCAAGGATTCCAAATACAAAGGCAGCTTCATTTTGTTGGATATACAGAAAGGTAAACGCAAGATTGGAAATCACCGCAAGCCATTCAGTAGCCACGGTCACGTTTTTGGTATCGACCCTTATTTCCATTTTGTAAAATTCAGTCATTTGAATCAATTGTTAACCTTTGGTCTTTGAATTTTGTTTTTTCTATTTTTTTGTTATCTTTAGCGTTCAATTTCTAAAAAATGAAAAAACTATTACTCATTTTGGCCATGTTGCCAAGTTTGATTTGGGCTCAGCGCAATTGCGGTTCAAATGATCATCATGTTTATATGATGGGTGCGGACCCCAATTACATTCAGCGTCAGCAGGAGATTGAAGAGCAAACACAGGATTTTGTTGCCCACTACGATCAGAACGCTGATCGTGCATTGGTCACTATTCCAGTGGTTTTTCACGTCATCTACAATGGATCGACAAACAATATCTCAGATGCTCAAATTTTGTCTCAATTGCAGGTTTTGAATCAGGATTTTAGAAGGTTGAACCAAGATGCGAGCCTTACTCCGTCTATATTTTCAGCAGCAGATCCAAATATTGAATTCTGCTTGGCCACTGTTGATCCAAGCGGTAACGCCACAACAGGAATCACCAGAACTTCGACAACCACTGCATCTTGGACTACGAATGATTATATGAAGTACAGTATTCGTGGTGGAAAAGATGCATGGGACGCAACCAAATATTTGAACATTTGGGTTTGCACCATGAGTGGTGGAATCTTGGGATATGCACAGTTTCCAGGGGGAGCAGCTGTATCGGATGGCGTCGTCATTGACTACCGTTATTTGGGAACGACAGGAACTGCCACTGCACCTTTCAACAAAGGAAGAACGGCAACGCATGAAGTTGGCCACTGGTTAAACTTGCGCCACATTTGGGGAGATGCCAATTGTGGAAGTGATTTGGTAAATGATACTCCAACCCACAATACTTCAAATTACGGTTGTCCTACTTATCCGCACCTAAGCACTTGCACTGGAACTCCAGTTGAAATGACCATGAACTATATGGATTATACGGACGATGCATGCATGTATATGTTTTCTGCAGGTCAATCTACGCGCATGCAAGCTTTGTTTGGATCAGGAGGAGCAAGAGCTTCTTTAATGACTTCAAATGGATGCGGAACTCCAACACCTGTTGTTTGCGGGGTGCCATCTTTAGGAACAACAAGTGGAATCACCCAAACAGCAGCTACCATCAACTGGTCAGCAGTATCGGGAGCAACGATTTACAATGTTCAATACAAATTGAGCACATCAGCTACATGGACCAACACTACCACAGCAGGTTTAAGCTTGTCATTGACAGGATTGACAGCAGGTACTGTCTATAACTTTGCTGTATCTGCTACTTGTCCTGCAGGAACTGGAAATTTGAGTGCTACAGGTTCATTTACAACAACTGCAGTAGTGAGTGCTTGTACAGATAACTATGAGAATAACAACTCTTTGAGTGCCTCTAAGGCAATGCCAAAGAATACGAACATCACAGCAAAAATTGCAAGCAGCACCGATAAAGATTATTTCAATTTCACCACTACTACTGCGGATAAAAACATCCGCATTGATTTGTTCAATTTACCTGCAGATTATGATGTGAAACTATACCGCAATAACACTTTGGTGAGTACCTCTGCCAACTCTGAAACGACTTCCGAAACGATTGTTTATAACAATGGAGCTACAGGTACTTATAGAGTATATGTTTACGGATACAATAGCGCATTCAATGCGACATTGTGTTATTCCTTGAGAGCGAGCACTTCATCTGTTGCTTTCCGTGAAATGCAGCAGGAAGAAACCACTGATGCAGTATTTACAGAGAGCAATGGTTTGGCCATTGCCAACGCCTATCCTAACCCAACACAGGGAAAATTAAATGTTTCTTTGAATAGCGATGAGGAAGGAGAGGTAAGTGTTGCTTTGTTTGACTTGACAGGAAGAAAAATCATCGAGCAAAATTGGTTTGCTTATGTGGGAAGTAATGCCATAGAATTGAGTTTGGATGCGTTGCCTTCAAGTAGCTATGTTTTAGTTGTAAAGGGTCCTAAGGGATCAGACACACGCATTATTCAGAAAGATTAGTAAATATGAAGAGAGAGAAAAGGAGGGCTTGTCCCTCCTTTTTTTATTTAATATTGTTTTGTTGATAGTTTCATTTTACGATTGCATTGGGTATGATAAATCATCCTACTTTCGTAACTAGCAAAAATATTATTATGCAGAAAAAATATTTATTCTCAAAATGTGGAATCCTTTTATTGATGCTGGCCATGCAATTTGCATTTAAAGTCAGTGCTCATGCAGGATTGAATGACCCAATTTTGGGTTGCACGGATCCTTTGGCATGCAACTATGATGCAAGTGCCACAGAAGATGATGGCAGTTGCGCCATGGCGTCACCTTATTACCTGGATGCTGATGCTGATGGTTTTGGTAATATGGAAGTGGAAGAATTTCATTGTGAACAGCCATCAGGATATGTAAATAATTTGGACGATTGTGACGATAGCAATGCCGATGTATACGCAGGAGCTATCGAGATATGCAATCAGCTTGATGATGATTGTGATGGGGAATTGGACAATGGAGTTACCAACAATTATTATTTGGATGCAGATGGGGATGGATTTGGTTGGGTTGACAATTTGGAAATGGCGTGTGAAGCGTCCGTTGGATATGTTAGCAACTCAGATGATTGTGATGACGCCACATGGATGTATGCGGATATGGATGGAGATGGATACGGTGCAGGTGCCACATTGGATTGCGGTGATGTGACGTTAGATGGGGATTGTGATGATGCCAATGGATCGATATTTCCTGATGCAATTGAATTGTGCAACAGCATAGATGAAGATTGTGATGGTGAAGTAGATGAATTTGTGACCACCACATACCATATGGATGCAGATGGTGATGGATTTGGAAACCCTTCAGAAGCAATTGAGTCTTGTGAACCCGTTGTTGGATATGTAGAAAACGCTGACGACTGTGATGATTCTGTTCTCAGTTATGATGACCAAGATGGGGATGGTTTTGGATTCGGAGAA
>CAMCTV010000001.1 GCA_945878635.1 Chryseobacterium gleum | reverse complement strand
GATGATGTGAACATCGCTGCACGTGTTGAAAGCGCAGGAACCAGTATGCGGGTGACCATCACGGATTATACGGCGTCTCTTATTGAAAATGTTTTTAAAACAGAACCTGTTGGGAATGTAATGCTAAAAGGAAAGGGTGAGCGGATGCTCTATAGGGTTGTATCTAACCTTTGATGCGCTCCTTAATCTGCATCAGATGATGGTGTTTCTGATGGTTTCTTCTGGATTGATTGAAAGTAGTATGAAATTGATGTTTGTCTAAAAAGACAACTTGAATTTCATCCCAAGTTTTTTGATCACTCATCTCTCCACAAGCATGCATTTCATGGAAAAGGTCTCGGCTAATTTCAAAAAAGTCGTTTCTTCCCAAGTAATCCAAATCAGCATCGCAGATGATTTGCTCCAATAGGTTTTGGGGTGATTGAGGCATTGTAGTGGCCAGTATACAAGCAGATATTTGTTGTCTTTGAATGTCATTTATTTTGTGCTCACTGGCTGAGAGAAATAGATCTGAACTGGCTTTTTCATGACCTTTTCTGATATTAAGAAATCCCAAGTCATGAAAAAGTGAAGCTATTTTTAAAATTTGAATTTGCTCCTCTGAACATTGCATAGCAATGCCAATTTGTTCAGATTGCTCAATCACATCCAACGTATGGCGCAACCCATGGTAGGTATAACGCGCATCAAGCCCATGGGTTAATTGTTGGATAACCATTGGATATTGCTCCTGATAAAATTCTATTAACGACTCCATCTTCTGAAAGCAAATTTAATCAAATCCATATTGCTTGAACTTTCTTATTTTTACTCAATGAAAATGAAAGGCATTCACCGAATCTTGGTTCCCTGTGATTTAAAAGAGGAGAGCAAAGTGGCTTTGCATCATGCAGCCGTATTAGCCAAACCTAATGCAGCCCATATTATTTTGTTGCATTTGACCAAAAACATTGAAGATGTTGAAAAGGCAGAACAGGAAATTCAATCCTGGGTGCATGAGTTGCAAGCTATCCACAATGGAGAGGTTTCTTCTTTGGTTGAAATGGGAGATATCCTAGAACAAATAGGTGAGATTGCCAAGAGAGAGTCTTGTCAATTTGTAGTGATGCCAACCCATGGAATGCGAGGATGGCAGAAGGTTACAGGTAGCTTGGCCCTAAAAGTGGTTTCGCAATCAAAGCTGCCTTTTGTTATTGTTCAACACAAGGAGGTACATCCTCAAGGTTATGAGCGCGTTGTGGTCCCCATCAATTTTAGACCGCAAGTGATGGAAGAAATTCCATTCATTGTGCAATTGGCCAAGATGTTTCAATCTGAGATTTTTTTGATTGCACCTCCTAAGGATAGTGAGCTTTATAGTGAATCTATTATTAAAGACGTGGAGAACGCCTTTCAAACAGAGAATGTGAAGTGGAATATTCATTACACCGCTGAGGGAAGCAATTTTGTTCACTCCGTAGTGCGTTTCGGCGCATCCATAGATGCTGATCTCATTTGTGCTGTCAATTTCTCTTATGAGTATTTGTATACGCTATTTCCTCGTGCTGAGGAAGAAGGATTGATTTACAACGATGCTGAAATACCAGTAATGTTGATTACACCAGAAAAACAAGACGACATTGTATATACCGTGCCCCTTTGGCATTAATCCAAAAGTTTATGTTTAAAATTATCGTTCCTACAGATTTTACGGCAACAGCCGATAAAGCCATCGCTTATGCCATTGCATTGAAAAAGACATTGGAAGCCGATGTCTATGTATTGCATATTTTGAAAAAAGGAGGCAGTGAAACAGATGCTCAGAAACAAATGGATGAGCAAATTCATCGCCATTACGTGAATACTGCAGTAAAAGCAAAATCCATTATGAAAGTGGGAAGTATTTTTGATGACATTCCCGCTTTGGTTGAAGAGGAGAAAGGAGATCTGGTGGTGATGGGAACCCATGGAATGAAAGGATTGCAGCATTTGGTGGGCAGTCATGCTTTGAGAGTAATTACAGATACCAAAGCTCCTTTTATTGTAGTTCAAGACAACACTGTAATTGAATCACGTGTCAAAAAGATATTGGTTCCATTGGACCTGCATAAAGAAACCAAGCAAAAGATTAAGTACACGGCTGACATTGCAGAGAAGTTCAAGTCCAAAGTCGAAATCATCATCCCTAATGAGACAGATGAGTTTTTAAGAAATCAACTGGAACGCAACATGGCTTACTCTGAGGGGTATTTTGAAGAACGCGGGATTCCTTATCAGTCTTTGGTGGCTCAGGGAAAGAGCAGTGCATTTGCAGATCAAGTGATTGAGCAGGCCAAGACAGGAAAATCAGACATGATTTGTATTCTCAATTTTGCCAATGAAAAGTTGATCCACGCTTTTGGATCCGATGCAGAGCAAAAAGTAATTACCAATGACGCGGCCATTCCTGTGATGGTCCTCAACCCAGCAATTACTAACCTGCACAATACGCGAAGCCTGATTTCTCAGTGGGGATAAAGCATTAGAATTTTCCAAAGAGGTGCAAAAGTTGCACCTTTTTTTTTTGGACCTAATCCGGCTATCCGTTTCAAGTCCTCGGTCGCTTCGCGCCCTCCGGGCTTTCCACTGCTATCCGGGGTATGGCGTTTAATCATGAATATCTCTTAGTGATCCCGAAGGGATTGCAGAACCCTGTTTATCCGAATTCCGAAAACAAAAAATTGAACATTTCATGTTCTTGCTTTTGTTGTTGCTCATTCATTGTCAAGCAAGCTTAAATGAATGAGCCCCAACAAAAAACCCTCAAATACTGAGGGTCTTTTTGTTCTCTTAGTGATCCCGAAGGGATTCGAACCCCTGACCGTCTGCTTAGAAGGCAGATGCTCTATCCAACTGAGCTACGAGATCTAAAAAGAAAGGGACAACAGTTGTCGTCCCTTGTTTTGTCGGGGTGGCAGGATTCGAACCTACGACCTCCTGCTCCCAAAGCAGGCGCGATACCGGGCTACGCTACACCCCGAACGGGATGCGAATTTACACAAAAATGTTTTTGAATATGTACTTTTTTTTGCTTGGCTGCTTTTTTTTTGATTTCCGCTTTTTTTGATTGCGAAAAACATCCTTTTGCAGTATTTTTGCAGTCCTCTAGTCAGGAAAACCCAAGGAAAGGTGGGTGAGTGGCTGAAACCAACAGTTTGCTAAACTGTCGTAGGGGAAACCCTACCGGGGGTTCGAATCCCCCCCTTTCCGCAGAACAAACGCTCTCAAAAGGAGCGTTTTTCTTTTGTGTTTACTTTTTTGTGAAAATGGCTTCTCTGAAATGTTGGGTGCATTGCTGCAATGTGCATATGCTTTCTTCGATCTCATTTAAAGATTGCATCTTTCCGCAGAGATTTTGGATTTTATCCAATACATCGTCAGCGCTATGATCGTTCAAAACATGCATGCCCATTTGTATGCTTTTGGCCAAGGGTCTGATGACGGGAATTTCATCTTTTAATGCTGCCTGCTGAATTTCATTCAATTGCTTAACCAGGTGTTGTTGAATGCGTAAAGTAAAATCATCCAAATTCTCTAAGGCACCTTTGGTGAGTTGTTCCTGTACAAAACCCAAAGGCAAACTGTCTCTAATCGATGATTTTTTCATGAAATGAATCTTCTAACAAATTTCTACTAGCAAGGTATTACAATTTTTTGATGTATCAAAAGGAATGATGATTTTGGCTGATTGAGCCCTTCAAATGATGATCTGTTTAACCAATTCTTTTTTGAACCACTTGGTTGATCTTCTCAAACAACACTTCAGGTTGGTAGGTGCGCCAGTTCACTTCTTGCAATTTTCCGCCTGTAATGAAGTAATGATCAATGTTGGCTTCCGCAAAGTCATGCAATACATGGTCTCTAAAGTTCAATAGACATATCCATCCGTCTTGGTCTTGCACATCTTCAAACCATTCTTCATAATAACAATCATCAGATGGATGAAAGTTGAGAACGTTCTCACCAATGAGAACAAATTTATTTACACCGAACTCTATGAGTTGATCGGCTACTTCTCTTTTGAGGAGCATGATGTCATTGTACAATAAATCATTCCATTCACCGATGAGTTCAATGATGGCATAGCAATCCTCATAGTCCACAAATAATACTTTTAAGAAAAGTGTTTGACTATCCATACTATCCCATTGCGGGTGGATGTAGTGATTGTAGATTTTTTGAGAAAATTCAAATTCCGAATATTGTCGGTCAAAGAAAATGGATGATGGATCTTCACTGGCGATATAATAGTCACGCCATCCGTAATAGGGTTCAATGTCATGCATGATTGTTGTTATAAAAGTCAACAGCTTTGCGCACGCTACCATGTTTTATTAAAAGTTCAAAAGCAAGGTCATCGTTAACTCCAGTTTGTTCTTTGACCATCCTGATTCCGCGATTCACCAATTTTTCATTTGAGAGCTGCATGTCAACCATTTTACTTCCTTTCACCCTTCCCATCCCAACCATAACCGCAGTTGAAATCATGTTCAGAATAAGTTTTTGTGCTGTCCCTGATTTCATTCTTGTGCTTCCTGTTACCACCTCGGGACCAACCTCAGCAACCAATGGGAATTGGGCATGCTGTGTTACAGGACTACCAGGATTGCATGTGATTGAAGCGGTTAGCATTCCCAATGATTGTGCTTTTTGTAAAGCACCAATGACGTAGGGTGTTCTTCCGCTTGCGGCTATACCCACCAATGTATCTTGGTTGTTGGGTTGATGCGCTTGCAAGTCTAAAGCCCCTTGATTTAAATCGTCCTCGGCTCCTTCCACGGGATAGCGTATGGCTTGATCACCGCCGGCAATGATACCGATCACCCAATCGTGAGGCACCCCGTATGTGGGAGGACACTCTGACGCATCAACAATTCCCAATCGACCACTTGTTCCAGCTCCCATGTAAAATAAACGCCCCCCATTTTTCATTCGGATAATAATTTCATCCACCAAAAGTGCAATTTGGGGAATGATGGGTTCTATGGCCAAGGGTACTTTGCGGTCCTCCTGATTAATGATGTTCAACAAATCGGCTGATGTTATTTCATCAAGATTGTTGTAAAGGCTATTGCTTTCTGTTGTGTTCTGCATTGTTGATGACAAAGTTAGTTTCTCTTGCAATTCATCAAACCATCCGTGAATAACTTTGGTTACATTCGTTGAACCAAATGATGGGTATGAACAAATTATTTCTACTTCTACTGTGTGTTGTTTTATCATCTGCGCTCTCGGCGCAAATTGATACCAATGGAGTCTCTGTGATGGACAAAGCCATGATCCCTGCAAAGTTGAATAGCGCACAACGTAAATTGGACAATAACAATGTTCGAGGCGCCTTAACAGAGTTCAGAGAAGTGCTTAGCATTGATTCATTGAGCTTTATGGCATTGAAGAGTACCTCAGAGTGTTATTACCGTTTAAAGAAGTACAAAATTGCTTTGGATTACTATAACAAGGCCATGTCCACGCAATCCTTCATCACCCCAGAAGGTTTTTTGTTTTATGCCAAGTGCTACCATCGTTTGGCTGAGTTGAATAAAGCAGTGGAATACTACGAAAAGTATTTGAAGGACATTGCTCCATTGAGTCAGGATTACGCTGAAACCCGTCGTTACATTCAGGAATGTAAATATGCAAAGTCAATGATGGCCAAGCCTGTTCCTGTAACCATAGCAAATTTGGGAAAGGAGATCAACTCGCGCTACGAGGAGTACGCACCGAGTGTCACCGCGGATGGAAATAAGTTGTATTTTACGTCAAGAAGAAGTTCTACAACTGGAGGTAAAGTTGATGAAAAAGGAGATTACAAATTTTATGAGGATATTTTCTTTAGCCAGAGGGATGTCAATGGAAAGTGGATGGAGGCTGAGAAAGTAGAGGGTAAAGTGAATACTGAATCTCATGACGGAATTCTGAGTATTACCCCAGATGGATCCGGTATGTACGTTTATAAAAATGATGGTAAAGTCTCAGGTGATATTTTCTACTCACAAAAGGATATAAATAACGGTGAATTTTTAGAAGCCACGCCGTTGGCATTCCCCATTAATACCAAAAACCGATTTGAGAGCTCCACTTCCATTACTGAAGATGGTCAATTTCTTTATTTTGTTAGCGAGCGAGACAAAGGATTGGGTAGGGGGGATATTTATGTAAGTCAACGCATGAATGGAAATTGGACAGAGCCCAAGAATTTGGGCAGTGTAATCAACACGCCAGGAGACGAGAAGTTTGTCTTTATTCATCCCAATGGCAAGGTCATTTTCTTTGCATCGAATGGCCATTTGTCTTTGGGTGGTTATGATATTTTTAAGTCAGAATTTATCAATGACTCTTGGACTCCTCCAATGAATTTGGGTTATCCCATCAATACAGTTAACGAGGAATCAACGCTTTCAATTACCAGAGACAATAAAACCATGTTTTTGGCAGCGGAGTTTGATAACTCATTGGGTGAAAGAGATATATACAGCGTGGATATTTCCAATTATGCAATGATTGGAAATACTGCGATTGTGAACAATTACACCCAAGCATGGGGAAGAATTGTTACCAAAAGAGGTAAGCCTATCAAAGGTTTGATGGTGTATTGGATGGATGAATACGGTGTGGAGATAGCCAAAGCCATGACAGATAAAAATGGAGTGGCTGTGACCCAAATTATCGCGAATCAATCTTATCAAATTGAAATTCGTGATGGAGAAAAAAGTTTGCAATCCATTTACAAATTGATGCCTGCAGGAAAAAATCGATCCAACGCAGATGGGCCTGACGAAGCCAGAATGCTTGTGATAGAGGTGCGCTAGTCGTTGGTGGTTTCTTTGAATAAGGGTTTGCAAATCCAATGGTCGTTCTCAATGGCAGGGACCATGAATTGCTTAGAAAAACCTTTGGATTTCAGCTGCCTGCGGTAAACCCCATTGGGCAATTGTGGATGCCTGCATTCGATGATGAAATAGGCATCATCCTGATGTGTAATTTCTTTGGTTTTAAATACAACATGACTTCCTTTGTTGACGCCGGTATTTAATTGCCAATCTTTATTGACGGTCTCTTTGACACAATATTGAATGTGTATTGCGGCATTGTTTAAAATGGTGTCCTCATTAATAAGGTAAAGACTCCATTCCTTTCCATTCCATTCTGCAGAAGCTAAAAATGGGGCGTATGCATGGGTCAACTGAGTCATCAAAGGTTTGGGCTGAAAATGCCAATCCATAGCACTCCAGGAAAAAGCAGGCCAAACATCATTGAGTTGCCAAAACAATGTACCGCCACATTTGTCCATGTGTCTTCTTTGCGCCTCAATACCCATGGTCATCCCTTCCGCTTGCACATATTGTGTGAGCAAGGCATATTGCTCATTGTTTAATCCTTCTCCAGTTGGATGCCAGTATTGCATGTATTGGTGCATCAGAGCAAAACCTCTATTGTGTTTTTGATGCTGTAATATTCCTGGATCTTTGGGCTGGTATTTTCCTGTTGTACACATTTCATCCATCACCTTGGGGTTAGGATAGCTTTGCATCCCAAACTCGCTCATGAACCGAGGAATTTTGGTCGTCAACACTTCAAAATTTTCGGCGTCATGCCATACCCCCCAGTAATGGCAATCCCCTTCTTTCAAGCTTCTTTCATCCCCTCTTCCCCAGAGCGGTGAAGACGGCCAATAAGGCAATTGGGCATATTGGTTAACAGTGTTGGGTAGGAGCTTTAAAAACACATCGTTGTAGGCTTTTTGGATTTGGCTTTTTCTTTTTTCTGATAGTCCCATCTGCCAACCCCAGCGCTCCCAGCCTTCGCTGTTTTCATTATTACCGCACCACAAAGCCATGCAAGGGTGATGGCTCAATCGCTGAACTTGTTCAGTAACCTCAGCCTGCAGATTAGCCAAAAAACCTTCATCTCCCGGATACATCGAACAAGCAAACATGAAGTCTTGCCATACCATGATGCCTGCTTGATCACACAAATCATAAAAAATATCAGGTTCGTAGATGCCTCCACCCCAAACCCGGAGCATATTGATGTTGCTTTCTTTGCACCGCTGAATAAGTAGCCGATAATCTTCTTCACTGGCTTGCTCATGAAAGAATTTTATGGGTATGTAGTTGGCACCTTTCATGAATGTTTTTTTGCCGTTTACAACAAAGTAAAATTCCTTTCCCCATTTGTCTTTCTTCTGGGATAATTCAATGCTTCTGGGCAATAAGTTGAATCTCTTTTGATGTATAATCTCATTCTTGTCATGAACAATAATGGTATAGGTATCCAAGGCATTCTCTCTACCTATTTGCCACAGGGTATTTTGCACAGGAAGAAAGGAGCATGTGATTTCTGATACAGCGCTAAATGTCTTTTGAAGAATGATTGAGTCACTTTGTTGATGAAAAATGGTTACCTCACATTGTTCTGCTGGAACACTCATTTTTAAATGATAGTTTGCTTCTTTATTGTGTTGGCTTGGCAAGATGAGTTGATCCTGAACGACATGTTGGTCATGAATGACTTGAATGACGGGTTGTTTTTTAATACCACATCCCGCCAATGATGGTCCCCAATCCCATCCAAACTGATATTGTGGTTTGCGCGTTACAGCGCGAAGGCTATCTCCAGGCAGGGGATAAGGAAGATTTTTTAGTCTTTCGCGCGCTACTTTATAGGGCGAGTGGAAATAGATGCGCAGTTGGTTTGAGCGGGAAATTTGATCAATGTTTATTTTCCAAGTTCTGAAAGCGTTGTCCGTTCTGATTATGAATTGATTGTTCCAATAGATATCAGCATAGGTATCCAATTCAGGCAGTATCAATTGAAAATGCTGACCTGCTTTCAGATCCGGTAATTGGATCTTGTCCAATTGATATTCCCAATCTTGTTGACTAACCCATTGCGCTTCTTTTTCGTTTGTTCCCAGCAGCGGGTTTTGGATGATGTTTTGTCTTTCTAAATCACTGAATATATTTCCGGGAATCTCAGCCGGGCGCCATTGGTTTTCATTGGCAGGACTGAACATCCAACCTTCTTGTAATGCGATAGATGTCTGTCCGCTCATTGCATATTCAATGATTAGAAATAATAGACTAGCGATTGTGTTTCGCATGTTGTACTTTTGCTTGTTGTTTTAAAATACCAAATTGAATGATTCCTTTTAAATATCCTGACCCATAGGACAAATGAAGGAGTATGAAAGTCCAGAGTATGGATGGGCTATTTTTTATATCTTTTTTGGCTGCTGCAAGAATGCCCATTACAAGATAAAGAAACATGGGTAGATTCCAGAAAATGGAAAGTTTGGGCGCAACGATGTTGAGTACAATAGCACAAATCAAGTATACCACAAAAAAACAGGGAATCAATTGCCGAATGCTGGTCACACTTTGATGAAGCACATTCACGTATACCTTCCAAAATCCATATTGAAAGTACTGCCTAAAAAGTTTGTTGTAGCTTCCCCTGGCGTAATAATGTGAAATGATTTCTGGGTCAAAAAGTATTTTCCCTTGATTTTGGGTTAATCTAAAATTGAATTCGTCATCTTGGTTTCGAATCAAATGCTCATTGAAGTAACCTATATTTTCAAAAACTTTTTTTTTGTACATGCCAAAGGCTACAGTGTCTACCAAGCCTTTTTTACCTCCTGTTCTAAAGGTGGCGTTGCCAACGCCAAAGGGTGAGGACATTGCGAGACCTATATTTCGGGATGTATTGTCTTCGTACTGATTGATAATAATGCCTCCAACGCAATCAACTTGTTTGTTAGTGTCAAATGCAGCCACGGACTTGGAGACATAATCAGTTGTTAAGTAGGAATGCGCACCCAGAATCATTTTTAAATCCGTTTGCAAATGTTGTAAACCAATATTGAGAGAAACGGGTGTTACTTTTAATGGGTTGTTTTTAAGGACAATTTGATTCGGAAATTCACTTTCCATTTTTCTGATGATTTCTACCGTGCCATCTGTGCTGCCTCCATCTACAACGACAACTTGAATTGTACCTTGGTAGGATTGTTCAATGCAGGAACGAATGCATTTTTCGATGTAGTTTTTTTCTTGATAACACGGAATGACAATACCCACCTTAGGCAATGTTTGCTGCACGTTCATTGATTCAATTTTTGATAAGCTCTTTGCAATTGTTTTTTCTCTTCGTCCCAATGCAATATTGCTTTGGCTTTTTTCAAATTCTGCTGATAATCAGACAAATCCTGGGTGAGCATACCATCGATGGCCTTGTTTATGCCATCAGGCGTGTATTCTTGGATAACTGAACCAATGACATATTCTTCGACAAGTGATTTACAGTCGAACAAATTGTTGGTGAGGATGGGAAGTTCAGATTGTATATATTCAAAAAGTTTATTGGGAAGACAATAGTAGTGATTAAGACAATTGTTGACGGCGGTGTTTAACCCTACATCGGCACTTCCGGTATAGTTTGGTATTTCTTGGTAAGATACGTAGGGATGGTGAAAAATGATGTTTGAATTTTTGATTTGGTCTTTGACCCAGTTTTCTATTTTCCCTTGTCCCATAATGATCAGTACCGCTTGGTCATTGCTTCTGGATTTAAATGCTTCAATCATGTTTTCAATGCCTCTTCCTTGTGAAACCATCCCTTGATACAAGAATATTTTTTGATTCGAACGAATTTTGAACTTTTCTCTGAAAATATTGGCTTTGTTCGCAATCATCGCGTGAGGTGTATTCCTAACCAAAGAGTAATCTCGAATCTTGTACAGTTTTTGATATTCTTTAGCAATACCGGGGCTTACGGTGATGAAAATTTTCGCCTTGGAAATGAACAGTTTTTCTACCCAATAAATGACCCACTTAACGTAGAATGGAGTTCCCAATCTTTCCTTTTGGTATTCATGGCTGTCATACACTAGTGTGATTTTTGGATTGAATAATTTTGCCCAAAGGCCAATCCAGAAAGCTTCAAAGTCATTGCAATGCCAAATGTCAAAATCTTTGTATTGTCTTATTGTACAAATGCAGAAATCAATGAATTGAATCAATCCAATGATTTTATTGCTTCTTTTCCATTTTTGACTTTTGGTTCTTATCCGATGAACGGGAACGTTGTTGATGACTTCTCGTTCTTTAAGTTGTCCTTTTAGCCAGCCAACAATGGCCACATCAAAGGAAATCTCTTGTATAGACTCTGCCATACGCTGAACACGGTTGTCATTTTGAAAGCCATTGGCAACAAGTGATATGACTTTTTTATTTGGTGTGTTGATGGACATAATGATTCAGCCTCCAAGATAATACAGTAAGGTTGATAATGAAGTAAGCAACCTTAGCCAATACAAGTACCAATGTCGCTTGGTATTCATCACATTTCATGTAATAGGCTCCTATGACGGCCCCATAGACAAAGACAAAATGTAGAATATCCAAGGCCAGTGCTACACGCTGCATCTGTATGCGAAGTGCAACAAATGAGAGCGAAGATGTAATGAAGTTAAGTGCATACCACAATGTAAGAATCCGCAAGTATGCAATGGCTGGTAACCAATTCTCGCCGAATACAAATCCCATTGTGGATTCAGGCAGTGAAAAAACAATAACGACAATAAACAATGCGATTAAAGCAAAAATCCATAGCGCTTTGTAATACTCTTTTTTTAATTCTTTGGGTTCTTCAATTTCTGATATCCGTTGAAAGAAAACTTGACTAAAACTCCCGCTGATTACATTGAGAGGCGCTTGAACCACCCTTCTGGATAACGCCATCCAACCAATGGCGATGAGACCATAGAAATGGGTGAATATCCCGACATGCGCCCATTGCGCCAATCGATTTAAAATGCTTCCCCATATGCTGTAGCAAGGGTAGTCTTTGTAAATTTTAGCTTGGGTGAGTATTTCATTTTTTGTCCAGGAGGAGAAACCTTTGGCTTCTGTTTTGAGAAAACTCCAAACGCTGTAGATACCGCCCAGGCAGATGCCAATGGTTGTTCCCCAGATCAATCCTCCAGCAGATGGTTGAAAGATTCCCAATGTATATTTAACAGGCTCGCCAGCACTGGCATTTAAAATTTTAGAGGTAGCGGCATATTGGTATTTTTTTTGACGACTGAACCAATAGTTGGAAATGTTGAAAAGGGCAAATCCGAAAAGGGATGGTCCCAAAAGCCAGAAGTATTGGCCCATCTCTGGGTTGTTGTAGTAAACTGCAATGGCATCAGAGAAAAGCAATCCAAATACTACAAAAATTAGACTGCCAAGAAGTGCCAATAAGGTTGAAAGAATTACGATATGTCGGGCTTCTTCATTTTTTTTTGGGTGCATGATGGCAAACTCATACTTCCCAGTGATCACCACCACAGCGATATTGAGAATCATAATGAATTGCTCCAACGTTGTAAAATCTTCTGGTGAATAAATCCTACTGAGAATGGGAGTAAAGGCAAGAACAATGAGCTGGCCAAAAACTGTCCCAGCCATCAGTGTTTTCATGTTTCTAAAGAAATCTGATTTCCAATAGCGGCTATATTTATTTTGAAAATTATGCCACATGTTCAATTTCTTTTTTTGATTTGGATTCCAAATAGAGAATGCAAAACGAGATGATGAAAGTAAAAGTGACGATACCAGATTGTCTTTGTAGAATGGATTCAAAAAGGCAGTGAAATCCGAGTAATAATGCAATAGCGGAGATGGCGTAGGAATTGTTTTTGATGCCAATTGCAATGAAATTAACGAGCATCATGATAAAGATGCACAGTGGAATCCAGCCAATTTCCAATGCCATTTGTAAATATTGGTTGTGTGGATTGTAATGCACTTCCCCGTGGTTATTCATTTGAGCCATTTGCGGTTGTTGCAAAGTAGTCAATCGTTGACTCAAATGTTGACCAATTTGTGTTGGCCCAACACCCAAAGGATGCTCTTTAATTTCAAGGAATGAAGCAGTCCACATGATGAGTCGCACTTCATCACCATTTTGAGACTGTTTTTTATCAGCAATAAATTGAGCTGGATCATTGATGTATTCCGACAATGCAAGTCTGGTGTTATTGAATTCCCCTTTGATGAAATCATTTTGGGAAAGGAGCATGATGCCAATAATAGGAAACGCAATCATGAAAAGTTTGCGTTTCATTGGTGTTTCTCTTTTAATTAAAAAATGAATAAACACCAATCCCGAAGATGCGGCAATGAATAGAAATCCGGCCATAGAGAAACTCAGGAGAATCATGAGTGTTATGAATCCTACTAAGATTATCTTAACCCATTGGGGCCAAGATTTCAAGGGTTTTTGATTCCAGTTTTCAATCAGTAGAAGTAACGCGATGGTCGCAGTTGCTGAAAAATAAGTTGGATGGTTGATGCAAATATTACTGGAAGTGTAGGAGGTGAGTGTGACTCCTATGGTAAGACAAGCATGTATCGCCTTGGCTATACCCATCACAGAGGAAATGATTACACCCGTTGTCAGACCAAAGATGATGTATTTTTTTTCCAATTTGAATTGAGGTACAAAGGAGAAGATGATAGGAAAGATTAACCATGATAGCTTGTATTCTATTTGCTTAGGGCTAATTTCATCATTCCAAAAAATTACGCTGTAAATGAAATAGAATGAATAGAGTAGGGTCCAGGACCACTGAGTGAAATGCCAACGAAAGTTCAAAAAACCTCTTCTCCAGGCAAGGATAACAACTACAAACAGGGGGAGAAGTCCGAGTAAAACCAACTTGGAATAAGCACCGATAAGCAAGGCGCAAAAACCTAGCAAATAGTGATATGTCCTAGATATGTTAGCGGGTTCGTTCACCTATTACTATTTACAGTTTTATACAGTTCAATGATTTGATGGATGATGGTAACTGAATCCAATTGATCTTTAATTAGTTTTTCGCGACCATTTGTACTCAGATTCGGACGTTCAAAAATGTACTCCATCTTTGTTACAATGTCAGAAATTTCTTGTGGTACTATAAAACAATTGTCGACATCGATTATTCGTTGTGACACATCTCCAACAGCAACACTCACGATGGGTATTTGGCAGGCCAAAGCTTCTTTGATGACCATCGGACTTCCTTCACTGTCTGAACATAGTAATAAGGCATCACAGGCATTCAAATACACTGGGATTTCATCTGGATGTACATTCCCATTAAGCGTGAGTAATTGAACTGAATGGTTTACAGATAATTCTTTCACAACTTTTTCAGCGATGTCAAGTCTTTTGACAATGGGGTTATTGGCATTGAAGAATATGCATCGTGTATTGGATGAGAGCTGTAGTTTTCTTTTGCACTCCTCTCGGTTCAGCGGTTTGAAAATTCTAATGTCTATGCCACAAGGGATGATGTGCGCTTTTTCTTTTCCCAAAGGGAGTAGATCAAATATTTTTTGACCAACACAAATGATCCCATTGGCACGTTGTGCTGCTCTTTTGCTCATCCATTTCCCCATTTTTTCTCGCCATGGATGCACATCAGTGGTATGGTTGATGTCACTTCCTTGAAAGGTGATAATCAATGGAGAGTTATGAAATGAACTGGAAAAATAGGCTGTATAAGTTCCGTAATGTGCGTGAATAATATCGGGTTGGAATGCTTTGATTTTCTTTTTGTAGCTAATCAATTGCCTGAAAAAAAGTATCGGAGAAATCTTGGTATTGAAAAAGAAAATCTCGCATTCATGTCCCTCTAGAATTAAATCCTGTACTTGTCTTTTGGCAAATACAAATGCTGAAGGCGAGGGATGATATGGTATGATGTGCAGAATTTTCATGACCGTGATTTATACCGTATTTGTTGTATCAAAGTGTAACCCCATATTAGACCCATCGGAATGATAACACCTTCATATAAGATAGATTTTAAACCTTCCGGTCCTGAACGAATCAACATTGCTCCAAAACAGGTAATCATGGAAAAAATGAAAATGGCTGTATTGCCAGGAAAATGTTTCCAAATCTTTGAGCCAATGAGTAAAGGACTCATGAGAATTAGACCTATGAATACGGGACCAATGAGTATTCCAATCAACCCAAAATTAATGTACCATGCTGTAATGTGATTGATGGTGAAGCCCTGGTCTTTCGGCAATTTCAGTTGCTCAGCATAATAACCATATACATCTTGCGGCCTTTCTTTTTGAATGAATGAAGGAATAAATGAAAAAACTAGATTTTTAAAACTGATGCCCAAATTTATTGGCACGCTGTAATGTATGACACCGTACATGGAAAAATGGCCAGCGAATAGTTCATTGCTAAAAAGAATGCCTGTGAATGCTCTGAAAATTTTTTCACTTGCGCTGCTGTGCTGGTAAGCTTTTGAAATATGTGGATTAGGGACCTTGTACTTTTTTCCTTCATAAACAATGTACTCTTGATCAACTTTACGTTGTTGTTCAAAATCTTTAACATTGATGGTGAGGGTATCTTGATTGACGACAAATGTGGTGTCTCTGGCATTTTTTCGCTGGATTATGTCTTCACTCAACTGTGAATTGTGATGTCCAATGAACGTTCTTTCCTCGCTGAAAATGGATGCGTCTCTCACATTTTGGAATGAACTGACAGCGGCCGTTAATCCCAAAGATTTTCCTACAACTGGTGAGAGACTTCTGAAAGGATCATTCAGGAAAAGGATAACCATCCAAATAGCCAAAACACAACCATAGGTGCGCCATTGGCTTACTATTTTTTGATGCGGGTATGATATAAATAAGATGGTGGTTAATCCGCACAGAAATGCCTCATGCCGAGATCCAATAAAAATCAGATAAAATTGTCCTAGGCCAAATACAATCCAATAGAAAATGGAAAGTGAGAAATGTTGATTGTTTTTAATTTTATTTCTCAAACCCATTGCCAGAGGGATTGTCAAGCTAACCATCATTATCCAGCATGCCAGTTGATGAAGAGAGTAGTAGGGAACATGCGGTGATCGAATGTTGAGGTAAACAGATTCATTCAAAATCAAAGAATAAGCGATGACATCATCGACAATGAGGATGGATATGGTCAGAAAGAGTATTGCGATGAATGAATAGAAATTTTCATTTTTTGTTATGGAGTTTTGGGAATTTTCTTTTCCGTTTGAATGCTGAGGGATGAGAAAAAGCAAAACAGCTTGAAGCATGATAATGAATCCTCCAATAATCCAAATACTCATCAAATAGTCTATGTCCAGTTGTACCATGAACATCTTTTCCAGCAAGTAATGATAATGTATTCCTATTTTTTCTCCAAGCTGCGTGGTTTGATCAAAGACAAAAAACCAAGCTCCTGCCAATGACCAATAATAGAAGATGCCTATAAAAATGGGGAAGACGATGTTGGGACTCTTATGCCAAATGCAACGCTGCATTTTCCACATCACAATGGTCAGCAAGGATAGCGATAATAGGATAATGGTATTCAAATGCTTTGGTTTTATGTGCTGTTAAATTAGTCAACGACCAATTCCAAAAGCGGGAACTTTTTAAAGCTTATTAAAAGTCTTTTTTTGATTGTTTTAAATACCAGAAGTAAGTGAACAGCAGAATCAAAGTGCCACTTAACGAATACAAGATGAGACCGATTGTGATGGAGTGCAAATAGCTTCCAATCAATAGACTGATTCCTTTAAGAACGATATCCATCAAAGAAATGAAGAAGGCGGTCCTTTGTTTGTTTTCCAATATGGCAACAAATGAAAATGGTGTTACAGCAAATTGAAGTACAAACCATGGAGATAATATACGAGCGATTTCACCTGCCTCTCTCCAGGGCTCGCCCAAGAAAAATGCGAATAATGGTGGACCAAAAAAGAATAAAACACACCCAATACATCCACCAATGACGAAGAGTAATTTGGCTGTTTTGGTAATTAACCAATGGTAGTCTTTTTGCTGACTGTGCAGCTGTGAAGCATTGTTGTAATGAACAACAAAAATGGTATTGCTGATTAGTGTTATAGGGGATTGAAGAATGCGCCAGCACAAATAAAAAAGACCTGGATACGGTTCATCAAATAGCGCATATATAATAAAGATAGTTCCACTCAATTGCAGCGTCTCAATTAATCCTTGCGGCGTGCTGTACAGTATGTAGGATTTGAATTCTTTTAATGAAGTAGTCCAACTTTCTTTTTCAGCATTTTTTAAAAGCATTTTTCCGTTCCCCACCAATAATGTCAATGCTCCAGCCATTTGGCCAATAAGCATTCCGACTATCAAGCCAGTGCTTCCCCATAGCATCCAACCAAGAATCGCAGAAGCCGATTGAAGAACAAGATTATTGATGATTCGATACAATCCACTTTTCCGATACTGATTTTCTCTTGTGCTGAGGAAATATAAAATTTGCGGTATACTCACGGATAAAATTCCAAGCGGAATCCAAATGAGGATATTGGTATTTTGAAGCCAACCAGCAGTCCATCCAATGAATACAAGTAAAGAAATCAAAAGAGTGATGATTACTGAACTTTTTATTGCGGTATAAGCCGTTTTAAATCTTTTTTCAGAGTTGTGTTGGTGTGGAATGGCGAACTCAATTCTAAAGGTGGAGAAGACAGCCAATGGAACAATCCAAGCGTAGAAAAGGGAAAAGACGGAATAATCTTCTGTGGTAAACACCCTAGATAATATGGGCATGAACAGATAAGAGATGGCCTGTCCAATTCCCGCAGAGCCTGCAAGAAGAGCACTTTGCCCTAACTTAAGTTCCTTGATTTTATGAGTAATGATTGAGAACAAATGTCAAAGATTTCAGTAAAATTAAGTCAACTTTTGTTTCCAAAAATCCCAAGATAAATCAGCTTGAATTTCTAACATGCGGATTCCATTTTGCACTTGACATCCTTTTTCGATCCCTTTCTTTAAAAATGCCGTTTCAGAGGGGTTGTAGATCAAATCAAAAAGATAGTGTTGGTGGGTTAATCCTTCATAAGGAAGAGCTGGCAAAGTATCTGTATCTGGCCAGGTTCCCAATGGAGTGCACTGCACAATCAGCGGAAAATGCACCAAGCTACTGACATCAATGTCGTGGTATCCCAGATGGTTCTTTTGGTGAGGAGTTCGGGTTAAATAAAAAACGGCAATGCCCTTACTCTCCAAGACATGGGCAACGGCTTTTGACGCTCCACCTGTCCCAACGATTAAAGCCCTGGGATAGTGGTTTTCCAAAAAAGGCAATATGCTTTTTTCAAAACCTCCGATGTCGGTGTTGTGTCCAATCCAATTATTGTTTTTTATAACAACACAATTTACAGCTCCAACAGCAACCGCCTCAGCAGTCAATTGGTCCAAATATGGAATGATCTCCTCCTTATAGGGAATGGTAACGTTGAATCCGTTGAGCCCTTTTGCGGCAATGATATTGCGTATATCCTTCAAATCGTCAACCTCTATCTTTTCATAGGAATGAGGAAGTGTTAAGGATTGAAATTTATTGTAAAAGTATTCAGGTGAAAAGCTGTGTTCCAGAGATTTCCCTAGTAATCCAAATTTCCAAATCATTTTGATTTTCCAATCAAATGTTTGATGTATGCCAAAATCATCGGCAAGATGGAAAGGAAAATAATGATGAGTACCACAGCTTCAAAATGAGCTTTAACCCATTCATGTGACCCCAGAATATAACCGGCTATGGTCATGGAGGAAATCCATAATATGCCTCCCATAATGTCATACGGCATGAATTTTTTCTTGAAATCCATATTGCCAATTCCGGCTACAAAAGGTGTAAATGTTCTTACGATCGGAACAAATCGGGCCAATACAATGGCTTTGGTTCCATATTGATCAAAGAAGGCTTGTGTTTTTGAAATGTAACTTTCTTTCACCAGCGCTTTTCCACCAACTTTCCATCTCACCACCTTGGCCCCTGCATACTTTCCTATGAAATAATTGCTGTGGTCTCCGGCTATAGCAGCAACTGAAAGCAGCGCAATCAATGGAAAAAGTGAGAGGGCAGGATTGGGGTCGTCAGCCATTCGAGCGCAAATGGCTCCAACGGCAAACAGCAATGAGTCACCCGGTAAAAATGGCATGATGACCAAACCTGTTTCTACGAAAATGATCATGAATAAGATGAAGTACAACGAACTTCCATAAATCTGTAGCCAAGCATCCAGGTGGTCATTGATGTGTAATAAAATGTCCAATAATTCACTCATGATGCACAGTTTTGTTCAGGTAAGTATAATTCAACAAAGTTTTGAATTCCACCCTCTAGGGAATGGATATTGTTGCGTAAAAGTTTTTGACGCAATGCAAATACAACGGCATCGCTTCTTTTTCCACTATTGCAATGAATAACAACATCTCCATCATTAACTTCATCCAATTGATTCATTATATGAGCCATGGCTATGGGGCGTCCGTTCAAAGTGCAATTTTCTATTTCATATTGCTCCCGAATGTCAATCAGTTGATGAGGCTTACCTTCATCCAACCATTGCTTATATGTTTGCGCTGAAATATGCATGGAATTATTGTTTCATTTTGTTGACAATCTCTTCTGGGAGAAATTGAAAGAATGTGTCTCCTCGCAATCCGGTTCTCAAACATTCAAGCGGGATTACTTCGTTTTCCGCAATGTTTCCCAAATTCACATTGGGGCCCATGTGCTGAATGAAATACACTTGCTGTGCTTTTTTTGGAGCTTCCCAAATGATGTTTTCCATTTTCACCTTTTGAAGGATGCGGTTGATGAGCATTACATGCGCTTGACCATTGGGTCGATAAATGCCAACAGTACCACTCTCCCTGGCTTCTGCAATCACCTTCCAACTACCAGCTTGCAATTCTGTTTGCATCATTTTAATCCACTTGCTGGGCGATATCAGAATTCCTTCCTCTTTTGATCCCACTTCGGAAAGGACTGTAAAGTCTTTTGCCAAATCTTCAATCCAGCTGCATTTGATGTCATGCGCAATGGAAATTGATCCATCAGAAACTTCAATTGTAGTCAGTTTCAAGTCACTCACATACTTTTTGTAAGCGTCAATTTTATTTCTCACCACAAAGGCCTCAAACAAAGTTCCACCCAAATAAACTTTCATGCCAGCATCATGGTAAAGCTTGATTTTTTCTTTCAAGTTATTACTGAAGGCTGAAGTCCCAAAACCAAGTTTTACTATATCAACATAGTCACCTGATGAGTTGATGAGATCTTCCGCTTGACGGATGGAAAGTCCTTTGTCCATAACCATGGTTAAGCCGTCTTGTCTTGGTCTGGTGGGTCTTTGAGGTATAAAGTCTAAATCGTAATTCATTTTTTAATTGTCAAAAAATTGTTTTTTGTTTTGATATACACTCCATTCCGCAATCAAAGGGAATAAAGGAATCAATTCTTCATATTCATTTTCATCTGAAGGCGTATAGGTAGCATTGAACCAATCCTCAGCTTGAAGCAATTGTTTGTTGTAATATAGCGCAATAACTTTGCGAGCTGAAAGCATTTTGCTGTTGGGAATAGCTGCCAATCCAGCTTCAATGATCATTAAAGCTTCTTGGAATTTCTCCATTCTCAAATGTATATCTGCATAACCTGCCCATGATTCCTCATCAGTGGAATGTTGCTGAACAAGCGATTCTCCTATCTCAAGTGCGTCTTCAAAGAGATTGAGTTTACTCAACAATCTCATATAAACCAACGCATACTCATCATTGTTAGGGTCAAATTCAAAGGCAATGCGTGCAAATGCCAAGGCCTCGACATGTTGCTCTTTGAAATCCATTACCACAGCCATGCCCAAATAGGCATCAGCACAACGATCGTCCAATTGTATTGCCTTTTGATACAATTCTTGCGCTTTTTCCACTTCTTCCAATTTCTCATAGCATTCACCCATATGACAAAACGTTGTGGCGTCAGGTGGCTCTAAATGAAAAGTAGATTCAAGTGTTTTTATGGCTTCAGCGTATTGCTTGTTCTTGAATTGCGCCTGCGCCTTGTTGATTAGGGCAGGAGCAAAGTCTGGCATGATGGCAGTACTGAATTCATAGGATTCAATACTGGCTTCAAACTGTTCTAGGTGTTGCTGGAGATTCCCCAAGCAATACCAAGCAGGAAATGAAAAAGGACGATCATCCACCAAAGTCTCAAAAAAGGTGAGCCCTTCTGCCATGCGATCTGTACTTTCATAGCAATAAGCCAATTCATACAGCAATGTCTCGCTGTCTGGACGGTGCATGATGACTTTCATTAATAAAGCAATAGCGCGATCTACTTTGTTGGCATTTTGATATTCCAGTGCCAATTCCAAAGCGATATCATCATAGTTTTCACCGTCTGACATTTCAATGGCTTGCTCTAAATAATGGATGGCTTTGTCATGCTCATGGAGTTGACTGTAAACTACTGAAATGGCCATGAACCAATCCAACTTCTCCTCCTCCCAACTTTCAGCTTTTTTCAGAATAATAAGAGCCTTATGTAGTTGCCCCATGCCAGTGTATATTTCACCTTCCCTGATCAATAATCCCAGATGATGGGGAAACAGAGATTTGGCATGTTCGATGACTTGCAAAGCCTTGCTGAATTGAAAGTGATCGCTGTAGTAAAAAGCCAAATCCTCCAACTCTTCCAAATCGAAATAAAATGATTTATTCTCCTTGAGCATTTGCTCAAAGCGATTCAAAATTTGACGAAATTCATCCGATAAAAAAGACTCTTCTGCCATGAATATTATCTCCCACTCAAAGATAAGGACTCATGGGCTCTATCAGACCATAAAACTAATCAACATATGTGAAAATGTCGTTAGTACTTCAGCCAGTAATATAGGATTTTCATGTACTCGTTATTGGTGTAGATCAATCCGCTCTCTGATTTCCACCATTCATTCGGCTTGAAATCCTTTTCATAAGCACCAAAGAATTTGACATTGATCTGGGCCGATTGGAATAGGGGCTCAAATGTCCTGCGTAGTCTTCTAAGGTGATATTGCCCGGAAACAATGGTGATTTGTTTAATTTGATTTCTTTGGCAATGTGCCAGTAAAAGGTCTGCTTCTTCCTTTGAACTGGTTCCTTTCTCCAATGATTCAATCCGCAATGAATCCACGCCCAAATGCATCATGCATTTTTTGGTGAGATGGGCCTCTGTGGTAATGATACCCACTGCAGCCAATTGACTGGGCCTATTTCCGCCGGTGACCAGAAACTGTGCATTGGGTTGTTGCCTGGACAACCAAGCTGCGGCACTTCCGCGTTCTGAACTGTTTCCCCCTAGGACAGCGTAAACGGGAGATTGATAGTCATCATCATCGGCAACCAAATAATGGCCAATGGAGGATAAAATGGAAATTCGGTTGACATAAGTCAAAGCCATGGTTAAGACCATCAATGCGGTGATTACCCATCGTTTTTTTTGATAAAACTTTTTGGACGTTTTTAAGGTGCTAATGTTATCCATGGGGCAAATAATTCTTCCAATTTGACTTGCGACATATCTATTCCAACACCCTGAAGGGCATTCATGGCGTTGATGATTTCCTTTTGGTGAATGACATTTTGATTGTGATGCCATTCTTGCTCAGATAGCCATGTTTTGGCATTTTCCGGTGACAGTTGAAATTGTTTGCTGATCTCCAACGGCGTGTTGGGATCACTTAAAAAGCATTGCACTTGCTCTTCGATTATCTTTAACATCAAAAGCAATTGGTCTGACTGTTCTTCAATGCATTTATCACTCGCGACAATCAGGAAACTAGACCAAGGGGCATGGAATTCACCAATCATTTTGCATTGACCTCGTTCCACGAACGGCAGCGTCATCCACTTTTCCCAATAAAAATAATCACAATCTTCATGCAATGCTGCTATGCCATCTTCCAAATGATGAATGACTTTGAATTGATCATCCCGTAATAACTTTCCCTGCATTTCACTATGTATGAGGGGCATCAAATGAGATCCTGAACCTTTTCTACTAACTGCAATTTTTGTAGTTGTGTCAAAGTACAATTCGTCTTTTTTGCTGGAGTAAATTCCCCATTGCAAAGGAGTCTCAATATAGCACTGGATGATTCTGGCTTTTAATCCTTTCTGGAACGCGGCCAAAAATCCTTCTGTCAACAATATGGCAACATCCAAATCTCCGCTGTGCAAAGCGCTCGTCATAGCTCCTGTGCCGCCGGGAAAAAAAACCCAGTTCGTTTCTATTCCAATGCTTTGTAGTTTTTGTTTTTGAAATGCCTGTATCCATGGCAAATTGAAATGCTCTGGTACACCACCAATTTTTAAGAAGGAAGTTTTTTCCATCAATAGCCTCCTTGCCATTTTCGGATGAACCATTCCGTAGCAAAAGAAAGGATGATAACGACAAGAATGGGCCACCAATCTATCCATTCTTCTCTATTGCTTTCATCAAAAGCAACGGAAACAAAATTTTGCTGTTGTCTGAGTTTAATCGCAAGTGAGTCCAATTCAGAGGCGGTGAAAAATGTCCCATTGGTTTCTTTGGCCAGACTTTTCAAAACATCATGGTTGGCCCAAGTATTCATCATTTCCAACTGAACGTTCTCTACAATAAAACTTCCTGAATGGGTTAACTTTTGAGTTCCATTGTTGGCTTGAGCTTGGTAACTGTAACTTCCAGGTTCTAATAATCCCAATTCCAATTGATATCCTTTATTACCTGGGACAAAAGGATAATCACGTTTCTCTCCTTGCTCATTCCATAAACTTAATTGAATGTTTTGACCCAACAATGGCTTCATGCTATCATCATACAAGTTGGCTTGAAAGACAACGGGTTGGTTGTACAACCAGTTTTTCTTGGTGTTTACTTTAAATAGATGATCTCTGTTCTTGTCTACCAAGTATTGCGCCCATGACCCAATCATCTCATCAAATGCATCATGATTTTTGGACTGAATAAAATTGGCCATGCGCCATCTCCAGATGCCTTCACCCAGCACAAAACCGATTTTGGCAACATCAGCGGATTGAAATGCAACCAAAGGAATGCCAGTATTCAAATTGCCCATTTGCTGTTGAAAATAGGGTACGATGCCTGGAGACAATGTGAGTTTTCCAAATGGGATACTCAATGGTGGCCATTGATGACTTTGAGATTGGATGGATTGTGGTATTTGGAAGTAGCTGAATTTGCTGTCAGCTGAAGGTGTTCGCTCTTCACGGTTGCCATTGGCTCCTTGAAGGTTAATGCCTGTTTGAAGCAAATTGAATAAGCTGGCTTGTGTGCTTTGGCTCCAAATAAACAAGCACGGGTTTTTGTTGGACAATAAAGCATTGATGGAAGCTACTTGCTGCGCCTGATTGGGTAGGCCATGAAATATGGTAAGTCCATCACCAGATCCTTTTCCTTTCCATTCATCCACTGTAACATATTCCGCAATAAAGGATTCAGAGTGGTTGATGGATTGCATCAAGGCTTGAATATCAGGGTGCGGTGCGGCTCCAACAATCAGGATTTTCTGTCTGTCATCCAAAACCTCGATGAAACAATCGAAATGATTGTTGGTCGTATTTTTCTCTCCTTCTAAAACCGAAACATCAATGGTGTAGTGCTGAACCCCAAGTTGTTTGGATTGTGTATTGAACTGGATGGAGTGAAAGGTCCGCTTTCCATCAGGAAGGATACTTTGCTTTTCAATCACTAGCCCTTTGTTTTTTAAAACAACTTCAAGCGGCTGCTTTTGAGACAATCTTGTTTCAATGTTCACCAATATGGGGAACTCATTTCCAAGAAAAGTATTCTTATTGCATTGGACATCACTGATGAATACATCTTTGTACATGTTGGTATCCCCGATACCAATGGTGTGAATGGGTACTTGAAGATTTTGCGCAGCGTAAATGGGGTATTGCCCTTCGTTGAACAGTCCATCAGTGACCAATACAACAGCTGCAAGGTTTCTTCCCGCATAGCGAATTCCTATTTTTTCTAAAGCAACGGACATATTGGTACTGGCCCCTTTGGCATTGAGGGAGTCCCAGCTGTTGGCCAAATCGCCATCAAAAGTGTAATAAGCTATCTCTGATTGATCATTGATTGATGAGATTTTTTGAGTCAATTGATCCCGCCATTCAGGATTTTTTTGAATAAAATCTTGAATGGACATGCTGTTGTCATGTACAACAACTGTGATTGGTTTTTCTACCGTTTGTTGATGGGTTTCGGTTATTGGTCGGATGAGCAGGAAGCCAAGAAAGGTGACCCCAATAAATCGAACCAAAGCCAATAAATAAATGGTGTTGATGGAATATCGCTTGCGCCGTTTTTCTCTCCAATAAGAAGCGCCTGCTAGGATAATGCCCAACAAGAAACACAGCCAAAGCCATAGTGGCGAATATGTAGTATAAATGGACAAGTTCTTTTGATTACATCAACATGCCACCGCAAACATGAAGCGTTTGACCTGTTACGTAGGCACTCATATCACTGGCCAAAAATAAAGTTACGTTGGCAACTTCTTCAGTGCTTCCTCCTCTTTTCAATGGAATGGTGTCTCTCCATTTTTGAACAACATCTTCCGCCAATGCGCTAGTCATTTCAGTTTCAATAAATCCGGGTGCAATGGCATTGCATCGGATATTCCTGGAACCCATTTCTGCTGCCATGCTTTTGGTAAATCCAATGATACCAGCTTTTGATGCAGCATAATTGGCCTGCCCGGCATTCCCTTTCACACCCACCACAGAACTCATGTTAATGATGGAGCCGCTTTTGGCTTTCATCATTGGTTTGATAACGGCCTTGCTTAGGTTGAATACTGACTTAAGATTAACACGAATCACCTCATCCCATTGCTCTTCAGTCATTCTCATTAATAAGGTATCTCGGGTGATACCCGCGTTATTGACCAATACATCAACGGTTCCAAATTCAGCAACCACAGCATCAACCAAGTTTTGTGCAGCTTCAAAATCAGCAGCATCACTCTTGAAGCCTTTGATTTTGGTGCCAAATGCGCTGAGTTCTTGTTCCAAAGCTCTAGCTTTCTCATCAGATGAAGCATAAGTAAATGCAACATGCGCTCCTTGCTGAGCAAACAATGTAGCAATGCCTTTTCCAATACCTCGAGACGCACCGGTGATGATGGCAACTTTTCCGTCTAGTAATTTCATTTCTTTTTCGTTTGAGCAAAGATAAGCATTCGTTTTTTTAACGCATCTTGATTTTGTTTCTTCCTAATTCCAATGTTCCTTGGTGCTCCATTTTTTTCAATAGTCGGGAGATGACCTCACGCGAGGAATGCAATTCACTCGCTATTTCTTGGTGTGTAATCTGAATTACTCCATCTGGAGACTTGGCTGTTTTTTCCTTGAGCCAGCGTTCCAAACGATCATCCAATTTTTGAAAAGCAATGCTATCAATGGTATTGAGCAATTCTTCAAAACGACGCTGGTAAGTCCGCATGATAAAATGCTTCCAACTGGGATATTGGTTACTCCATTCATCCATGATCCTTGTTGGTAGGGCAATCAATTTGGTGTCTTCCTCTGCAACGGCCCTTACCGAACTTTTAGCATCCCCCATGCAACAGGTAATGGACATGGCGCAAGTCTCGCCTGGATGAACATGATAGAGCAATAGCTCTTTCCCGTCATTGTCTTCGCGTAAAATCTTGAGAGATCCACTCAATAGGAGAGGCATCATTTTAATGTATTGTCCAATATCTATCAGAATCTCACCTTCAGGAATTTCCATAATTTGTCCTGTTTCTAAAATGGCATCTTTGGCGTTTTTTTCATACAGATCAGCAAAGGTTGAATTCAATTGTTGAATGTCTTCTGATTCTATGGATATTGTTTTCATTATTGACAAATTTGATGAATCAATTGACTCATTTTTTCGGTTAAATTTTTTCTGCTATAAGCAGAAACATCAGCGTCATTGTTTTGCAGTATGCCTGTTTTTAAAAAAACACTATGCCAATTCAACAATTGATTTTTAATCGTTTCTACTTCATCAAAATCAAAACAGAATCCAGCTCCTGACTTTTGAAGAATGGCGTTCATTTCTCCATCCTTTGGGCCAATCGCCAATATCGGACGCTGAGCTGCTAAATATTCAAAGAATTTTCCAGTTAAAATACTCTTGGCATTTCCACTGTTATTGACCAATAGTAACAAAATTTGACTACTTTGCTGAACGCTTATCGCATCATGGTGAGGAAGGTATTCTTGTAAGATACAGTGGTCTTTTAAGTCAAATCTCTCTATTGATTTTCTGACTGAGATGTCCACCTTTCCAACCAATTTGATGGACAGGTTGTTTTTGAATTGCTCATCTTGTTGACAAGCAAGTTGTATTGCTTTCCAAAGATTGTCATGGTTTCTGGATTTGGGAATACTGCCTACATGCACCAATTCAAACTTGGAGTGGGGAATAATACCTTCAGGAAATTCCTCATCATATCCATTTGGAATCCACTCGCAGGCTTTGGCACCCTTCATGCTGAAATCCTTTTGATCATGGCTGGTTACCGTAGTTACCATGTCGGCAGATTTCAATACTTCTAGTTCTAAACGGTGGTGTTTTTTATCTGCCCAACGCGTGAGCATCAATTGATCGTAAAAGTCTATATTGGTCCATGGATCTCTGAAGTCTGCCAACCAAGGAACATTGCATTTCTCCTTGACGCCTTTGGCAATCAAATGCATGCTATGAGGCGGACCAGTTGATACAATGGCATCAACGGGATTTTCCTGAATGTAGTTCGATAAAAACTGTATTGATGGTTGTATCCAAAAACAACGGGCATCTGGAATGAAAAAATTACCACGTATCCAAACTCCGATGCTTTCTGATTTTTTGGGCTTTTCGCTTTCACTCAAAAAACCCGTGTTGATTTTCTCTGTTGGTTTGACACCAACCCATCGCTTATACCAAGAGTAAGGCTCCCAAATGGGTTGCTGCAAAATGGTGATTCCATCGGGAATGTCTTTGACCAAACTCTCATCCATGACAGGCATTTCAGGATTGGAGGGCGTATAGATGATGGGCTCAATGTTAAATGTTCTGAAGTATTTGACAAATTTCAACCACCGTTGCACACCGGCCCCACCGGATGGTGGCCAATAGTAGGTGATGATCAATACTTTTTTCATCAATTAGAACGGCAAGAGATGGGGCTTCCAAGTGACTTTGGCTGATGTGGGCTCTCCAGGTATTACATTCAACATTGCTGTTACCATGCATTGTTTGCGTAACACTACCTCTGGACGCAAAGGGTGACGCACACTAAAGGTCATCTCTATCTGTAAATTCCCATAGATTAAATCTTTCGGATTCACCATGGCCTTAATCACAGGACCTGTTACAGTTTCGCTCTCGAGTGTTCCCATTGCATCATCAATGAGCATGACAATGTTTACTCCATCTTCAGCAAATTCATACTCACCCAAATCCATTTCAAAGAACACTTCAACAGGACCTTCTCCAACCACCACATCTTCAAATACAATGTTCTCACCTTGCGGAATCACATTTCCTCCAAATGCCAATGCTTCAGTGGCTATGAAAGGTATTGTTTTGCTGTTGCCTTTCTTCACATTGACATATCGGAGCAATTCATTGTCCTGCTCAATGATGTATGCCGTGTTGTCAATCATGACAACATCAACGGGAGAGTGATACCATGCATCTTTTTGACCTCCATCTTTCCATCCTTCATTAGAACCGGAGAGCCATTTGATTTTTCCTTTTTTAAAGGTGTATACAGCATTGCTCCATTCCGATACGGCCACCAAGGTTTTACCCGCAATGGCAACGCTGGATATTTTAGGTTCGTCCTGCAAGGGTTGATAAAACCAACTTCCTTTTCCGTAATAGTAAATCCAATCTTTTTGCGTGATTGCATCTTTGGATTTTCGCTCTTCGTTGAAATTTATTTGGAAAATGGACCCATCACTAAAAGTTACATATCCCAATGATCCTTTTACTTCAATGTGCTTGGGATAGATGCGTTGCTTTTGTTCATTGAACAACGGCAATCTTGCTACTTCAACTGCAACACCGCTGATTGGATTGAGATTAAAAATCTGATTGAATTGAGCGGAAAGAACATAAAGGTTGTTGTTTTCCATGACAACATCTATCGGGAAACCGATGGCTTCATATCCACCGTTGGTCAATTGAATTTCCTCAGAGAATGCATTGCCATTTCCAGCTATGGTAAAAACAAGTTTGGCTTGAAGATCAACAGCTCTGATTCTGTGGTTGTAACTATCAGCCACATAAAGCAATTGTTGCTCATCATCAAAGGTCGTTCCTCTGGGGTAATTGAATTGCGCATTGAGCAATTGGCCATCCGCAAAACCGGGCAAGGGAGCTCCTATGATTTGCGCAATGGTTCCATCAGGAGTAACCAAATGAATGCGGTGATGGTTGGTTTCAGTGATGAAGAAATTTTTATTTTTATGCAGTGAAATGTCAGATGGAAATTCAATATTGGCATCAGCCCAACAATGTGTCTCTACACTATCCTTCAATTGCCAATGTCTCAATTTAGGAGCAAGTTCTTTATCTGCCAGCAGTTCATTGATTTTGACAATGGCCAAGCCCGCAGCGTCATCACCTATAAATTGATGCAGGCATTCTCCTCCTGGTCTTGCGTAAATTCTAACTTGAAATTTGCCTGTCGAGTCAGCATCTTTGAAACCCTTGAAATCTGGACATATAACCAAGGGATGAGTGATGTTTTCCCTTTGAATGATGGAGTAAATTTCTCGTCTTGATCGAGGCTGTTTTGCGTTCCCGAGAATCCCGCTGATCAACTGTACGTTGTACTTTGATTCAAAAGTTTTTTCAATGCGATGTAGTCCTTCCGTACTGAATGGGTTTTGCTCATCCCAAAGACAAATCACGAGAATTTTATCATGAATGTTTTCTAAGGTAATGGGGTAGGGGGTGTTAAACCAAACAGATCCTTTGGAGACAAAGTCCACATCTTTTTTTTGAGCAGCAAGCCCAAGACTCAAGCAAAGAACTAAGAATAATGTGATTGTATTTTTCATGGCATAAAAAAGGGAACCACGAAGATGGCTCCCTTTATTGGTTTTTCAAAAAAACGAATACTTATTTTACTGCTTCGACAACAGCTTTGAAAGCATCTGGGTGATTCATTGCTAAATCAGCCAAAGCCTTACGGTTCAATTCAATTCCTTTGGAGTGTATTTTACCCATAAATTGTGAGTAAGACAAACCGTGGATTCTAGCACCGGCATTGATACGGGTAATCCACAAAGCACGGAAGTTACGCTTGCGAAGTTTACGACCAATGTAAGCGTAGGTTAATGCTTTTTCAACGGCGTTTTTGGCAACGGTCCATACATTCTTTCTGGATCCGAAATAGCCTTTGGCCATTTTGAGAACTTTTTTTCTTCTTTCTCTCGAAGCGACTGCATTTTTACTGCGTGGCATAATTTTTTGTTTTTTGAAGGTTGGTGGCTTTCGCGCTTATGACCAACAATCGGGTTAAACTTTTACCTTACTCTTGTATTCAATTAGCTTGAATTAGGCGAGCAATTGGGCCTTGATTGATTTAACGTCAGAAGGATGAACGAGCGCATCATTGCCCAAACCACGCTTACGCTTGGTATCTTTCTTGGTCAAGATGTGACGTTTAAACGCCTGCTTACGCTTAATCTTTCCGCTACCGGTCACCTGGAAACGCTTCTTAGCGCCGGATTTGGTTTTTGATTTTGGCATTGTATTATGGTTTTAATTATTTCTTTTTAGGGTTGATAATCACAAACATTTTCTTTCCTTCTAATTTGGGCAATTGCTCAGGAACGCCTACTTCAGAAAGCTCTTGAATGAATTTCAATAACAAAATTTCACCGCGATCTTTAAAAACAATCGATCTTCCTTTGAAAAATACCCAAGACCTCACTTTGTTCCCTTCCTTCAAAAACTCAAGCGCGTGCTTCAATTTGAACTGAAAGTCATGATCATCGGTGTTGGGACCAAATCGAATCTCCTTAACCGTGACATTCACTTGTTTGGCCTTCATTTCCTTCTGCTTCTTCTTTTGATCGTACAAGAATTTCTTGTAGTCAATGACGCGGCATACAGGAGGTGTCGCATTGGGGGAAATTTCAACCAAATCTATCTCTTGCTCCTGTGCCATTTTTAAGGCAACAGCAGTTGGATAGACCCCTTGCTCCACATTGTCACCAACCAAACGTACCTCAGCGGCAGTAATGCGTGTGTTAATGCGGTGCTCATCCTCCTTCTCTCTTCTGAAATCTCTGCGAGGGTAGGGTTTTCCAGGTTTATGCGTTGGTTTTTTTTCCATTCAATGTTTGTTATCCGTGTGAAAGCATTTCCTTGATTTCGTCTTGAACCATTTGCGCAAAGTCAGTTACAGAGAAGGATCCCAAATCTCCAGCACCTTTTTTCCTTGCAGAAACGGTCTGGGCTTGTTGTTCCTGATCCCCGATAATCAACATGTAAGGCACGCGAGCCAATTCTGCTTCTCGGATTTTCTTTCCCACTTTTTCGTTGCTTTCGTCAACGGAGGCGCGAATATCGTAATTTTTTAGATTATTTGCTACACTTTTTGCGTATTCGTTGAATTTTTCACTTACAGGAAGCAATCTAACTTGCTCTGGTGCAAGCCACAATGGGAACTGACCGGCGCAGTGTTCGATGAGTATCGCCACAAATCGCTCCATCGAACCAAATGGCGCTCTATGAATCATCACGGGCCTGTGCTTCTGGTTATCCGCTCCGGTATATTCCAATTGAAAACGTTCAGGTAAGTTGTAGTCAATTTGTACGGTACCCAACTGCCATTTTCTACCGATAGCATCACGTACCATGAAATCCAATTTGGGTCCATAGAAGGCGGCCTCTCCCAATTCCACAACAGTTTTTAATCCTTTTTCGTCAGCAACTTCTTTTATCGCGGTCTCTGCTTTTTCCCAATTTTCGTCACTTCCAATGTACTTTGAAGGATTGTTGGGGTCTCTCAATGAAACCTGGGCCAAGTAATCATGAAAATCCAATGTTTTAAAAATGTACAACACCAAGTCAATCACTTTACCTACCTCCTCTTTCACTTGATCTACTGTACAGAAAATGTGTGCGTCGTCTTGTGTAAATCCACGTACGCGCGTTAATCCGTGCAATTCTCCCGTTTGCTCATATCTGTATACGGTGCCAAATTCAGCCAGTCGCAAGGGCAGGTCGCGATAGGACTTGGGTTCTGCTTTGAAAATTTCACAATGGTGAGGACAATTCATTGGTTTTAACATGTAAACCTCTCCTTCTTGCGGCGTTTCTATTGGCTTAAAACTGTCAGAGCCATATTTGGCCCAGTGTCCACTGGTCTCATACAATTCTTTGTGGCCGATGTGCGGAGTGATCACCTGAAGGTACCCAGCTTTTGTTTGAGCTGCTTGTAAAAATGATTGGAGTCGCCCTCTTAAATCAGCACCCTTGGGCAACCAAAGGGGCAATCCGCTTCCTACCTTTTGGGAGAAGTGAAACAATCCCAATTCTTTTCCCAGCTTCCGGTGATCACGTTTTTTGGCTTCCTCCAATTGCACCATGTACTCCTCCAATTCGGCTTGCTTAGTGAATGTAATGGCGTATACACGTGTCAACATTTTATTCTTCTCATCTCCCCTCCAATAAGCACCTGCTACATTGAGCAATTTGGCAGCCTTGATAAATCCTGTATTCGGGATATGGGGTCCTCTGCACAAATCTGTAAAGTTTCCTTGGGTGTAAAAAGTAATGTCACCATCATTCAACCCATCAATCAATTCCAATTTGTACTGATCACCTTTTTCAGTGAAATATTGAATGGCGTCTGATTTTGAGATTTCTTTTCTAACAAAAGCACTTTTTTGACGGGCCAATTCCAACATCAATTTTTCTACTTTAGAAAAATCTTCTTGTGAAAAGGAGTGCTCACCAAAATCGACATCGTAGTAAAATCCATTTTCAATGGGTGGTCCGATGGCTAGTTTAATTCCAGGGTACAAAGACTCCAGTGCCTCAGCCATCAAGTGCGCTGAGCTATGCCATAAGGTGGATTTACCATCGACATCATTCCATGTTAGAAGCTTCAATGTTGCATCACCCGTGAATGGGCGCGTAGCATCCCAAACATCTCCATTCACCACCGCGGCTAGCACATTGCGCGCCAATCCTTCTGAAATTGATAAGGCCACATCCATGGCCGACTTACCCGCTTCTATACTTTTAACACTGCCATCAGGCAAAGTAATGTTGTACATCTTTGTTTATTTAAGGTTGCAAAGTTAATTAATTAACCAACTCGTATTTCTTTCGTCTTATTCTAAATTCTACCCTTCGATTAAGAGCCCTTCCTTCTTCGGTTTCATTGGATGCCACTGGCTGACTGCTTCCCAAACCCTTGATTTCAAATCTTTTTTGATCTATCCCCTTCATGACAATAAAATCAATCACCGAATGGGCTCTATTCTCCGAGAGTACTTGGTTGTAGGCCATCGCTCCTTTGGCATCTGTATGTCCATGAATTTCCATGTACATGTACTTATTCTTGCGCATCATGACGTAAATATTCTCCAATTGATTCATTGCGGAATCTGTCAAGGTGAACTCATCAAAATTGAAGTGAACAGCATCCAGTACCACCTCCTCATACTCCTGAAGTTCCAAGGGAGGGTCTACAGCTACTTCTTGCAGTTTTTCATTGATACAACTGCAGGAACTTTTGTTGTCAATGGATACAACAGAGATGTCATCTAAAAATAAATAGGAATATTCTCTGTTTTCAGGAACTTTGGAGTCCTGGGTTCTGCGGATTATTCTCAATTCTTTGTCATCCTTGAAATTGCCTATGGTGATGTATTGCTCTCCTCCTTTGGCCACAAAATATCCGCTTAGTTCCACCCATTGATCGGTGTCATCCATCATAATAAATTGCGGGTTGGATAAGCTCACATTCTTTAAAAGCAGAGGTTTGCTGGCTATTGCCTTTGGCGGTTGGGCGCTGAGGGATACCCCAAACCCATCATGCACAAATTGGCAGTTGTCTGCAGCTGAATAATACAAAGTGATGCATACTTGCTCTCCTGGTTTTAGCGGCCTAGAAAGATTACCCAAAAGGTATTCTCTGTATCGATTGTGATTGTTCAGATAGGTTCCAAGTCCTGCGTATCCATTTCCAGATCGGGCCTGCTGTTGTCCAAAGATGTTGTTGGGCACACCTACTTTTTTGCTGCAAGCGTTGAAATGATCAGGTGTTCCTTCCCCAGCTTGTGTCCATTTTTTCAACGACTTTAAACTTTGTTGGGTAAAGTCGTTGGGGCAATATTCCATTTCCTCAAAGCTTGGATTGAGGACCAAGTTTTGAGCTGATGTTGTTGCATAGAACAACATTAGAAATAGGGTGTTTAAAATGGTTTTCATAAAAAAAAAGAGGCAAACGGATTTCCGCTTGCCTCTTTACAAACGGTTTAATTACTTAACGCTGAAAACGACTCTTCTATTTTGAGCTTTGCTCATGGGAGTGCCTTTGGTTCCAACCAACTCATTGGCATCTTTGGCATCTATTGAGACACGACCTTCATCCACACCACGGGTGACAAGCGCATCTTTTACCATGATTGCTCGGTTCTTGGCTATTTCAGTCAGTTCTGGTTTTACTTTGGCTTCAGTCATCTCTTCTGTATCGGCATGTCCAGTGAGTAACACATTGATGCTTGGATTGGCTTTTAGCAATTCTGCCAATTCATCCAATTCAGATTCAAATTGTGAAGGAATGGCATCCGACTCTTTTCCGAAGTAAATACCGGCAGCGTTGATCAACTGCTCTGGTTTTGCACCTGCAGGTTTTGCACCTGATTTGCTGTAAATTAAATCAGTCTCGACAACGGTGCTTTTTCCGCAGTTGCATTCACTTTTGGCTGTGATGGGTAATACGGTGATGTTGTCCACATAGTAATAAGCACCATTGATGGTGACGCCCGTTGGTTTGGTGGTTGGTTTTACTTTTTCAAACTTCATGTCACCATCATTTCCAAAACCTCCAATGGTCATGTAGGTTTCATTTCCTTTGGCATAGTATGGAACACAAACTGTAGTCCATTTGTCAGCATCGTTGATTGCACGATTGGCAGGCATCAGAACACTAGCCACATTGGTGATGCTTTGATCATCCTCGTGCTGAATCTTTTTCTCTGAGAATAAAATACCCACATTGTTCACTGCCAATTTTGAGTTTTCTGCTAAACTCAAATGGTAGGTAACACAATACATTTGGTCTTTTTTCAAAGGGTGTTTCAATTTCTGAGAAAGGTAGGTGCGGTTGATTTTTGGGTCTTTGCTGTAGCCAACAAATCCCGCATAATTGTTTCCCTCTTGGGCTGTTTGTGTACCCAAATCATTGTCTGGTGCATTGATTTTTTTGTTCTTTGTATTTCCACCAGCAAATAAATCAGCGCCCGTTTTATTGACACTCAACCATGGTTTTGCAACCAAGTGAAGTTGACCTTTTCCTTTGAGTAATTTTGCATCAAATTCTTCAAAGGATGCGTTAAAAACCTCATTGGGATCTGTATCCTCAACGACTTCTTTTTTACCTTTTTCAGGTTTGTCGGACTTTCCTGTATCCTTACTATCCTTATTTTGAGCAAACGCACCTATTCCCAATAAGAATAAACATGCGAGAAATAAACTTTTGATTTTCATTATTTCAGGTTTAAGCATTTTGTATCGTTTCAATAAATAATTTCAATTTCTTGGGATTCATGTCGGGGTATACACCATGTCCTAAGTTGGCAATATACTGCGACTTTCCGAATTTCTCCACCATATTCAAGGTGGATTTGACTATCTGTTCATCTGTTCCGTACAGCACAGCAGGGTCTAAATTTCCTTGAAGCGTTTTGGATGGTAATAATTTTCTGGCTGAATCAATATCCATGTTCCAATCCAATCCCACTACATGACATGATAAATCTTCAAATTCAGACAATGCGTAGTGCGCTCCTTTGGCAAAAAAGGTAACTGGAATTTGTTTTTGGATGTGGGACAGAATGCGTTCAACATGCGGCAATATCAATGCTCTGTACCATTCGGCATTGAGCACACCGGCCCAAGAGTCAAATAGTTGAAAGAGATGTATACCTGTGTTTATTTGCATTTGTGCGTAGGCTATTGTGGCCGTTGAAATTTTGGTAAGCAATGCCTGTGCCAATTCTGGTTGCTCGATTAAAACCCTTCTGGCCTTGCTGAACTCTTTGCTTCCTTTCCCCTCAATCATATAACAGAATATGGTCCATGGCGCACCAGCAAATCCGATTAAAGGAACCCTGCCCGCTAATTTTTCTAATGTCATTTCTAGTGCCTCTTGAACATAGCTCAAATGAGCGGCAATGTTGTCCATTTCCAATGCATCAACATCAGACATGGTTTGAATGGTTTTTGGGAAAAAAGGACCTTTGCCTTCATCCATTTGATACGGAAGGCCCATGGCTTCAGGGATAACCAAAATATCACTGAATATAATGGCTGCATCTACTCCCAAAATATCAACGGGTTGTACAGTCACTTCTGCCGCCAATTCAGGATTTGTAACCAAATTAATAAAGCTCCCAGCCTGTGCCCGGGTCGCCCGGTATTCCGGAAGGATTCTACCAGCTTGTCGCATTACCCATACCGGAATTCGTTCCGTTTTTTCTCCCTTGGCGGCTCTTATTAATAAATCATTTCCTAACATGGGGCTAAGTTAGAACGAAAAAATTAGTGGAGAATTTTAAATGTCAGTTCTAAGAGTATTTCTCCATCACTCATTTGTCCTTTTCCAATTCCCTTCGATTTTTTGTCAGTGTCGTACAAGTATCCGATGATTCTGTCCAATTTGGACGCTGAGTAATTCCTCAGCGCTGAGTCAACGTCTTTTTTTTGATTGGTACCCAGATACATTTTTTGTAGCGTGTATGTCTTGTTTTCCGCACTGGCAATGATATTTACCTTATTGAAAAAACCAAACAAGCTACCCACCAACATAGGAATGGGCATGCTCTTCGGATTCCTAACAAAATATTCGATGATTCGGTTGGCTTGGACAATGTTTTTTTCAGCTAATGTATTTTGCAACTCAAAGATGTTGTATTCCTTTGAAATGCCAACGTAGTCCTGAATGATATCGCTGTTGATTTCTGTCCCGGCAGGAAAAATGATGGCAATCTTGTTAATCTCATTTACAATTTTGGACAGATCATTTCCCAAATAATCGGACAATAACTCGGCGATTTTCCGATTGATTTTGAAACCCCTGCTGGTGACGTAGTCATAAATCCAAGAATCGAGCTGATTGTCTTTGATTTTTTCAGAAACAAAATGCACTGTCTTCTTCTCAATGAGTTTGGTAATGGAGAGTCGTTTGTCTAAGGTTTTTCCTTTGTACTCTAATACAAAAATTGTTGTGGGAGTGGGTTGGTTAATGTAGTTTTCTAATGGTTTGAGGGAATCACTTTTTTTCCATTCTTTTAGGTCTTGGGCCTCCTTAATCATGACAATTTGGTAATTTCCCATCATGGGAAATCCTTTGGCCAAATTGATCACTTGGCTCAATTCACTGTCTCTTCCGTACACTACACTTAGACCAAAGCTTTTTTCACTTTCATCTAGAATATCGTTTTCAATCGAATGGGCGATTTCATCAATGAAAAAAGGCTCTTCTCCTGTTAAAACGTATACTGGAGCATATTTTTTGAGTTGAATGTCCCGAATGATTTGATTGTAGGTTACTCCCATTTCAAGTGTTTAACTGATTGGCCTTCATTTTTAATTTCTTTCAGAGCGTCTATTCCGATTTGAATGTGCAAATCAACAAAATTTGTGGTTACAACGTTGTCACTTTCTGAAGTTTTTACTCCTTGGGGTGTCATGGGTTGATCTGATACAAGCAAAAGTGCTCCTGTGGGTATTTTGTTATAGAAACCAACAGAAAACAATGTGGCAGTTTCCATATCGATGGCCATTGCCCTGATTTTTCTTAAGTATTCTTTGAAAAGCTCATCATGTTCCCAGACCCTTCTATTGGTCGTGTAAACCGTCCCGGACCAATAGTCTAAATTTCTATCACGAATGGTAGATGACACGGCACGTTGCAAATTGAATGCAGGCAATGCTGGAACTTCAGGTGGAAAATAGTCATTGCTGGTTCCCTCTCCCCTTATACCAGCCAAAGGGAGTATGAAATCACCTATTTTGTTTTTTCTTTTTAATCCCCCACATTTTCCTAAAAATAAAACAGCTTTGGGTTGACGGGCAGTAAGTAAATCCATGATGGTAGCAGCATTGGCACTGCCCATAGAAAAGTTAATCATGGTAATACCGTTTGCGGTGGCCGTTGGCATACTTCTGTTTTGTCCAACAATGGGGACATTGTGCCACTCAGCGAACTTCTCAAGATAGCTATCAAAGTTGGTTAGGAGAATGTATTCCCCAAACTCTTCAATTGGTGTACCAGTATACCTAGGCAACCAATTTTGTACGATTTCTTCTTTTGTCTCCATAGTGGTTTATTTTTGTTTCAAATGCAATTGAATTTACCACAATATAGTCACAATATTCGGAAGAGGGAGGAACTATTGGAGATTTTTTGTTTGGTAAGACGAAAATGGTATTTGCTCACGCCAGAAGAATGGGTGCGGCAGAATTTGGTCGTTCATTTAAAACGTCATGTTGGTTATCCGCTTGCACGCATTGCATTTGAAAAAGAATTGGAGGTGAATGGGAAGAGAATGCGTCCCGATATTATTCTTTACAACCCCCAATGGGAAGTGGATGGGATTATTGAGTGCAAGGCGCCCTACATTGAATTGGATCAAAAAGTATTGGATCAGATAGGGCGTTACGACAGAATCCTTCAAGCGCGATGGGTTGGGATTAGCAATGGGCTGCAACATCATTTTTACAATGCTGAATCAGGATGGCGCCAGGAATGGCCAATGCTGTAGCTGAAATGTTTATCTTTGCCGCAGTATGGAAGAGAATATTGTTCGTATTACTGTTGTTGATCGTCAAGGAGTCAATCATGAGTTGGAAGCCCCAACAGACATGAACATGAATATGATGGAATTGTGCAAAAGCTATGAGATGCCAGTTGAAGGAACTTGCGGTGGTATGGCCATGTGCGCAAGCTGTCACATGTATGTGATGTCTGATCATGACTTGCTTATTCGAAATGATGACGAAGAAGCCATGTTGGACCAAGCTTTTTTTGTAAAATCAAATAGCAGATTGGGATGTCAAATGCACATTTCAGCAGCGTTTGAAGGCTTGGTTGTGCAACTTGCAGAAGTGGGCGCTTAATCAGTACTGCTGATTAAGCAAGTTTCCGGATTCAACCAATTTTTTAAGAAAAGGATTCCTACTTGCAGTATCCCATAAATTAACGTGGCCTATATGATGGGTATCGGTTCCCAAGTAGGATATCAGTCCGGCGTCCACCAATCTTTCTGCCATTTTTTTTACACCTGGTCCATATTGCCCAGTAAAACTGTTGATGTTGACTTGTAAAAAAACATCACGATCAAATGCGTTTTCGTAATTGGTCATTTTCTCGTGCCAATACACATAGCGCTCAGGGTGAGCCAGCACTGGTTGATACCCATTGAGCTGCATTTGAAATACAGCATCTTTATAGTAGTAGGGCTCTGAATCAAAAGAAAGTTCAAAAAGCACGTGGTTGCCATTAAAGGTTAACAATTGCTTGTTGTTCAATAAGTCAATAAAGTGTTCGTCGCAAAAATATTCGGCCGCTGCATCAAATCGGATGTCAATATTCCTAAGGGCCAATTCCTCTAAAACTTTCTTTTTGCCTTCTAGAATAATCTCAGCAGTGTTGGGGTATATTTCCTTGTAAATGTGTGGAGTAGTAATGATGGAGTGGTATCCAAATTCTTTTAGCTTTAAAATAAGTTCAATTGATGTCTCGATATTGGGAGCTCCATCATCTATTCCTGGAATCAAATGAGAGTGCATGTCCATACCCACCGCGTGCATGCTGATCGGTTCTATGACTTTGTTTTTCTTGGGAAAGAGTGCAGACAAAAAGGACATACAACGAAGTTAGTGTAAATCTCGTTTAATCGTCATTTCGCCTGCTAAATTCTCTTGGAGTTGAACAGTTCTGATTTTTTGATCTGAATGATTTCCTAAAACATGCATTAACTTGGTCACTGCAGCCTCTGAAGTCAGATCCCATCCACTTAGAATTCCTGATTGCTCCAACTCTTTTGCGTTTTTATACAAATTCTGATTGACTGAGCCTTGGGTGCACTGCGAGATGTTTAGAATGATAGTGCCACTGTCATGAATTTCATTCAATCCTTTAATAAGCCATGGCAGTTGAGGAATGTTTCCATTTCCATAGGTCTCTAATATTAGTCCATCGTATTGGTGAATCAATTTAAAGTTATTCAATGAGTTTGGGCTGATACCAGGAAATATTTTAAGCCAACCGATATTGGTGTTCAAATTGAGTTGTGGTTGAAATGGATTGTCACTGCGGAGCAACAGCCCATGGTGAAATTGAAGGTGAACACCTATCTCAGCAAGTGGAAAATAATTGGGACTTTCAAAAGCATCAAAACCTTCAGCGCTGTGTTTGTAAGTTCTATTTCCCCTCAGCAATTTGGACCCAAAACAAATCGCAATCTCCTGTACTATTGGCTTTTGTTGAAATTCGGATGCTGCAATTTCAATGGCAGTGATTAAATTTTCCTTGCCATCTGTTCTGATTTTACCGATTGGCAATTGAGAGCCTGTGAAAATGATAGGCTTCTTGATTCCTTGCAGCATAAAGCTCAGAGCCGAAGCGGTATAGGCCATGGTGTCCGTCCCGTGCAGAATTACAAAACCAAAATATGCATCATAGGACTTAACGATGATCTCAGCTAAGTTTTGCCAAATTTCAGGCTGCATATCGCTCGAATCAATTGGGTTTGGGAATGCAGCGACATCAATTTTCAAATCAAATCGTTGCAACTCTGGCAAGTGCTGCACGATGTTGTAGAAATCAAAAGGTATCAAAGGACCGCCTGGAAACTCTTCAGTCATTCCAATGGTTCCACCAGTATAGATGATCAGTATTTTTTTTTCCATAGTACTAAATGTTGAAAATCTTCTTGGCCGTTTCACTAGTGGTTTCGGCTATTTTGGTCAGCGGCACTTGAAATACATCAACCAAGTGCTCTGCAATAAGCGGTATATATGAACTCTCATTTCTTTTTCCACGATGAGGAGTAGGTGGAAGAAATGGGCTGTCGGTTTCTAATACAATTTTTTCCAATGGTACATGTTGAAGTGTTTTTTTCAAATCACTTTTGGGATAGCTAATTACTCCGCCAATTCCGAGTGCGAATCGTTTCAACTCTAGAATTCTTTTTGCGGTGGCGATATCGCCGGTGAAGCAATGGAAAATACCAAAAAGGTGTTCATCCATTTCTGCTTCTATAACTTCTATCAATTCATTAAAGCTATCTCTGGCATGCAGAATGAGCGGTTTTTCGAATTTTTTTGCCCATTCAATGTGTCTTTTTAATGATTGAATTTGTAAATCAAGGTGCTTTTTTTCCCAGTATAAATCCAAGCCAGTCTCACCGATACCATAGAAAGTATTGGTTTCCATCCAGCGTTCCATTTTGTCAAGTTGAAATTCAAAGTCTGCGTTGACATCGCATGGGTGTAATCCCATCATAGGAAAAAACAGGTCGGGATTTTTTTGATGCAATGCCATCATTGGTTCAATGGAATTGTGGTCAATGTTGGGCAGGAAAATATGATTGACTTTTTTGTCTAGGCACCTTTGAATGGTGTCATCAATGTCAGGAAGAAATACATCAAGATAAAGGTGAGAATGAGTGTCTATCCACATCTTTTTTTTGCAAACATAAGTATGCTGACGCGACTTATTTTGATTGAATTGCGATATATTTACCAAAAAATAGAGATAATGAGATACGCTTTAGTTGTAGCAGTTGCTTTGTTCTTTATGGCATCTTGCTCAAAGTTTGAGGATGGACCTGCCATTAGTTTTAGATCCAAAGAAAACAGATTATCAGGGAAGTGGAGGCTGACCAAATGGACTGAAAATGGTGCTGACGTAACTGCTTCTAATACCGATGGTAACGAAGTTTTTTATGAGTTTAGCGACAACAAAAGTGTGATCATCAATGTCGGAAATGCGCAACCAACTGAAGGTACTTGGCTATTGGAAGAAACCAATGTAATCATGGATTTGCAGTTGGTTTCAGAGTTTGGAAATTACATAGACAAGGATACCCTTATGCTGAAGCGATTGACCAATAAGGAGATGGTTGTATTTTATGACGACGAGTTAGAAACGCAGTTATTCTTTGAGGCTCAGTAAAATTCTAATTGGTGCAGGCTAAAATTTTAGTTATTCGTTTTTCTGCTATTGGAGACATCGTTCTGACCTCCCCTGTTTTAAGGATTTTACAACAAGGATTAGAGGGTGGTGCTGAGTTGCACATGGTGGTCAGGAAACGTTATCTCCCCGTTGTTGAGCATAACCCAAGAATTACTAAAATATTTTCATTTGAAAATACAGTTCAAGAAGTAATGGATCCTCTTTCTGCGGAGGAGTATGATTACATTATTGACTTACAAAACAACTTGCGATCAAATTTAATCAAGAAGCGGCTTGGCGTATTGGCCTTCACCGTGGAGAAAAAGAATTGGGCCAAATTTGTATGGATTAAGTTTGGATTCAAGTGGGATATCCCCCACGTTGTTCAGCGATACATTGACACCTTAAAGACGTTGGGATTATCTGATGATGGTCAGGGGTTGGAGTTTGAAATTCCTCAAAGTGTAAATGTTCCTTTGCCTTTTGAACTGTACACAGCAGTGGTGATTGGCGCAAATCATTTTGGTAAACGACCCGATGCATCCAATTGGCTGAGCATTTTGCACAGGATACCGGGAAATATTGTTATCGTAGGCGGCAAGGAGGAGGAAATGATGAGCACCGCGTTGTCAATTGATGATCGTGTTTTTAATGTGGTGAGTAAACTGGATTTGATGGAAAGTGCTTGGGTCGTCAAGCACGCTCAAATGGTTGTTGCCGGTGATACGGGTTTGATGCACATGGCAGCAGCATTTGGAAAAAACATTATTTCACTTTGGGGTTGTACAAGGCCAGGATTGGGAATGTCTCCATGGAGGTCAGGTGAGCACAGTGTCATCATTGAACCTGAAGGAAGAGGTGATAGACCTTGCTCCAAATTGGGAGATTCCTGTAAGCATGGTCAGCTGAACCGATGCATCCATAAGATTGATTTGAACAAGATTGAGAAGGCAGCAAAAAGTATCCTTGGTTTAATGCCTATCGAATAAGGCCTTAAGCTCAGTTGCATCCTCAGGTTTCATTTTTCCTGCAAGAATCAATCGCAATTGTCTTCTTCTCAAAGCGCCGTCATACCTCATTTTTTCAACTTCAGTTTCAGGAAGAAGCTCAGGTACATTGATGGGACCTCCCAATTGGTCTACAGCCACAAAAGTATAAATGGCTTCATTGCATTTGATTTTTTCTCCTGTTGAACCATGCTCTACGAATATATCCATGAAAACTTCCATGGAGGAATTGAATGAACGCGATACTTTGGCTTCTATGACAACCAAATCACCCAACTTAATGGGGTGCTGAAAAGATACATTGTTCACAGCTGCAGTTACCACGACTCTTCTGCAATGTCTCTGTGCGGAAATGGCACTGGCGATGTCTAGCCAATTCAATAACTGACCGCCCATCAGGTTTCCCAGAGTGTTGGTGTTTTCAGGCAGCACCAAGTGGGTAGTGGTGGTATGGGTATCTTTTGCGTAAACAGGTTTCATACTGCGAAGTTACATGATTATCTTCGTCCCATGGATTACAACATCGTTAAGTCATTGCACATCATATTTGTCGTCACCTGGTTTGCAGGTTTGTTTTATATCTATCGTTTGTTTGTGTATCATGCGGAAGCTGAAACAAAGGACAATCCAGAAAGGGATATTTTACTGCGTCAATATCGTTTGATGGAGTATCGACTTTGGTACATCATTACTTGGCCATCTTGTGTTTTGACCTTGATTTTTGGCACTTGGCTTTTGGTATTGAACCGTGGGTATTTGAGTATGCCATGGATGCACCTTAAACTGTTTTTTATCCTTTGTCTCCTCCTTTATCAATGGAAAGGACAGCTGATATACAACAGAGGAAAATTCAAAGCGATTGGATTAAGTGGTTTTAAGTTGCGGATGTGGAATGAAGTTGGGACCATTTTATTGGTAGCTATTGTATTTGTCGTTGTGAATAAAGATTCTATTTCGTGGTTTTGGGGTGCCCTGGGCTTGGTAGGTTTGGGTGTAGTTCTTACCCTGGCGATAAAAGCCTACAAGAGAGTAAGAAGCGATAAAATGAATGAAAAATGAAAACTAAAGTACTTACCCTAATTTTTGTATCGGTTGCTGTTTGTTCGTTTGCCCAAAAGCCAGAATGGCTCAAACCTCATCCAGAAGGACACAGTGTTTTTGTTCAAGGAATATTGGTGGACAATGCTGATTCAACATTGAGTTTACCAGGAAGTATTACGATTACAAATTCAGAGGAAGGCAATCAATCTTATACCATCAAAGCCAATTCAATGGGTGTGTTTCAGTTTCATTTGGTGGAGAATGCCAAGTATGTTGCTGCTTTTGAGTATCCAGATTATATAACAAAAAAAATAGCTTTTGATACGTATAATGTACCAGATAAAGCGTGGAAAAAAAGTTGTATGATTGACCTCAAGCTGACCGTGGACAAGCGCCCTGAAGGTTTCAAAGATGTTGTTGCGATGTTGCCCATAGCTACTTTTCAATATGATCCAAATGAACGACTGTTTCTTTTTGATTTGGAGGTAACAGATAGGGTGATGAGGCGTTATCAGGCTGAGCTTGATCGAGCCAGAGGTATTGATGTGGAAGAAAAGGAAGTTCAACCTGTTCAGGAAGAAATCAAGCAGGATTAAAGGTCTGAATGATTTTCGTGCTGAGTACCTTGGAAAGTTTGAAATAGGATTCTGTGGTCCATCCTGCAATGTGAGGAGTTAGAATGACTTTTTTTTCTTGAATGAGTCTGTTATAAATGCTGTTGTCTTTGTGTTCCAATTGGAGATTGGTTCCTTCAAACTCTAAGACATCTAGGGCAGCTCCCAATACATTGTTGCTATCCAATGCATCCAATAGATCATTCGTCACACAGTGCTGTCCCCGAGCGGTATTGATGAAGTAGATGGGTTTTTTGAATGCGCTGAAAAACGTTTTATTGGCATATGCTTTTGTCTCGAAGGTTAACGGAAGATGCAGGCTAATGATGTCTGCTTCTTCGAAAATCGTTTCCAAAGAAACCAGCTCCACATGTGAGAGAGGGCTTTCGATGAGTGCGGTGTCATGAGCAATGATTCGACAACCTATCGATTTTAATTTATGGGCAACGCTTTTACCCATGTGTCCCAAACCAATGATGGCAACGTTTTGATTGGACAACTCAATTCCTCTGTGTTCCTCTCTTAGCCAAAGGTTTTTTCTGACTGAGTTATTGCCAGAAGTGATTTTTCTTATCAAAGTTAGAATGGCCCCCAGAACAAATTCACCCACGGCTTCTGCGTTTCCTTCTGGCGAACTGAAAACTTGAATTTGTTTATTATTACAATAATCGACATCAATGTTTTCCAATCCAGATCCCGATCGTGCAATCCATTTTAAATTTGGAAATAGATTAATGTTATTGGCATTTAGTACAAAACGACTTCTGATAACAATGCCTACTATTTCTTGGTGATTCTGTGAAATGTAATCAAGCGTGTTGTCCTCATCCCAAATGCAGTGGTAACCGTGATTTTCTAAATCGTTGAACAATACATCATGCACGCTGTCTAGAAATACGACCTTGGACATCAATGAAAAATATTAAATGGTACCGATAAAAATTGCTGCAATAGCATGTGACCAACGCCAAAATAAATGATAAGGCCAATGATGTCATTGGTGGTGGTGATAAATGGTCCGGTAGCCAATGCAGGGTCAATTCCAAACTTGTGTAAAGTCAAAGGAATATAAGTTCCTGAAACGCTCGCAAATACGATAACGCTAAAAAGCGCTATACTTGCTGTGAGGCTCATTCCAATATCAAAGTGAAACAGCTGAGTGGTAAGAAAGATGATGATGGAACATATCAAACCATTAAAAGCGCCGACACCAAATTCTTTTAAAATTTTTCTCCAAACGGTTTCGTCTAGTTCACTTTGATTGGCCAAGGCTTTTACAACCAATGCGGCTGATTGAACACCAACATTTCCTCCTGTCGCAGCAATGAGCGGCATGAAAATCGCCATTTGAGGGTTTTCAGTGATGTCATAAAGCCCGATGATGTATGCACTGCTCATTCCACCACCCATGCCAATCAATAGCCATGGCAAACGTGCTCTGGTCAATGTCCAAATGCTATCGCTGGACTCAACATCTTCAGAGATACCGGATGCCAATTGATAATCTTTGTCCGCTTCCTCTTGGATGACATCCAATACATCGTCTATGGTAATTCGTCCTACCAGTTCTTGACTATCATTCAAAACAGGAATAACCACGAGATCATATTTTTTCATCACATTGGCCACTTCCTCAACAGGTGTTGCGGTATTGACGGTATATACTTTTTTATTGGTATAAAGTTCACTGATGGACGATCTAAGACTGGCAGATGAAAAGATCAACATTTTCATGCTGAGTGTTCCTATGATTTTATTGAAATCATCCACTACATAAATGGTGTAGATGCTGTCAAGGTCCTCGCTTTGCTTGCGCATTTCTCTGATGGCCATAGCAACACTCCAATGGGCATTGACTTTGATCAATTCTTTGGCCATTAACGCTCCAGCTGTACCCTCTTCATAGTTCATCAAATCAATGATGTCGTTAGCGGCTTCACTGTCTTCGATAAGAGCGATTACTTCCTCCTGTTTCTCCTCAGGTAGTTCTGCAATAACGTCTGCTGCATCATCACTGTTGAAATTTTCAATAAGGTCTTCTGCAATCTCCCTTGATGTAAGGGTACTCAATAGTTGATTGCGGACATCCTCATCCAATTCCAGCATGACATCCGCTGCACGCACCTCATCTAAAGTACGGTATAAATAAACGGCCTCTTCAGGACGCAATTCATTGATGAGCTCCGCTAAATCAGCAGGGTGAAGTTCAGTGGTTAGATTTTCTAATGCAGTATCCCTCCCTTCAGCAATGGAGCGGCGAATATCTGCCAGCAGCTCTTTGGTAATTTTGATATACATCGGGAAGGGTCCATTGATTTGGTTAAAACTGATTATCGAAACAAAGATAGAAAAGGCTTACTTTGAACTGCCAATAAATTTCTCTACTTCTTGAATGCTCTTGGCCTTCAGTTGAAGGGTGCCATTTTGATCCACTACAAAGAACAGTGGTGTTTTATTGACCTTGTACAATTTTGAAACAGGAGAATCCCATTGTTTTCCTCCAAAGATATTGGGGAATACAAAGCCTCTTTCATTCAGCGCATTTTCCCACATTTGTTGATTGTTGTCTAAACTATATCCAACCAGTGTGATTTTTTCTTTGCTGTACTTTTCATGAAAATCCTTGATTTCAGGAGCAGCGGCTTTGCAATGTTCACACCAAGAACTCCAGAACATCAGGACGGTGTATTTGTTTTTTGCTACAACATTTTTCAATTCAAATGCGCTGCCATCTCTTAGTTTAGCCTGGAAATTGGGTGGGTTATGTCCAACGGTTAGCTGTTGAATGGAGTTGGCTGTTTTGGTCAGTAATTTGTGAATGTCATCTTCTCCACAACTTTCACCATTCAGTTTTTGATCAATCAAATAGGCTGTTATGTTGTCCATTCCACTTTCAAAGAAACCTGTTATCATCTGATAAACCGCAAATTCATATACTGCATCATTGATGGATGCCTTGGTTAAAATTTCCTCAATGCATTGAATATATCCGGAATTTTCACCTTTTGAGAATTTGCGCATGTAGCGTTGAATGCGGTCGTTTAACACAGTACATCGGACAATTGCGGTGTCATTAAAGTCAAAATTATTCCAGAATGTTGTTTTTTGCAATGGAAGTATGTCACTCTTCCATCCTATGAGTTTGTCCAGAAATGTGCCTGTGTGAGCACGACGCAAGGAGTCTCTCATTTCCGCTATTCGAGATTCTTTCAGTCGGATAATGGTACTGTCATTTCCTTCTTTTTTGTGTGCTGCTCGGATGGCGTTATTGATTTTAATTTCTTTAGGTATATAATCGATGTAAGCGATATTTAGTTTGGATTGGTTGTATTTTAAATTGGTTTCCAATTTGGGTCCATTGGCGGTCAGTTCTATCAAAGGCTCATTGTCCAAAAGAATGGGGACATGGTTGCTTTCATTAACACCAATCAGATACATGCCTTGTTTGTAAAACCGGGGTTTGAATTCAAATTGACCATTGATCAATTTGGTAGAGTCAACCACTTCCATCACTTTGCCAATGGTTGACCAAATGATGATGGTTTTAAAATTGTTGTGAGAATAGTTTCCTTTGATGGTGGTTCTTTGCGGTTCTGTGGCCAATACGGAAAAACCGAAAATCAGCGCAGATAGCATGAATAAAAATTTCTTTTCCATAAAAACAAAAATAATCATTCCCCGAACCAACACCATGCCATTAACTTTGTTTTATGAATTTGGATTTGTGCAAATATTGGGGTTTTACAGATTCTTTGAATGAAGACGAATGGATTGAGTTGTATTCACAAAAGTTGTTTGACTTGAAGAAGGTGGTTTTGGAACAGATTTATTTGCCAAAATTGATTCGAAAGCGCTTGGAAGAATGTCAAAGAATTATTCAAATTCAGTTTCCGGAGAAGCGGGTCATGTTCTTAGATCAATACCAATTCAGTGATCTCAATGCATTTGAGCGTGGTATGGCCAGCACAAAGCTGATGATTCATAAAAGTTTGGATTTTGAGGATTTGTTTATTGGCCTGCATCATTTACTGGCTGTATTAGAAGCCTATCGTGATTTGATCATGCAGTATACCAATCAATGGGAAGGAGAATGGAACAATGTTGAAGTAAATTCAAGAGAAATTTTTCCTTCAGGACTTTTTCTGCAATCATTGAAAGATGGAAAAACTCTGGCAGATTGGAAGGAGACTTTGCTTAAAGAAAGAAAGCGTATTACTATTGTGTTTTAAGAAAATAGAATCAAATGAATAGAATCATTGAATGTATACCCAACATATCGGAGGGAAGGGACCGTTTAAAAATTGACGCCATTGTAGCGGAAGTTAAAAAAGTAAAGGGGGTAATGTTGTTGGATGTTGATCCAGGAGCATCAACAAACCGAACCGTGATCACCTTTGCTGGCGAGCCCGCGGCTGTTCAGGAAGCGGCATTTTTATTGATTAAAAAAGCGTCAGAGTTGATTGATATGACAACGCACAAAGGGGAGCATCCGCGTCAAGGCGCCACAGATGTTTGTCCATTTGTCCCAATTGCAGGTGTGAGCATGGAAGAGTGTGTTGAATTGGCCAGAGCATTGGGAAAAAGAGTAGGAGAGGAATTGGGAATTGCAGGTTATTATTATGAGTCGGCTGCTTTAACGCCGGAGAGAAGAAATCTGGCAGTTTGCAGAAAGGGAGAGTATGAAGCGTTAGAGAAGATAACCACGACAGAAGGCAAACCAGACTTTGGACCATCGATGATTACCGATACAGTAAGAAGGGCGGGACTGACTACCATTGGAGCAAGAAATTTCTTGGTTGCGTATAATATCAATTTAAACACAACATCTACGCGCAGAGCCAATGCCATTGCATTTGACATTAGAGAGGCAGGACGAACCTTGAGAGAGGGAGATCCTATTTCTGGAAAACCAGTTTTAGATGATAAGGGTGAGCCGGTTCGTGTTCCTGGAACCCTCAAGAGCGTTAAAGGCATTGGTTGGTACATTGATGAGTATGGGATTGCACAACTTTCTTTGAATCTGACTGATATATCCATTACGCCCGTGCATGTGGCTTTTGAGGAAGCTTGTACCAAATCTTTGGAGAGAGGAATAAGGGTTACAGGATCTGAATTGGTAGGGTTAATTCCATTGCAGTCCATGTTGGATGCAGCAGATTATTTTTTGGCCAAACAAGAGCGCTCATTGGGTATTTCCGACGAAGAGAAAATTAAAATTGCCATTAAATCCTTGGGCCTAGATGACCTGGCCCCTTTCAATCCCCGTGAGAAAATCATTGAGTATGTATTGGAGGGAAAGATGGGTTCTAGAAATCGTTTGATTTCCATGAGTGCAAGAGAATTGGCCAACGAGACTTCCAGCGAGAGTCCTGCACCTGGTGGAGGTTCAGTTAGTGCATATGTTGGAGCTCTGGGCGCTTCATTGGGTGTTATGGTTGCCAACTTGAGCAGTCACAAACGCGGTTGGGATCAGAGATGGAAAGTATTTTCTGATGTTGCAGAGCGTGGTATGAAAATACAAAAAGAATTGCTTCAATTGGTTGATGAAGATACCCACGCCTTTAATCAAATTATGGAGGCTTTTGGCTTACCTAAAGGAACAGAGGATGAGAAAAAGTCTCGTTCTGCGGCCATAGAGTTGGCTTCAAAATATGCAATGGAAATCCCACTGAGAACTGCTGAGGTAGCACTTGAGGCAATGGATATTTGTTTGCAAATGGTGAATGAAGGAAATCCAAATTCCATCACCGATGCTGGCGTTGGTGCATTGTGCATAAGGGCAGCAGTTTTGGGATCGGTAATGAATGTGAAAATCAATGCAAGTGGAATCAAGGACAAGGAGTTCACAACAAATTTGATTGAAAAGGCAAATCATTTGGAAACTTTGGCCAATGAAATGGAAATGAAAATTAGAGAAAAAGTAGCCATAGCGTACTAAGTGCTTTGGGTTGAAGCGTAAAAATGTTAAAAACCCAATATTTTTTGTATTAAGTTAATTTTCCAAAGTTAACGGTTATTGAATTTGTGGGCCCTCTTGGACCCGTTGATTTCATTGCTTTTTTTTCATATTGTTTCAAGTGTTTTTATCATTTAAGGGGAAAAAAACTGATTTGTTGAACTTCAATACAATGGACACGAGCCTTTATTTTTTATAGTTTGGCTGCATGGAAGTTTTACATATAGGAACAGAAATTAGAAAGTGTGCCAAAAAGAAAGGTATGCGGACTGAGACGATGGCGAAATTGTTGAATGTATCAACCCCCAATGTCTATAAAATTTTTGAAAGAAAGAGCATGGATACGGATCTTTTGGCCCGTGTTTGTGAAGTCTTGGATTTCAATTTTTTCACATTTTACGCCAAACGATTCAGAACCGAAATGGAATCTGATGCTTTGGATTTGTGCAGAATGGAGAATTCCATGCTACGCGATGTTTTGAAAGAGAAGGATGAACTTTACCAAATTTTGAAAATGGGTAAAACTTCATCTTCAGTTGTAAAGGATGTTCCTGTAAAGGCAGCACCCGTGAAAGCAGCTCCAGCTAAGAAAGGTGCTCCTGCCAAAACAGGTAAGAAGCGCTAATTTAGTTTCGTTTATTTTGGAAGAAGGATTGCAACATTATTTTGCATTCTTCTTCCATTATACCCCCTAAGACATTGGTCTTTGGATGAATGATTGACTGTCCATTGCCTTGATGTCTTTCAAATTGGGTGTAACCTCTTTTCAAGTCGTAGGCACCGAAGACAATGCGACCTATTCTGGTCAAATAAGCTCCTCCAGCGCACATCACGCAAGGCTCGAGTGTTACGTACAGTGTACATTTTTCAAGTGATTTTCCGCCTAGATATTCAGAGGCAGCGGTGTAAGCTTGCATCTCGGCATGTGCAGTGAAATCTTTCAATCTTTCCACTAGATTGTGTCCTCTAGCGATGATTCGGTCTTCACAAACGATAACGCATCCAATGGGAACTTCATCTTTTTTCAATGCTTCATTGGCTTCAGCAATGGCCAACTTCATATAGTGTAGATCCTTGTCCATTTTACTTCACTTTACGATCTTCTTGTATGCTTTTTTGATACCCCTCATTCAGCTTGCCGGTAATGCTGAATTTTTCTGGATGGTCAGCAATGATCTGAAGTATCTCGTCCATCCCCGAGGTTAAAGGGTTTGTCATTTTTGAAAATAACCAGACAACTTGATCAAAGTCTTCTGGAGTATCTACAGAGAGCTTGTAGCAGTATTCTTTTCGGAATTGTTGCCAAGCCTTTTTTAATGTGCTATTTTTCTTAATGTATGGAGTGACATGTTCCCTTTCACTCAGCCAGACGGCATTATCAAATGCATCTTTTAAATCTTTGTTGTAAAAAAGTTCAACGCAGAATCCATCTTCAGCAAAGTGTGGAGGTTCATTTCCGTTGGAGAAGTAGTCTGTATTTCTTTCTTGAAATTGCTGCACGGCAAAGTCGATAATTTCTCCAGATATCAATGGAGAGTCGCCGCAGATGCGCATGACAAGTGGATTGGAGAACAACTGAGCCGCTTGATAAAATCTACTCAGCACGTCCCATTCACTGCCTCTAAAACAAGCTATTCCCAAGGTGTCACATTCTGCTTTTATGGGATCATCTTGGTGATGTTCCGAGGTGGCAACGACAATATTTTGTGTAGAATGATTTTGTTTTATACGCTCAATAAGCCAATAAAGCAATGACTTTTCTTGGTGCAAGGGCATCAGCATTTTACCCGGTAACCGAGATGACCCCATGCGGGCCTGTATGACAATGGTAACTCCTGAACTCATTTCACAGCGATCAATTTTTCATCTATCAATCGTTTTAAGATGGATTGATAATCTCCTATGCTTTCATTCCTTTTTTCGGCGATGGAAATCAAATCATGTTCACCATCTGCCCAAGAAATAAGGTGGAACATTCTATCGATGTCTTTTCGCCTTTTGTCATTGGGTTCAATGGATGAAGGTAAAAGATTTCTTTTTCCCATTCTGGGCTCACCATAGGGAACCAAGCACACTGGAGTGATATTTTGTTCCATGGTCTGAATGCATTGATAATAGGTTTTTATTGTTTTTGCCATGGCCTCAAAAGAGACAAAGGATTTATTGTCCAATGAGGTGTGGTATTCCTTGTATCTGTGATACATGGATCGGGTGATGGATCCAACCGGCAAGTTGAAGCCCGGTGAGCAATACTGCCTTTCATCAGAACCCCCTACAGCAAAGGGAATGGTGGTGTATGTCAATTCGGAATGACTCAATGCGTGTTCTGTGCACTTTTCGAGAAAACCACTAGGGTTTTTTGATTGTTTAAAAACAAAAGGAGCCTCATCTCCGCAGCATGTCAAAACATAACCAGCCACAGTATTTTTTTTCATTGCTTCTCCATGGTCCGACAAATAAGCAATGACACCAATGGTTTCAGGCGCCATGACAAAGCGATAAGTATATCGCCGATTGGGAATTGCAGCCAACGCTTTGTATAGAAAGGCCATGCACAATGGTCCGCTGAGCTCATTATTGGCCATGCTGGGGTGACACAGATAAGTGGACAATAGGATTTCTTGATTTGTTTCTCCTTTTAATAAAGCGCTTCCAACGGTGATGGCTCCTGGTTCTAGTTTGCTTTTAATGACAACTTTGTAATTTCCTGATTTGGGTAGTTTTTGCAACTCATTCCAACTGATACAAAACCCCCAAGTCTCCTTGTAATAGGATGTAATGTATGGAATGGCGTCGGGTTGGTTTTCAATGGTGAACAGATGAGTTCGCAATTCCTCAAAGGAGAGTTCACCTTCAAAAGGAATGCTGTAATTGACAATATGCAGGTTATTTTGCGAAAAATCACATATTTTTTTTCCTTCTGGATCGATGATGTAGGCATCTTCTATGTTCCATTCTTTTGGAATTTCCCAGTCATAGACCTGCGTTCCTGTAGGATACTCTTTTAAAGACAAGGGAATAATCTCTTGAAGAATGTTGAATGAAGATCTGAGCCCATTTCCACTGATGCTTCTGCAGATGGGCCAAAGCCGGTCAAAATATTGTTCTAATTCAAAAGTGTTGAATGGTAAGTTATTCATGCCTTTTCGGTTTGGGAAATCATAATTCGATGTATCCCTGGTTTGTATTTTTGTACAATGTACTTTTTAATGATTTGAATCCAGTTGGGTTCGGCAATAAAATCAATTTCAGAGGTGTCCAACATAAGAATGGTTAACTCCGGATGCTGTTGAAAGTACTGAAGATATTGGGATTGAATGTTGTTCAAATATTGGTCGCTGATTTTTTGTTCGTAGCTTCTACCTCTTTTTTTGATGTTTTCCTGCAATCTGTCTGTATTAACATAGAGATAAACGATGATTTCTGGTTGGGGGAGGCTATTGGAAACAATGTCAAACATTTTATTGAACAATTGCCATTCATCATCCTTTAGATTATTGGAAGCGAAAATTTGACATTTGGAGATGAAATAATCGGCAATAACTCTGGGTTGAAAAATATCGCGGTTGACTTCTTTTTTGAGCTGGGCAAATCTTTCGGAAAGAAAACTTAGTTCTAGCGGAAATGCATAACGATCAGCAGATTCATAGAACTTGGCAAGGAAGGGGTTGTCAGTAAATTCCTCTAAAACAAGTGAAGTGTTCCAATCTTGCGAAAGTATTTGAGCCAAAGAAGTTTTGCCGGAACCGATGTTCCCTTCAATCACCAAATATTGATAGGGACAAATGTTCATAAAACTTTTACTGCGGAAAGATCAGTGCATTTCTTTAGCATTTCCGTGCTGGTTAGTCCTGTAGTTGGATGCCTTAAATCAGGGGCAATTTCAGCCAAAGGATGAAGGATGAAAGCCCTTTCTGCTATTTTTCCATGGGGAACAACCAATGGCAATTCATGTGTTTCATTTTTGTAATATAGTACATCAACATCCATTTCACGATTGTGGTAACCGTCCCCAACGCGTTGCCTACCGTAATACTCATCAATCTCTTGAATCTCTTTTTCAATTTGAGACAAAGTCATCGTGGTTTTCACTCCTAAAATTTGATTGAGAAAAGGGGGTGTATCAACATCCATTCCCCAAGCAGCGGTCTCATATATTTTAGATTTCATTAGAATGTCCCCAATATTGAAATCTATAAAATCATAAGTCTCCTCAAGAAGTGCCATTCGATCTCCCAAATTACCTCCTATGCTAAAAAAAACCAATTCCTCCATCATGGTTACGAAAGTAGCACCAAATAGCTGAAAAACGATTTAGATTCGTAGCATTAAAATCGAATTTATGGGATTTGGAAAAACGCTTTTGGCTTCGGCATTGGGAACATTAATTGCTTTTTTTGTAGCGGGAATTATTTTTGTTTTATTCGTTATTGGGTTGATTGCCGTTTCATCTGGTGGAAGCGCTGAGCCCATAGAGAAAACAAGTGTGCTCCAAATTAATTTGAACAAGCCGGTTCTTGAGAGGGGCAATGACAACGGATTAAACTTTGATTTCAATTCATTTCAGAAAAAGGATGAGCTTTATTTGGATTTTTTAAAACGCGATTTGGAATACGCCGCACAAGATGAAAAGATTGGAGGGGTATTGTTAATGTTAGGCGGTGTTAGCGGCGCTCCTAGTACTTTGAAAGATTTGAGAACTTTGATTGATAATTTTAAGAGTTCAGGCAAATGGGTATTGGCCTACGGTGAAAATTATACCCAGGCCGATTATTATATTGCTTCTGCAGCCAATGAAGTGTATATGTATCCAACAGGAATGTTTACTTGGACTGGACTGAATGCAGAGGTAATGTTCTTTAAAAAATTATTGGACAATTTAGAAGTGGATGCACAAGTTATTCGCGGTAGGGACAATAAGTATAAGAGTGCAGTTGAGCCATTTTTGTATGAAAAAATGTCTGAGCCCAACAAGGAACAAATGAAGGGTATTATGGACGGTGTTTGGGGAGAAATGATTGGAGCGATTGTAAAATCCAGAAACTTAGATGCGCAGAAGTTAAATGCTGCGGCCACGGAATTGCGGTACGTTAACCCCAAAAACGCTGTTGAGGATGGTGTTATAGACGGATTGAAGCATTACGACGAGATGATGGCTTTGGTCAATGAGAAGTTGGGAATGGCTTTAACGGACAAGATGCCCAAGATAGACTACGCAGATTATCATGATTTAAAGCGAGATCCTGTTGCTGAGATGCCAGCAGATCATGCCTCAATTGCTTTGGTTTACGCAGTGGGTGAAATTCAATCAGGCAAAGGTTCAGATGATGTTATAGGAAGTGATAGAATTGCCAGTGCTTTGAGAAAAGCAAGAATGGACGAGAATGTAAAAGCTGTTGTATTAAGAGTCAACTCACCAGGAGGAAGTGCATTGGCCTCAGATGTGATATGGCGAGAAACAGAATTGATTAAACAGGCTGGAAAGAAATTGATTGTGAGCATGGGTGATTATGCCGCTTCAGGCGGGTATTACATTTCGTGTTCTGCGGATAAGATTTTTGCCAATCCCCAGACCATAACAGGAAGCATTGGTGTATTTGGAATCATACCCAATTTACAGAACATGTTGGACCACAAGTTGGGAATTACTTTTGATCGTTATGAAACGCACCCCCATGCTGATTTCTTCAGTGTAAGTAAACCGTTTGATGATTTTGAAATGCAGCGCATGAATGAAATGATTGTGCAGATTTATGATGATTTTTTGCTTAGGGTATCCCAAGGAAGAAAAATGACTGTTAACCAAGTGGACAGCGTTGCAAGGGGTCGTGTTTGGACAGGATTAGATGCAAAGAAACTGGGTTTGGTTGATGAAATGGGCGGATTGTCAGATGCTTTGAATTATGCAGCAAGTGAGCTTGGTGTTGAATTAAAGGACAATGTTAAGGTATTGCCCGAAATGCAGGATCCTTTTGAAGCATTGTTCAATGATGTATCAGAAGCCAAGTCTGACTTGATGTTAAAGGAGATGTCCGGTTCGCATTATCCAGTTTGGAAGCAAATGAAGAATATGATGGACCATCCGGGAGTATATGCACAATTGCCAATGGTTTGGTCATGGAGATGATGCAAGAATTCATCAAGAAAGAAATGGCGGAACTTGAACGGGTAGACGCTGATGTTTTTAGGAGTCAAGATAAATTCCCTTTGGTTTTGGTTTTAGATCAATTGAGAAGTGGTTTGAATGTCGGTAGTTTTTTTAGAACTGCCGATGCAATGGGAATAGAAGCTGTGTATTGTATCGGATATACCCCTATACCCCCGCATCGGGAGATTTTGAAAACGGCATTGGGTTCTACTGAGAGTGTGTTTTGGAAGCATTTTGATTCCATTTCAGATGCTTTGGAAGAATTGAAATCCAGGGGTTATCGAATCATTGGATTGGAGCAAGTTCACGGATCCATATTTATGGATGATGTTAATGAAATAGCAGAACCAACAGCCCTTGTGGTTGGGAATGAAGTTTCCGGAGTGAGTGAAGAAGCAATAAGGCTTTGTGATGCTTGCTGGGAAATAAGACAATTTGGAACCAAACACAGCATGAATGTGGCGGTTAGTGGAGGAATGGCCATTCATCATTGGGTTCATTTGTGGAGAAAAGGCAATGGCGCATAAAAAATTACACCTGCCTGAAAAAGTCTGTCAAGTATGCCAAAAGCCTTTTGCTTGGCGGAAAAAATGGGAACGGGATTGGGATCAGGTAAAGTACTGCAGTGAGCGGTGCAGACGGGCTTCTAAAAATGATGCCTGAAAAGGATAGCAACGGCATACAATGAGGCTTTTTTGACTGTACTTTTGTGGCCTTCATGAGTGAACAGAATATTGTACAGAAGCATTCTTTGGGTCGTGACATCGCTACCTTATTCAAATTGAGATTGTCTTCTTTGGTCATTGTATCGGCCATTGCTGGATACGGCATGGGCGTGCAGGTGTGGGATTGGGAAGCATTATCCCTCTTGGTTATTGGAGGAGTTCTCTTGACAGCAGGTTCCAATGGAATGAATCAGGTTTGGGAAATAGAGTTGGACAAGTTGATGCACCGCACCATGAATAGGCCCCTACCACAGGATCGAATGACCTTGAAATTGGCGACTATTCTTTCAGTATCGGCCGCAATCATTGGCGTTGGGATTTTGTGGGGCGGATTAAATTTGGCATCTGGCGTATTGGGTTTGTCGGCATTTGTGCTTTATGTCTTTGTGTATACACCTTTGAAAAGAATTTCCAGTATCGCTGTTTTTGTTGGAGCCATTCCTGGAGCCTTGCCTCCCATGATTGGTTATGTTGCGGCTACAGGTAATTTTGGTTTGGAGGCAGGAATGTTGTTTGCGGTTCAGTTCATGTGGCAGTTTCCTCACTTTTGGGCCATTGCATGGGTTCTTCAGGATGATTACGCTCGAGCGGGATACAAGCTATTGCCGTTTGAAGATGGTAGAAGCAAGCGAAGTGCATTTCAGATATTAATTTACACGCTTTTCTGTATCCCTGTTTCGCTTTTGCCATGGGCATTGCCCATTCAACAGCCAATGGTAGGTGACGTAGCAGCCATTGTTTCCGTACTCATGGGAATCATGATGTCTTATTACGCATACAGACTATTTAAGAGTTGTGAAATAAAAGATGCAAAATCTTTGATGTTTTCTTCTTTTGTTTATCTACCTGTGGTGCAACTTGCGGAAGTATTTAATCGAATATAAAATTCTTGAAAATGGAAGACGTAATAAAAAATGGGGAAATGGATGTTTTTGATTCTGTTACCCCAGAAGTCAAATTGAGAACCAAGAAGATGATGATGTGGTTTATCATCTTTGCAGTGGTAATGCTCTTTGGGGGTGTAACCAGTGCGTTGATTGTATTAAAAGGCAAATTGATGTGGATGCATGTTCATGTACCCACTGCTTTTTGGTTGAGTATTGCATCTGTGGTTGTATCGAGTGCAACCATATATTGGGCAGTGCGATCTTTGAAATCCGGTAGTGTAAAAAATGCGATGATTGGCGTCTTTTCAACATTGGTTCTTGGGATTGTATTTACAATTACTCAGATGTCAGGATGGGCAGGACTGAAAGATAAAGGAATGGGATACACCATTACACAGAATGAGCAAGGGTTGAAGTCCTACAAGTGGAATCCATTGGGTAAATTCACAGGGGAATACGGTGTTGATTATTGGATAGAATACCGTAATGCACCATTGGTATTGTGGAATGGAGAGTTTTACGCTGATTCTGATGTTAATCATACGCAACCCAAAACCACTGAAGTAATGTCCACTTTTAATGCCTCAGGAGCATTGATCAGCATATTGGTTTATGTGCATTTGATTCACTTATTTTTTGGATTGATTTACCTTGCTGTTAATCTTAACCGTTTGAGAATAGGTGCTTTAAGTCAGGAGAATTACATGTCCCTTTATGCGAATGGAATGTATTGGCATTTCATGGGTGTCTTGTGGATTTATTTGTTTGCCTTTCTATTTTTCATCTACTAAATATTTCTTGAGCATATCAACGTGGAAAAACCCTTGATTAAATTCATCAAGGGTTTTCTTTTTTTATGGATTTATGCTTAACATTGCAACCGAAAACCATAAACCATGGCTGGACATACACAAAATTTAACTAAAGGCGAAATGTGGGGTGGTAATGCCTCACCATTTGGTGTTTCTTACGGTAAGATGATGATGTGGTACTTCTTAGTATCAGACGCATTGACATTTGGAGGACTTTTGACTGCTTACGGCGTAATTCGACACGCCAGCGCTGATCCCTGGCCCGTTGGTGAGCAGGTATTTGAATCGTTGCCTTTTTTGCACGGTTCGTATCCTCTGATGTACGTGGCATTGATGACTTTTATTTTGATCATCTCCTCAGTAACCATGGTGTTGGCTGTAGAAGCAGGACACAGAAGAGACAAAGCTGGTGTTATCAAGTGGTTGGGATACACCATCATTGGTGGATTCTTTTTCTTGGGTTCTCAAGCTTGGGAGTGGTCTCACTTTATTCACGGTTCCGGTGGTGGATTCCAAGTGAATAAATCTTTAACTGTTACCGGTGAAATGGAAAATGGTGAAAAGGTTCAAATGACATTAAATGCAGGAAATTGGGTGCACATGGAGTCTGAATTCGGTCATGCTTATGAGCATGCATTGGAAGGCGGCCACGCTGCCCCAGCCGCAGATGCTCATGGACATGATGCACACGCAGCGCATGGTTCAGAAGTTGCAGCAGAGGCCCATGTGGATGCCGCTAGTATGCACCCTGAAGCACTTATCCTAAACAAGTACGTTTTAGAGCTTAAGGATGATAAAGACATCCGCAAGGTGAAGGTAACCGGTGAGGATTGCAAAAAGTTGTGGGAAGCCAAAGCCAACGAGACTGTTGTGTTTGGTGCCAACATGCACAAAAATGAGTATGCTGTTCAACAGCAGTACGCGAACTTCTTCTTCTTCGTTACTGGTTTCCACGGTTTCCACGTATTCTCAGGAGTGGTCATCAACATCATTGTTTGGTTAATGGCTTTGGGCGGTGAGTTTGACAGAAGAGGTCATTATGAAACCATCGAGAAGATTGGTTTGTATTGGCACTTTGTTGACTTGGTTTGGGTATTTGTATTTACATTCTTCTATTTAGTATAATCATAAGATCATGGAAAGAGACGATTTAATTGTAAACGACAGTTACGCTATTAACAACTCCCATACGAATGAGGAGGGTAAGGCAATACGTAAAAAATTGTACAATGTCACTGTTTTATTGACAGTGATTACAATCATTGAAGTGTTTATGGGCGTTTTCTTCAAACGCAATGGTACGGTAACTTGGGAAACCATCAAGTTAGGCTTTATCGTTTTGACTTTGGTTAAAGCTGCTTATATTGTTTTGATTTTTATGCACTTGGGTGATGAAAAGAAAAGCTTGAAGTACGTGGTTTTACTTCCCTATGCTTTATTCATCCTTTATTTGATTTTTATCGGTCTTTATGAAGGAGTTTCTTTTCAAGAATTGAACTCAACTTGGAGATAGTGGTTTAATAAGCATGAAAGCATCTAATTGGAAAAAGTACACCTTACTCATCGGTGTACTTTTTTTATTTCCACTCATTTGGGTAATATTTTTCGGGGTAATGGGAAAACACCATTTCAATACATTGCCTTATTTCGATGCAACACATTTGGAGGGCGATACCGTGCATTTGGAGCACAAAGTTTCCAATGCCATTCTGATGGATGAAAACTTTCAACCTTTTGAGTTGAATGCACTGAAAGGGAAAGTATGGTTGGCTTGCTTTTATGACCTGTCGGATGCGCACATTGGTAAAATCACAGAGCGACTGCTCAATGTCAATTTCAAGTACCGCAATGAACCGGATATTGGGTTGGTAGTGATTTCTAGAAAGCCAGACTCCTTGAGCAAAGATCAAGTGCAAGCCTATCTCAAGGGTTTAACCAAGTACAATAAATTTGATGGTAAGTGGAAATTTTTAATGGCTGATGATTCTGTTGTCAAAATCATTGAAAAGCACAGCTTTTTTATTCAAGATTTGTCCAATGAAGCCAGATTCAGATTGGTGGATACAGAGGGTCATATCAGAGGCTTATATGGGAACACGGAGTATCATATGCAAAGCATCATTGAAGATATTGCTTTGTTAAAAAAGGAAGTCGATATAGCGCGCTATAAGGAGAGACATGCAGCGGAGTAGTTTTTTTTTGCTTGTGATGGTTTTCTCGATTTGGGGTTGCAGGGACCAAGATCGATTGCCTTTTTTGGGAACACATGATGTTATTCAAGGAGATACCGTTTACTATACTATACCCAAATTTTACGGACTAAGAGACCAAGAGGGCAAAGGCTTTTCATTTGACCAGATTAAAGGGAAGGTTTTTGTAGCTGAGTTTTTTTTTAGTCGCTGCAAGAGCATCTGTCCCATCATGACTTCTCAGATGGCCCGTATTCAAGATGAGATAAAAAACAAGCAGTGGCAAGGAAAGGTAGCCTTGCTTTCACATACAGTAGATCCTATGTATGACCAACCGGAAGTATTGAAGTCCTATGCAAGAACACATGGTGCTGATTTTTCAATTTGGACTTTTGTGAATGCAGATAGTACTGTTTATTCTCTTGCTCAGCAAGGATATTTATTGAGTGCATTTCCTTCCGTTGATGCGGATGGTGGTTTTTTTCATACCGATCAGCTCACGCTCATAGACAAGAATTTTCACATTAGGGGATATTATGATGGTACCTCCACCAAAGCTGTGGATGAATTAATCAAAGATTTAAGTGTGTTAATGTCTGAAGAAGATTAAATTTGTTTTATGCTAGAACCTACTTTTAAAAAGAATGATGCCAAGGCCAAATTCCTGATTTACTTGGTGTCCGCTGTTGTATTTGTTGCCGTTGTTGCATTAAAGTACATCAAGTTGGATGTAGAACTTCCCTTCAGCAAACATCTGTTTGCGGATATCAATGCTGTGATTAATGCCACCGTTTCTGTGCTGTTGGTGCTTGCATTGTGGATGGTAAAAGAAGAGAATTATAGGGCGCACAAGCGTTTGATGATGTCCGCTATGATTTTGTCCATTGGATTTTTGGTGTCATACATCGGTCACCACATTTTTTCAGGTGAGACCGCTTACGCTGGCGATTTTAAAGTTTTTTATTACATTGTATTGATTAGTCACATCATTTTGGCCGCTGTAATTCTACCTTTTATTTTATTTAGTGCATATCGTGCTTTGATTGGTGAATACGCGGAACACAAGCGTTTGGCTAAATGGACTTGGCCCATTTGGTTTTATGTTGCAGTGACTGGAGTTGTGGTTTATTTAATGATATCACCTTACTACCAATGAAGAAAAAAGCACTGTTGATTGTTGCGGTAATGACTTGGTCTGCTTGGGGTCAAGCGCAATGTGCGATGTGCCGCGTAACCGCTGAACAGGCTTCAGCCGATAATGGTGGAATAGCAGAAGGTTTGAATACGGGTATTGTATATCTTATGTTTTTGCCTTACCTTTTGTTCCTCATTGGCGGATTGGTTTTTTTTAGAAAAAGAATCATTTCGTTTTTTAAAGATTAAAAAATGAAAAATGTAGTCATTATCCTATTTGTCTTATTGTCTTGTTTGACAACATACGCTCAGCCTAGATTTGTAAAAGAACGGGCGGATTATGATGGTGAGGAAGTGATGAAGCCTTTTTATTTTTCTATTCAATCTGACGACCATCAATTGGTTTTAAATCCCGTGGGCCGAATCTCAGGTCGTCTGGATACCGGGGAATTGGAGGTTGTTTCTTTGGATGGTAAGTCAGTTGATGCTTATCCCTATCGCGAATTGAAGGGGGCAATTTTAGCAAAAAACTACCTGCCTTATTTCTTTCATTTGTTTCCAATGGATGTTACCAATTCCCAAAAGCAGGTTGTAATGATGCCTTTATCAGAAGGCGCAACTTTTGTAGCTGAGGGAATCGTTTTCTTGGGAGACAACACCAACATTTATTTCTCATCTGTAGATGCGCTTCAGTCGTTGTTGGAGTTTATGAATATGCACCCCAGTGTTCGTGTAAGAATCATTGGTCATGTGAATGCCAATGCGGAAACCAAGTTGAGTGATACTCAATTGATAGCTTTAGCCAAAAAGCGTGCGGAGAATATCCAGGACTATTTAATTAATCACGGTGTATCCAAGCATCGATTGAGCACCATGGGAAGAGGACGCGAGGCTGTTAAATATCCCAACCCTCAGACTGAAGAGGAATTGGAGTTCAATCGACGGGTAGAGATTGAGGTGATTGGATTTTAATCCTAAAATTGTATAATCCAACGCAATGAAAGAGGTGCCATCGTACTTTAGCACCATGCGAATTTTTATCATCGTTTTCTTATCGGTATTCTTACATTCTTTTTCCATTGCTCAATGGACATTGGAAAAGTGTGTTGATCAGGCCATAGGCAATAATATTCAATTGCAGCAGGCATTAATCAATGAGCAGATTACGTCTTATGGACAATGGACTGCTGTTGGAACCATGTTGCCCAATATCAATGGACAAGCGAGTCACGGTTACAACTGGGGACAGCGCATTGACCCATTCACCAATAGCTTTGCGAGTGAGCGCATTCAGAGCAACAGCTTCGGGGTGTCTAGTTCGATAGATTTATTTACGGGTGGACAGAATTGGTTCAATTATCAAAAGGCCAAATCAGATGTGGCTGCAAGTCAGTGGAATGCAGAGAATGTGAAGAATCAGATTGCCTTACAAACGGCCAATGCTTTTTTGAATGTTATGCTCACTTCAGAGTTGCTGAAGATTGCGCAGAGCACGGCAGACAATTCGCTGGAACAGTTGAATCGTTTGAAAAAACTGTATGAGATAGGGACAATCAATTCAGGAACGTTGTCTGAGATGGAGGCACAGCACATGTCGGACTTGGCAAGTCAGGTTGTCGCTGAGAACAATTTGAAAGTTTCGCAGTTGACCTTGATTCAGGTTATGCGATTGGATGATAAGCAATCGCAAATGTTTCAAGCTTCTTTTCCTGATATAGCGCTTTTTGGAGTAAGTGATCAATTGCCTCCAAAATCATTGGTTATTGAAACGGCCTTGGGAAGTCAGCCTAGTATTCAATCCAGCTTGGCTGCTATTGCATCGGCGCAATTCAATTACAAACAGGCCAAGTCAGGCGTGGCGCCAAGATTATCTGCTTCTTTATCGCTTGGTACAGGTTATTCAGGTGCTGCGCGTGTGATAACAGGCAATCCTGATTTATTGAGTTATCCAATCGGAACAGTAATGGGAACCAATGATGTTGTATTGTCCATTCCTCAGCAGGTTTATTTTTCAGACGATTATGCCGTTAAATCATTTGATGCGCAGATGAGGGACAATGTCAATCGATCTTTTTTCTTTTCTTTGACCGTTCCAATTTTTAATGGATTTCAGAATCATACCAACATTCAAAGGTCGAGGCTGGGAGTGGAAAATGCCAAGTTGAATTGGGAGTTGGCCAAGCAGCAGTTGAAGATGGATATTGAGTCGGCTTATACCAATGCAGAAGCTGCTATTTCAAGTTACCGGGCCAATGAGCTTAGCTTTAAATCAAATGAACAATCCTATCAATGGTCAAAAACCAGGTATGACAACGGATTAATCAACGCAACCGAACTGAGCATAGCCAGAAATCGTTTGGATATAGCCAAAGCTCAATTGGTGAGGTCCAAAGTTGACTTTGTTTTTAAACGCAATATTTTAAATTTTTATTTGAATCAACCCATACAACTTCAACCATGAAGAATAAAAGAAAAAGAAATTGGATCATTGCAGGAATTGTTCTGCTTTTGATTGTATTGGTGACATGGTTAACCAAGGATAAAAAAGAGCGTCATGTTCAGGCAGAGACGCCGGCCGTGAGAACGATCATAGAAAAGGTGAGTGCCAGTGGAAAAGTTCAACCATCCTCAGAGGTGAAAATACAATCAGATGTCAGTGGTCAAATTGTAGCATTACCAGTAAAGGAAGGAGATCATGTGGTCAAAGGTCAATTGTTGGTGAGAATAAATCCTGATTTGTATACTTCAGCTTTGCAACGAGCTGAGGCAACGCTTAATTCTTCTAAAAGCAATTTGAGCAGCGCCAAAGCGCGTTTGTTGCAGGCGCAAGCTCAGTCCAAACTGCAGGAGCTGACATTCAAAAGAAATGAAAAACTGTATGCAGAGAAGGCCATTTCAACAGCAGAGATGGACAATGCTAGATCAGTATATGAAACGGCCAACGCAGAGGTTTCAGCGGCCATGGAGAGTGTGAAAAGCGCTGAGTTTGCAATTGCCAGTGCTGAAGCCAGTAGAAATGAGGCTTCTGATAATTTGAAAAGAACAACCATTCTTTCTCCCATTGATGGAACGGTGACCGCATTGACCAAAGAAGTAGGTGAGGCCGTATTGGGGAACAACATGACCAGCGGCGATGTGATCATGAAGATATCGGGATTAAGCAACATGGAGGTTAATGTTGAAGTCAATGAAAGTGATATCGTCCGCGTACAATTGGGAGATACAGCTATTGTTGCAGTTGATGCTTTCAGAAATGAAAAGTTTAAAGGAATCGTTACAGAAATAGGCAATACTGCGTTGAATTTAATGACAACAGGTTCAATGGCTGGATCGACAAACAATCAAGTCACCAATTTCTCTGTTAAGATTAGCATCCTTCCTGAATCGTATCAGCATTTGTTACAAGCTGGAGGTACGGATTCTCCTTTTAGACCAGGCATGACAGCAACAGTTGATATCCTTTCAGAGAAAGTAGAGCAAGTGATGAGTATTCCCATCAAAGCGGTTACCACTAGACCCGATAGTTTGAAGTCAGATGAAATGAGAACATGTGTTTTTGTTTTGGATGGCAATGGAAAGGCCAAGGTGAAATATGTAAAGACCGGTGTTCAAGATGATCAATTCATTCATATAATGGATGGGGTATCAAAGGATGAGCAGGTTATTACGGGACCATATGATGAAGTTGCAAAAACATTGAACAATGGGGATGTAGTTTCCATAGGTGAAATTGAGTTGAAGGAGGAAAAGTGATTTTAGGGATTGATACATCTTCAAAAAATTGCAGTCTAGCGTTGTGGCATGGGTCGCAGCTTTTGGGGAGTTTTGATCAAGTAAGTGAAGATTTTTTGCATGCTGAAATTTTACACCAAGAGATAGAGAAATTGTTGAAGTTTTCTGGAGTACTATTTTCAGATTTGCGTTCGGTAGTTGTTGGCAGTGGTCCTGGTTCATATACGGGATTAAGAATAGGAGTTGCAGCAGCCAAGGGATTGGCAATGGCATTGAATATTCCACTGTTTGCTGTTTCAGGTTTGCAAATGATGTTGTCTCAAAATACAAGCGAATTTCAAGGGCCTGTTTTGGTGGTAATGGATGCACGTCGAAATGAAGTTTTTGGTGCATGGCGAAATTTGGACGGATCATTGACCGCAGCTGAGGCAATCATAGTTGATGAAGAATTTGCAAGGGAATTGTCCAATAGTCCATTGATGGTAATTGGTGAGAATGCCTCAAAGTTGAAATCATTGTTGCCAGATCAAACTATTTTTGTAGATGTGCTTCCCAGTATTCTTTCTGTGTTCCATGGAAGTATTGATTTGGGCAACCCGGTTGACTTGGCTTACTTTGAGCCTGTTTATGTAAAACCATTTATTCCAACAGTGGCTAAGAAATGAAACGAATTGTATTCATATCGTTATTGATGTTTACCATTGGCGGTTGTGATCGTTGCAATAGAAGTCAATTGTTGCCGGAGGTAAGTTTTGCTTTTACCATCAACATCAATGAGCCGTCTTATTTTGATTTGTCTGTGGCGACCGGATTTCTATACTTTGATGGAGGTACTGTCAAGTTGATAATTTATCGTATCAATCAAGAGGAATTTAACGTGTATGATGCCCGAAGCACGCACAATCCAGACGATCCGTGTATCTGCGTTGTTGATGATAATAGGGTTTTTATCCAAGATCCTTGTGGAGATTCCAAGTGGCTATTAACCGATGGTACAATAGTCGAAGGATCAGCTTCACAAAACTTATTGCAGTACAATTACACTTTTGATTCAGCCACTGGGGTGTTGTACTTTTACAATTGATGAATGTCTTTTGTTTTATATGAGGTTCAGAGTTTTTGTATTTAAAGAAATGGTAAATGATAAAGAAAATCGAACATTTGGGAATTGCGGTGCAAGACATAGAGGCATCCAATTCCCTTTTTGAAAAACTATTGAATTCGGCTCCATACAAAATGGAAGTGGTGGAGCGTGAGGGTGTCATGACCAGTTTTTTTCAAGTGGGTGAAAGCAAGATAGAGTTGTTGCAGGCCATTCATGAAGATAGCCCTATTGCAAAGTATTTGGAAAAGAATAAACAAGGTATTCACCACATTGCATTTGATGTAGATGATATTTATGCTGAGATGAGCCGGTTGGAAAAAGAGGGTTTTGTTCTATTAAGCCCGGAACCAAAATCAGGTGCAGATGGAAAGATAATCGTTTTTTTACACCCAAAATCAACGAATGGTGTTTTGATTGAGTTGTGTCAAGATACAAAAGATTAATTCCGCTTTCTCACTTTTACGCGTTTGATTTTTTCCTCGAATAAGCCATTTTTTCGGCTGTGTTTTCCTGGGTCATCCTTGTCGATTTCAACGTTGACGTTGGGTCGGTTTTCACAAGATTTGGAAGGTCTTTTCTTGAGAAGGATTAGCCGAGCAGTGAAGAGGATGGGTTGCCAATTGGTATTGAGCACCTTCATGTTTGGCCATTTTTCTTCCCAAGGGTAAAAAGTGAATAGAGGTGTTTCAATGGTATAAAGGACAAAGAGGCCAGGGAATTTTTTTCTACCCAATCCAATTTGGTAGTTGATGCCACCGCTCAACCTTGAGGGCATTGCCTCCGGTAGTGGTATAAACTCATTGTTTTTCTTTTTGATGCTTTGAAATGCTTGATAATCTACAGTTAAAACTGGGCCATGATGAAACCAAGTGCGGTCAGTGAACTGTCGCATATCAATGGCACGAGCCTCAATACCTATGGTATGCAAATTGAATTTGGTCTTTCGGTCAGAGGCTATGCCTTCATCGGTTGATTTTCCTGGATAATTCCCATTGAATCTTTCCAACCCACGCAAACAATAGTAACGCGCTCCAGCCTCCCAATAGTCGAAGTAATTCCATTTGGTTTTGAACCACATTTTGTTGGCTTCAACCGCCCATCCCGCTTTGGGGGTGGCAAAGATATTTCCGTCATATACCAGAACAGGAACCCTCTGAATGGTGTCATAGCGTTGAATCGGTGTTTTGATTTGGTAGGGCAGCATGCCAGTAACACCTCCACCAAATGACCAGCCATGATCCAAGTAGTCTGGCTCAGCATGCAAAGGCCTTAATTGTCTTTGACTTAAAAGACAAAATTGAGACAGCGTGAAAAGGAAAAATAACAAAATTCTCATCTCTGAATATTTAGACAAAGATGAAAGGAAAATGCTTTACTGAATTAAACTTAGCAATTTGTTTTCAACCTCCTCACTGTTCCAAACTTCCTCTATATTGGGCATGTCCAATACCTGAGTCATGATTTCATCTTGCTTTTTCCCATTGGCCAATGCAATGTGATAAGGAATGTGGCTAAAGGTAACTTGCGAGTAAAGAGGCATCCATTTATCGGGATGTTTTGTGCTAAACCAACCCTCAATTTTCTTCTGTAACAAGAAACGTGGATCGGCGGTGAGATCGCGCATCTCAATGTAATTGCGCAAAGCCAATTCTAAGATGGCATCCCCATTGGGTTTGCGTTCTTTGGCAAATTGAGGAATGGCCTCTTCCCAATTTTCATTGGTGGCTTGTAAAATTTCTTCGAGCGAAGAGCAATCTTCGAATCCACAATTCATCCCCTGGCCATAAAAGGGTACAATTGCATGTGCCGCATCTCCAAGGAGACAGACATCAGCGCCAACGTTCCAAGGATTGCATTGTGTCATAACCAAGCTGCCGGTGGGATGATTGAAATAGTCTTGAATCAACTCGGGCATCAAAGCCTTGGCATCAGGAAAATATTGGTCAAAAAAAGCATGCACATCCTGTTCTGTTTTGATTTTTTCAAAACTTACTTCTCCCTCATAAGCCATAAACAAGGTGCAGGTAAAAGAGCCGTCAGGATTGGGAAGACCAATCATCATGAATTCGCCTCTAGGCCATATGTGTAAACAATCTTTTCTCAGTTGATGTGTCCCGTCAGGATTGGCGGGGATTTCCAACTCTTTGTAACCATGGGCCAAGTATCTCTGTGAGTATTCATGGCGATCCAATTTGGTCATGCGTGAACGCACAGCGCTGAACGCACCATCCGTTCCAAATAAGCGATCATACCCTACAGGTATTTCTTGCCCGTCATGCTCAAAATGAATGGTTTTGTTTTTTAAGTCAACATCATTGCACTTGTGCTCAAAATTGAGATGAACATTGGGGTATTCTCCAGCACAATTCAACAAGGTTTGATTCAACAATCCGCGCGATACACTGTAAATGGCTTGCCCTTCTTTTCCGTAAGGTTGATAGGTTAATTCACCGCTAACGGCGTGCATTAATCTACCATGCATGGGCAGGGCTACTTTTTCAATTTCACTCCGGATACCAACACCATCTAATCCTTTCCAACCACGGTCACTCAAGGCAAGGTTGATGCTTTTGCCTTGTACGATTTTCATTTTTCTAATGTCTGATCGTCTTTCAAATACATTGACTTGATGACCTCTTTTGGCCATGTAAAGTGCCAATAAACTTCCGACTAATCCGCCACCTACGATGGCAATGTTTTGTTCTTTACTCATGCAATAACGACTTTGTCGAGTGCTTGTTTTAAATCCTCAATCAAATCTTCTTCATCTTCAATCCCGACACTCAATCGCAACAAGGAATCTGTAATACCTGTTTTGATTCGCTCTTCTCTGGGAATCGAAGCATGGGTCATGCTCGCTGGATGTCCAATCAATGATTCTACACCTCCCAGAGATTCTGCCAATGAAAAAACTTTTGTCGCACATGCCAACACTGATGCTTGCTCGAAAGAATCATTCTTCAAACTGAAAGAAATCATTCCGCCAAAATCTTTCATTTGACTTTTGGCCACTTCATGGTATGGATGGCTCTCGAATCCGGGCCAATATACTTTTTCAATCTTAGGGTGGTTTTGTATGAAATGTGCAACAGCTTTCCCGTTGGAGCAGTGTCTTTCCATGCGGATGTGCAAGGTCTTTAATCCACGCAATACCAAGAAGCTGTCTTGAGGTCCCGGTGTTGCTCCGCAAGAATTGGCGATGAAAGCCAATTGTTCGTGTAAACTGTCATCATTGGTGCAAAGAGCGCCCATGACAACATCACTGTGTCCACCCAAATATTTTGTAGCAGAGTGCATCACAATATCTGCACCCATATCCAAGGGGTTTTGAAGATAAGGTGAGGCGAAAGTGTTGTCAATGACGCACACACATTCATGTATTTTCGCCAACTCAACCATTCTTTTGATGTCAATGATTTTCATCATCGGATTGGTTGGTGTTTCTACCCAAATCATTTTTGTTTGGGTATTGATTTTGTTTTTTATGGCAACCTCATCGTGCATGTCTACAAAATGAAAAGTAATGCCGTATTTGGCAAAAACTTTTGTGAACATGCGGTAGCTCCCGCCATACAAGTCATCTGAAGCAATTACTTCGTCACCAGGTTGCAATAATTTGATGATGGCATCTGCAGCGCCCATTCCACTTGAAAAGCATAGACCATGTTTGGCATTTTCCAAAGCAGCCAAACAATCTTCCAAAGCCACTCTTGTTGGATTTTTCCCTCTTGCATACGCATAGCCCTTGTGTTGACCAGGGGCAGATTGCACGTAGGTTGAAGTTTGATAAATGGGTGTCATTATGGCCCCAGTTGTGGGGTCAGGCTTTTGGCCAGCATGTATGGCCTTGGTTCCAAATTTCATGATTGAGAATCTTGCTGATTGTTTTTTCTTCTTTTCTGTCGGATGTATGTATTGGCCAACACCCCCGTGGTCACCACAACAAAACCCAGAATGATAAGATCAATGTGGTTTTTAATGAATTCAAATTGTCCGAGATAATAGCCTGCGGTGGTAATGGTTCCAATCCACATTGCGCCACCCAGTAGGTTATAGAACATGAAGGTTTTGAATTTCACCTTGATTACTCCTGCCAAAATCGGTGCAAAGGTGCGGATGATGGGAAGGTATCGTCCAAGTATCAATGTCTTTCCACCATGTCTGTGATAAAAGTCGGTGGTCATGTCGACATATTTCCTTTTAAATAACCAAGTTTCTTTGCGATCCAGTGCTTTTTTGCCAAAGTGATAACCGAACCAATATCCGAACGTGCTCCCTAAGCAGGCAAAGATGAAAAGGTATAGCATGAGTTGTTCAACCGTCACACCCAGCAGTTCGGGCTGCGTAGCACAAATCAAACCAGATAGAAAAAGCAGCGAATCACCGGGAAGGAAAAAACCGATGATTAAACCGTTTTCAGCGAAGATGATGACCAGCAACAAGGCTATACCTCCAAAATGGATGATACTTTCAGGATTGAAAAGACTTCCAATAAAATCAAAAATTTCCACGAGGGAAAGATACAAAAGGATTCCTCAAACCAACGGATAAAAGGCAGGATTAAAACAAGAAATTGGTGGCGATTTTGAAAACGATATTTTTTTGATATGATATTTCGCTGTATTGGCCCAGTCTGGTGTAGCATCCTATCCCTAAACCACCACTGGCGGAAATCAATAGATCATTGACAGCTATTCCGGTTTCATAGAAACCTTTGGGATAGTCGCGCACACCCTCGATAGCTTGATCCAACGCACTCAATCGTCCCCAACCAGCATTGAATATGGTGGTTATTTTTGGGGCTGATTGTGGATGTTGATAGAGCGGAGTTTTCCATTTGTACCGCAGATAAAAATGGGTATAGGTTCTCGCGTACCAGGCATTGTTGAGGGCTGTTTCAAAAGTAGAGGGGACGGATAGGTTTATTTTGATGTCATTATTCCATGATCCCCTGAGTGCGCTTAGCTCATTGAAGGGCAGGACATGAATGTTTTTTCCCCATTCGCCTTTGATTTTTAAATCTCCCCAATAGGCAGAGTGAAAGGTTTTCTCTACCTCGAATTGCTGTCGGATGAAATTTTGTTGATGATTGATGGAGCCTGATGTATATCCCCATTGAAATACTGGCCAATATCCCGTTAGGGTGATTTCTTTTCCCAATATTCTTCTTCTTTTTTCTCCTGGAGACCAACGCAAGAAAATTTTATTGGATGTCAATTGGTATTGAGCGTTTTCCTGAGAAAAAGAAAAGCTGGGATGTGGAGTTTTGTTCAAATGAGATTGGATGTAGCGCAATTGAATGGAATTGGCCAAAGGAAATTGAACATCAAAGTTGTATCCTTTGACATAATCCATTTTGGTAATGAAAAATTCATAGACTTGCTGGTTGATGTTTTTTTGATCCTGTGGAATTGGATTGCTTCCACTCTCTTGAACATCATCGGTGTATCCCATTCTGAATTGAATGCGGTTGTCGGTTGATTTCCAACCAGCACCCAATCCCCATTTGCTTTGATGATCTCGAAATCCATAGGCGGCCAGTCCATCAATTTGCCAATGCGGGTGAAACTGTTCATTAGTAGAAAGTGAGAGCCCGAGTCGACTACCTTCAAAGCGATTGAATCGATACAAGTGAAACAAATCCCAATTTACCTTCCCTATTTTAATTTGCCCTTTGAATAGGTTGGTCAATCGATTTACTTTGGCGTCAAGATGGTTGGCTTTACCCAAACTGTCCATGAAGATATAGGTGTTTTTTTCTTCTTTCGACAACGGCTGATACCTGATTTTTTCCCATGACGATTCAGTAACATCATTGGCTGATTTGGGAAAATCAAATTCTACGGCATCAAAATCTTTGGCTGTGAAGTTTCTGAGGTCTATGTGATTGAATGTGGTCTGGATCTCTCCAAAAATTTGTGGTGTATTTTGGGTGAGTTTATAGTAGGAGTTCATTTCCAACGGGAAAAAAAAGTTGTATTTCTTTTCCATATTTTGTTGTATTTTAATATAAAAAGAAGACTCCTTTTCATAAGGTTCTGCGGATAAAAGAACAAGAGCGTACTCGGGGGTTTTGATGTGAATAACGCCGCTCATACCGTTAGATTGAAATCTTTTTTTGGGTTGAAAATGAATGACAAAGATGGAATCGGATAAGCTGTGTAAAGTATCCAGCATTCGGTATTCATAGCGGTCCAAAGCCCGAGGTCCCATAGGTGAAATGAGAACACGATCAAAAATCTGAAAGTCTGCTTCATAGGCTGAAAAACTTTGCAATTGCGAACCGATAATGGTGCTTTGTGGAAATTCAAATCCACTCATTTGATTGGCCAAAATGGTTTCTTTGTTTTGATCAGGGGCTCTGTGTTGATGAAGGCTTACTGTTTCAGAAAGCAGTAGCTTTTTGTTTTCAAATTTTTTGGAGAGCTCACTTCCTTCGATTCGCTCAAAATCAACAATCATTTTGGAGTATTGCTCAAATTGATAGTCTATTTGGTCGACAGGATTGTTCAGCGGCGCGTTTTTTAAGCTTTTGGCGATGACACCCATTGCAGGATCATCTTTAACTTTTACAATGAGTTCGTTTAATACCAGTGGATTGCTTTCCAGATGCAGAATCCAGGGGTTTTGACCTTTCCAAAAATGTTTTTGATCTTGATATCCATAGAGTTGTGTATAAATACAATCACCAGGATAAAGCTGCATTTGAATTTTCCCATTAATGTCTGTTTGTCCTCCTTTGGTTCTGAGTGAATCAGACATGAAAACAAATGCCAAAGGGTTGTCAAATTGAGTGTCTTTGACTTCAATGGAAATCAATGATTGACCAATACAAGTGGAGACCAAGAAAAGGAAAAGTATGATTATCAGGTTTACCTTTTGCATGGGCCAATATACTGAACAAAATCTTGTTTAATAGTCCATCAGACGTCTTCAATATTGAAAATGTAAAGCACTAATTTTATATCATGCAAAGGAAGGTTTTGTTTCGATTGATTTTTGTTTTTTTAATTTTGGGTGCTTGTGCTTATTATGTCTGGGTTTTTCAAAAGTATCTCCGTTCAACATCAGATCCTATTGAGAATCTTACAACTGATGCAGATGGCGTTATTAAGGTCAATGACGGTAATGTTTTTTTGAACTATTTGCGTCAAGATAGTTTGCCAATGCACGATGAACTCTATGCAGATTGGAATTTGTGGATGAATTGGAAAACGGAGAATCCAATAGTAAAAGATCTGATGAATGGGCAGAGTGCTTATTGGGTTCGATTGAAAGATGACGGATGGTATTTATTCTTGCCTATTCCAGATCGATGGAGTGAGGAACAGTTGGAGCGTTTGATGTCCGGTATTCCTAATTTGTTGCAATGGGAGTCTTGTTTGGTTTGGAGCAGTCATTCAATAAACACACAAGGATGGAGACTATTGGATGAAGAGAATATTGCATTGTGGAGAAATGTTTTGGCCAAATGTGACGGCAATGCTCCTTTCGGATTTGTAGGTATATCTGCCGAATCAAAAATTGCATTGGATTACAACAAAGGTGAGTGGGTAGGTTTTGTAGAAGATTCCAAATGGCTTGCCAATCACCAAGCGGTTTTAATGGAAGACTCTATTGTTGGGAGCGCTTTGAGTTCGGTGATGTTGAGTTCTGACCCTCACGTTTTATTAGCGCGCGATGAAATGAAAAGACGTGTATTTTCATTGGATACTTTGTGCCAATGCAATGTATTGGAGTCATGGGTGAGTTGGCAAAATGATCAATGGAAATTTCAAACCTATGATGGTACACATTGGGTGGGTAGTCAAGTATTTGCCAAGAATCCTTGGAAGGCGATGTTGGCTTTTATGAAGGATACATCCTCCAAAGTAATTGCTGTAGAACATCCCGAATGGATGCCGATTCTCGCTGAGTCAGCTTTTCCTTTGGTGCCAAGGTACATGTCCAAACGGGGACAAAGAATTTTTATATCGGATGATAGTTTGTCTATTTACCGTGCCATTGGTGATACTTCAACTATGTCTTGGCAGTCTGATTTCAGTGGCTTCTCGGATAGCAGGTATTCTGTTTTTCAAGGAGTATTTGGGCAATATCCTGGTTTGTCTCAGTTTGGTTTGAAACCATTGATGTATCCAAGGGAGGTAGGTGTAGTTGTTGTAAAGAACAACGCTAATTGGTTGGTGCGAATTGCCCCAATTAAAGAATAACAGATCCAAAGTATTCGGCCAATTTGGCTTTTGCCATTTCCAGTTTTATTTTATCGGAAAGCAATTGGTCGGTTATTTCGGTGTGTTCTATTTGCTCCTGTATTTGCTGAACAATCTCATCTTGCAGCTTTTTTATTTTGGCTAATTTCAGGCGGTTTACAGCATCCAAAGCAGCCTTTCTCAGGTTTTTTTCTTCGGTCTCTATGTAAATGTGATGAACAGCCCAATTTTTGCTGATTTCATATTTCGATGCAATCAAATCTGTTACAGATTGGCTGATTTCATTGTTGTCGTGGTAGGTGAAATGTTTGAGCTCTGGATAGGTGAGTTCTTGTATGAATTGCGTGTATTGGCGGTAGATTTCACGGTATCTGGGTTCTTCAAATTGCAATTGATCTTGCTCGATATTGGTCATCACAAACTCGGCCAATGAAACCCCTGTTTGAACATCTTCGTTGTCTTCATTGACAACATTGATTTGTATCTCATAATCGCCATACGTGAGCAATAATCTCACAATATCCCTTTCTTGAAAGTAGGTGTAAAATTCAGGGATTGGAATGGTATTACTTTGATCATGGTTGATGACGGAATCCGCTTGCTGAATTTGCGCGAGGTCTGAGGCCGGAACTTTTTGTTTTCTTAAGGTTTGATTCAATTGAAGAATCAAGCTTTCCTGTGATACATTGAGCAATTGACTGCACTCTTGGATGTATACTTCTCTTTGTATCACATCAGGAATGATGGATATGGAAAGAATAATATCTTTAATGAGTTCAGCCCGTTTCAAAGGATCCTTTCCAGCTTCCTCAAGGAGGAGATTGGTTTTGAAACGAACAAAATCGGTAGCGTTTTTGGTGAGAAAATCTTGTATGTAATCACTGTCGTGTTTTCTGGCAAAGCTATCAGGATCATCTCCATCAGGAAAGAGCACCACGCGCACGTTCATACCTTGTTTAAGGATCATCTCAATGCTTCTCAAGCTTGCTTTGATTCCTGCAGCATCGCCATCAAATAATACAGTAATGTTCTTGGTGTATCGGATTATTTTTTTAATATGTCCTTCCGTTAAGCTTGTACCACATGATGCAACAACATTGGATACGCCAGCTTGGTGCATCGAAATCACATCCGTATAGCCCTCTACCAGGTAGCAGACATTTTCTTTGACGATGGTGTTTTTGGCCAAATGCATACCGTACAGAATGTCGCTCTTGTGGAACAATTCACTCTCAGGGCTATTAATGTATTTGGCTCCTTTTAAATCAGCTTGTAACGTTCTGCCCGCAAAGGCAATTACTTTTCCTGATTCTGAATGGATAGGAAACATGACCCGATCCCTGAATGCGTCATAGGTTCGGTTGGGCTCATCGTTTTCAGCATCTTGTCCCGCATTTTCATTTTCCTTCTCCTTGAGAAGGCCTGCTTTGACAAGATATTGGGTGTTGTATCCCGCAGCCAAGGCTGCTTTCTTGAGGTTTTCCCAACCGGCAGGGGCAAATCCCAATTGAAACTTGGTTAAGGTGTCATTTCTAAATCCTCTTTGCTCAAAGTATGACAATCCAATATTCTGCCCGGTCTCCGTTTCATGCAATTGATTTTGGAACCAAGTATTGGCATATTCTACAACGCGGGAAAGTTGCTCACGTTCTGATTTTTCTTCTTTTTGTTGCTCATTGTCCTCCGTTTCTTCAATGGGGATATTGTATTTCTGCGCCAACCACCTTAGCGCTTCCGGATAGGTGAGCTTTTGATGCTGCATGAGGAAATCCACGACATTGCCTCCTTTTCCGGAAGAGAAATCTTTGTAAATTCCTTTGGTGGGAACCACATAAAAAGAGGGGGTTCTTTCACTGCTGAAGGGGGAAAGCCCTTTGTAAGATTTCCCCGATTTCTTTAAAGCTACAAACTCTCCAACAACATCTTCAATCAATGCTGCTTGATAAATTAGGTCTATGGTGCTTCTTGAAATCATACCTCTCAAAGATATATTGAAGTCCGGGAAATTACTGAGCCAGATTTCAACATGTTGATAGATTTTTAACCCATGAAAAATACCTTGTTGATTTTATTATTTATGCTGAATGCATTGACTAGTACTCAAGCTCAAGACAAAACAGGTGAATCACTTCTTTTCCATGCTGGATTGAATTTCGAAGCGCAAGGTCATATGTTGTTTCCCAATCCTTCTCTTCCTGGGCAGGATGTTTTTATCGAGTTGGGAACTTGTTTGGGAAATGATTGGTGGATAGTTGTATTTGATGCCAATGGGAAAGAGATCAAGGGGATTTCAGCAGTCCAGGAGGGTGGGCGCATCCGCATTCAAGGGCATGTACCCAAGCCAGGTATTTATTTGGTGAGTTATGGGAACAGCGTTTTTCGATCTAATTTTCGCTGGATCGTTAGAGATTAATTACTCAAAGTGATTGTTGATATAACCTTCTTTGATTCCCCAGAGAACGGCGCCAAACATGTTTTTTGCAGGTGTTTTTTCAATGATGTTTCGGCGGTGGGTTTCCACTGTGCGGGTGTCAATGCCCAATTTATCGGCAATTTCAGTGCTCTTCATTCCATGGCTCACCCATTCCAGTATTTCCAGTTGTCTGGTGGTAAACAGCTGATCAACGGCTTGTGCGGCTTGTTGAGTGGTATGGGCGACTGATTTTTTCTTGTCCCATTTTTTGGCCTCTTGAATGATGTGCCGCATACCATGATTGAAAAAGAAAGAGGCGTAATCGGAAGAGACAATCGCATTTGCCAGCTCATCCAATTCGGATTCTTTGGAAAAATAACCATGCGCTCCAAGTTTAATCATCTGGTAAATGACATCCACATCCTTGATGAAGGAAACGACTAGAATCCGGACACCTGGATAATGTTGAACCAACCATTTGCACGTTTCTACACCATCCATTTCTGGCATTTGGATGTCTAACAAAACAACGTCCACCTCATGGCGAGGCATGAACAAGGTTAACTCTTTTCCATTCTCGCACTCCAAAACAACATTGAAACGATTGTCTTGATTGAGCCATGCGGCTAAGGAGGAACGGAATAGTGTATGATCATCTACAATGGCAATATTTTTCATCTAATAGGGATAATTAAGTTCAACTGATTTCCATCAACAACTTGCGTTTGCTCCAATTGCCCATTGAGTGCTAGGATACGGGCATGCATGTTTTTCCATCCCAAGCCTTTTCCTTCATGCAATAACTGGCTCCATTGAAATGGGGTGCCGTTGTCTTCTAATGTAATTTTCCAGGAATGGTTGTTGTCATTTGAAAATGTAATGTCAAACAAATTGGCTTGATTGTGTTTGAGATGATTGGTAATCCATTCTTGGATTAATCTAAAAACATGCAATTCATCTAGGGTGTTCAGTTGAGGAATATAGTGGAGGTGCAAGCTTATTTTCTTATTGGTTTTGTTGGATTTGTCCTCAAGTATTGCTTGCAGCGCGGGTATCAGACCAACGGTGTCCAGCATGGGAGGGACAAGATCATGGCAGATGGTGCGAACTTCTTGAATGATTTTTTTCAGGTGTTCATCGGTAGACTTCCAGAATGTATCGTCTCCTTGTTGCGATATTTTTTTTTGCAGATCTATAGAGATTTTGAGCGCTGCGATATCGCCTAAAATACCATCATGCAATTCGCGCGCAATGCGAATTTGCTCTTCTTCTTTGGATTTTAAAATCTCCTGTAAAAGTTGATCTTGAAATTCCTGTTGTTTGTCAAATAAAAGTTTGTAGTAAAAATAGCTCATGGAAAAAATGATGCTGACCATGACGAATAAGGCCGAGAATCCAATCCAGTAGTACAAGTTGAGTATGTCTCTCGTTTGTTCCATCCTATTTTTTACTCATGATTCTAAAAGATCCAATCATAAGGGAGATGCCATAAATCATAATGGTTAATGGCAATATAATCCAATAAAAAAGGGCATTGTCATTGGGGAATTGAATCATCAAAGGATACAGTATATAATAGAGTGTGCATGCACTCAGGTAAAAGACCAATCCAATGATGACAAAGTAATCAGGGTCATGAAACAAAGATGGATAGTCGATGTTTTGGAAGCGTTGCTTTCCCCATGCGAAAACGCCAAATAGTGTGAGAATCAGTTCCAAGAGGCATACCCATCCAAAATGATAATAATTGGCTTCAATACTTGTTGTTGTAAAGAGCAAAATGGTGACTATGCTAAAGGCGATGTAGATGGTCCATCGCCAATTTTTTTTTGTGTAGGGTGCAAAAAAGATGGTAATTCCCAATGTTTCAAATAGGGTGAATATGTAATACCAATAGAGTGAAATGTACTCTGGAAGATAAATACTGGTGAACTCATAGATGCCGCCTAGAAATGCGGTAGCTGCCAGAAGAACCCAGCGCATAGGTGGCTGTTTTTTAGAAATAAGAAAAAAACCAAATAGAATAAGTAAGGGCAGAACTTCACTCCAGCACATGAATTGATCAAGGATGTAGTAAAAATCAACCATGATCAAATTTAATTTTTTTTAGGAATTGTTGCTATGTGTTTTTGCGCAGCGCTCAAACACCTATTCAAAAGTTACAGATGCTTTTTGTTTTTTGCCATCTCTGATGAAAACAATTTCTGTTTTATCACCGGGATTAAAGTTGCCCAAAGCATTCATGTATGCATAAATGTCTTTGATTTCGAACTTTCCCATTTGTACTATAATATCACCTGATTTTAAACCCGCCTTGTCTCCAGGACGACCTTCCTTTGTTCCGTCCAGTTTTAACCCATCACCGGAGTACAAGTAATCTGGCATAACCCCAAGAGTAACTTTGAAATTGCTGGCTGCACTATCCTTTGATTCATCTTTTGTTGCTGTAAAAGTCAATTTGTTCTGTTGGCTACACTGAATGACCAACTGGGAAATGAAGTTTGAAATATCCTTTAACCCGTTGGTGTTGATGAGGTCTACAACGTCTGTAGGTTTGTGGTATTCTCCGTGCTGTCCGGTAAAGAAGTGAATGGCAGGAACCCCAATGTTGTAAAAGGAAGTTTGGTCGCTGGGACCAATTCCACTGGTTGAAAGCACCAACTCAAATTTGTTACTCTTCGTTTTTTTGTTTTGACTCTTAATGGCTTTGGTCCAGAATGGAGATGTCCCCACGCCATTAATCGCCAATGTTCTTTCTGGTTTCAGACGCCCAACCATGTCCATGTTGAACATGGCACTGATATGCTCCTTGGCGATGGTTGGATTTTTACAAAAGTAGTTGCTACCATAAAGTCCTTTTTCCTCTCCACTGAATGCGATGAAAAGGAAGTTTGCATCTCCTAGAATATTGTCTGGTTGTTGCTTGATGAAAGAGGCAATCCAAAGCATAGATGCCACACCACTGGCGTTGTCATCTGCTCCGCGATGAATGCCTTTTTCGCCGCTCCAAAGTGAGTTTTCATCCCCCCAACCCAGGTGGTCATAATGGGCGCCAATGACAATGGTCTTATCAAAGCCGCGGTCCCAAAATCCAATGACATTTCTTCCGGTCTGTTCTTTGACATATCCTGTTCCCAAAGTGGTTTCTCCTTCTTTCGTCATCTTATGTGGTGATGCTTTGGGTGTGAATTGAAAGTATTGCATATAACCCACGGATCCTTTTGGTGATAGGCCAATGGCTTGCATTCTTTTCTCAATGAATTTGGATGCCTTGATTTCACCTTCTGTCCCTACCAATCGACCTTCCAAGGAATCTGAGGTCAATACCGTTATGTCGGACATCAATTGTTTGTCCAATGACTCTTGAGAACCTTGTGCCCATCCACTCAAGGACAGGGTTAAACTGATGATCAGTAGGAAGTTTTTCATGTGGCAAAAGTAATGGTTAAAGACAAAAAAGGGCAGTTAAAAAACTGCCCTTTGTCTGTTCTAGTGTTTGATTATTTTTCTTTTCTGATGATTGTTGATCAGAGTGTAAATACCCATTGGCCATTCAGCTGTGGAGATGCGATGGCTGTATGATGCATTATCATTGTAAACGCATTGTCCGATGCTATTAAAGATTTTTAAAGATCCATCCATAGAACCATTCAATTGTATGAAATCACCAAATGGATTGGGATAAACTTCCAATGTGCTCATGGACTCGTTCACTCCAACACTGCAGGGATTGCATTCATTGAAACAAACCGCGGTAAATGTTTGGCTGCTGGTTCCTATGCTAATTTCTCTGTTGAATCCGCCCAATCCGTTGTCGACTCCACATTCAGAAGGAACAATTTCAGATCCCGTCCAATCATTTCCATTGATGAATTTGTATTGGAATGTTTGGTTGGGATTGGTGGTGAACGAATAGGACCAAATCCCATTGCCCATATCAGCCATGGCTGTGGTGCTCGCATCCCATCCTTGGAATGATCCGGCGATGTGAATGCCATTGGCATTTACTGTAATGTTGGATGCGTCCATTTGAAAGGTGATGGTTACATCATCACTGGTTCCTATGCAATTCCCACAACCCGAAAAACAAACAGATTCCACAATCATATTGGATGTACCCACGGCAACAAATCGTTGTAATTCAGCATTGTCAAGTGCACCGCATGTATTGGGTACCATTTCAAATCCATCTATCGTATTCCCATTGATGAAACGATAAAAGAGATCGCTATTGGCAGGGACGTTAATGGAACCTTCCCAAACGCCACCTCCCAAGTCATTCATCGCATGTGCGGTTGGATTGTAATTGTCCAATTGTGTGGTGAAAAAAACACCATTGGGACTGACCGTTTCATCGCTCATGTCAACGCGCACGACAACTACTGCGGTCGGCTGGCAAGCCTCACATTGTGTGAAGCAAACTGGTCCAATGTTGTTGTTTCCTGGTACAACATTGTGTGAACGATTGTAGTTCCCTGTTCCATCATTGAATGCGCAAGCAAAGGCTACTTCTTCAGCGCTTGTCCAATCATTTCCATTGATGAATTTGTATTGGATGGTGTTGCCTGTGGGGATATTGGTGGTGTAGGTGTAAAGACCGTTACCGCTGTTGGTCATAGGAGTAGCAGCCGCATCCCAGTTTTGAAAACTTCCTGCAATGTGCACGCCACTAGGGCTCACAGTCTCGTTGGTCATGTCCACGATGAAGGATACCGATGATATGTTTACAGGAATACACGCCTCGCAAGATGAGAAACAAACCATGGGGGAGGTAATGGCCGTTGTTCCTACCGTAAGACTTCTGTTGATATTACCCGAACCATCGTCTATACCGCAAGTTGCAGGAACAGATTCAACACCTAACCAATCAGCCCCATTGATGAATTTGTAAGATACGGTTTCGCCGGGAAACACAAAGGCCACGGCTTGGTATTGTCCAGGTTGAAACTCGGACATTTGCGTTGCGGTAGCGTCCCAAGCGTTGAAACTGCCTGCGACATAAACACCAGTTGCATCAACGGCTTCATTGGTCATGTCAACTTGGAAAATGACCATCGTAGGGATGGCAGGAGTTCCAGAACAAGTACAATCATTTTGAACAAGATCATTTGCGGTGCTGTTCTCCCCATCATCACAAGTTGTTCCGATGACCAAACAACTTCCATCATCTGTCGTGGCATTGGCGTTGTAGTTGCACGCAGTATTATCCATGCAGCCGGGCGTTTGACAATTCTCACATTGACCAAAACAAACAATAATGGGATTGACATTGGATACAACGTAGGAACGATTGAAACCACCAAAACCATCTCCTACTCCGCAAGCGGATGGAACAGCTTCCGACCCTGTCCAAGCATTGCCATTGATGAACTTGTAATTCACGATGTCCCCTTCTACTAAATTGACGGTCACCTCATAGATGCCATCTGAATTGCTGTCGCTCATTGGTGTTCCGCTGGCATTCCAACCTTGAAAACTTCCCGCGATGTGCACGCCATTGGGATCAATCGTTTGTCCGTTCATGTTGACTTGAAAAGTTACGGGAAGCAAATTGACCACTATACAATTGGAGCAAGCATTAAAACATACTGGATTCAACAATTGATCTGAATTAGGAACATTCAATGATCGATTGGAAAATCCACCCACTCCGCAAGCAGCGGGTACTTGTTCCCATGAAGAGCCATTGATGAATTTGTATTCAATGGCTGTTCCAGCGGCGATATCAGCGGTGAAAGAAAATACCTGATCACCATCTGGGTCAAGCATTGGACTGGCAGTGGCATTCCATCCTTGGAATGACCCGGCAACGAATACGCCGCTGGCAGATATAGTTTGTTGTGCCATGTTCACTTGAAAAGTTACATTGACAGCAAAAAGTCCTTGGGCAATGGCCAAGCAAAAAAGGAGCAAAAGTTTTTTCATGTCTTCTGTTTAGTTTCTAACAAATATAACTAAAGTGTATTTTGAACACATTCATACTTTGCTTCGAAAAAAAACACAATTCCGTCGCTTCAAGGTGAGAATGATGCATTTTTGTTTTATGAGAGGGTTGGGATTGTTATTGTTCGTTTCTCTGGTGTGCAATGGATATGCGCAGGAAGGAATCATTCGCGTAAAAGGTAAAGTATTGGAGGAACGCGGTCAGCCGGTACCCAATTCCATTGTCCTCAATACCCGAACCAAGAAGGGTGCGTTTGGTTCGCCCGATGGCAGTTTTGTTATTGAATGCAACAAGACCGATACCTTGACCATCACCTGCCTGGGTTATTATGCCCGTCAAATTTGTTTCAAGGATTCTGTTCTAAGAACGGTGTATTATCCCAAGGTTTTTCTGAATGAACGCACCTACAGTTATGCGACACTGAATATTTTTGCGCCCAGAGACTTGGAGGATATCCAAAAGGATATTCAATCTCTGGGGTACAATGAAGATGATTATATGTTGTCAGGAATCAATGCGGTGTCCAGTCCCATTACCTTCTTGTACCAACAATTGAGCAGGAAAGAAGAGAGTAAGCGCATTGTTGCCAAATTAGAAAATGATGATAGAAGAAGGGATTTGCTCAAGGAGCTATTTACGATTTATGTGGATTACAAGATTATTGAGTTGAGCACTGAGGATTTTGATGATTTCATTTCCTACCTCAATGTCTCTGACGAATTCATGAAGTCCAGTTCTCAATATGAATTCTTGGTTTTTGTCAAAGATCGATTCCAAGACTATCAGATAGCACGAAGAAATACACGTCCCTTGAAAGAAGGTGATTTTGATTATGACAAGGATTAAAAAAAAGGCTATCCGCAGGATAGCCTTTTTCAAATGAGAGGAATATTGTTTACTTGATTTTATTGATCTGGTTATCACCTGACTCGTTGGCTTTTTGAATCAACTGATCTCCCTTTGCGTTGGCATCCTTCACCAATTGATCCGCTTTTTTATCGGCCTCTGCTATTGATTTGGCATATGCTTTATCCGCGCTCTTCTTCATTTCTTCAGCCACCTTCTTATTGGCCGCTTTCTCTACAAAGTTGCCCCCTTTGGTTGCTAATTTATCAGCCTCAGTGTACGCTTGATTCTTGGCTTTTTCTGCTGCTACACGTGCTTCCGCTTTGATTTTTTCCGCTTGCTTGGTTGCTTCTTGCACCAATCTTTCTTTCTCTGCTTTGGCTTTTTCCAAAGCTTCGTTTTTTAATTCGGTTACTTGTTTCACCGCTTCTTCTTTAACCAATTGAATTGCTTGTTCTTTCAAATCTTGAACAGCTTCTGCACCCAATGCTTTGCTGGTTACTTTGACATCAGGATTGGTGACATCTCCCGTGATTCGGGCAATCAGATTGATCTTATTACCGGGTTTCAATTGGGTTCCCAATTTTTGGTTGATTTGTCCAACAAAACTGTTGGCTTGATTCACCAAACCGGATGGGAACTTGTCAAATGGAACATCTGTCTCCAGGGTGTAGTCTATTTTCTGATCCAATGTCGCTTGTCCTTCCATCTTCACAGGAATATCGTCTACTTTGATAGTGAAAGGTTGTACTTTAATGATACCTTGTTGAATGGTGAAGTTGACGTTGACATCTTTGATATTGACAGGTTGCTTCCATTTGTCCAATCCTGTCTTTTCTGCCAATTTAACCATGGGTACATATCCGGTCAAAACCACCTGATTGGTTTTTAAGTTTCCTCGTGCGTCAACACTAGCATTGATGGGCATCATCTGCTTGTCCAAAAGGGTTTTCAAATCCATGTTCATGGAGATTTTACCTGCACAACTTTTGGCAACCTTTGCCCATTTTTCGAGTGTGACAAAGGTGGTGGTCGTAGTTTTGATGTCCACTTCTTTCATGTCAATGTTCATGTTCATGGAAGGACGTGTGCCATCTCCTCCGTCATATTCACCATTCACAGCTAGGCTTCCACCGAGTCCGTTCAATTTCAAATCCTTCATCGTGGCTTTGCCATCTGCCAAACGCACTTGTCCATTTACGTTGGTGAAATCAGCGTTGTCGTATTTCAATTTTTGAACTTTGGCATTCAAAGTAAAATCGATGTTGTTCGGCAATACAACGACGGATGATGCTGTGTCAGCTGGGACATTGGTTGCATTCGCTTCAGGAGCAGCTTCTGCTGTTTCTGTTGTGCCTTCAGGACTTCCCATGAAATCGTTTACATTGATTTCAGGACTTTCGAAATTCAAAACGCCTACCAATTTTTCATCTTTGATGGCATATTCCAAGTAGTGGGTCAATCCGCCATTCATCATCATTTTGCTTTTTCCTACGTTGATGGAAAGATTGGAAAGATTGGCCTGTTGGGGTGTGAAATTCAAGGCCATTTCTTGAATAAAAATGTCATAAGGCAATGAATCACTTTCGTAATCAAAGTTTTTCAAATTGAGTTTTCCTTCTGCTTGCAATCCTGCGAAATTGCCCGTTTCAGCGCCATTGACATTTCCTTTGAAAATCATATCGGCGTCAATGATCCCAGTGATTTTTTCTTCTTTGCCAATGGGGATAACATCTTTCAAAGTAGCCAAATCGATGTTGAGTTTTCCTTTGAAATCAATGAATGGATTGCTTTCAGGTGTTTTCAAATGCAATACCATGTTTATCGGATTAGATGCAATTTTCAATTGGCATTTGTTCAAGTCGATGGTGGTATTGTCTTCATTGTTCATGTCCGCATAAACATTCAAATCCACTTGCACATCATCCACACTCTTGGGCAAATCAGGATACTTGAAACGACCATTTTCAATGTTGACTTTTAAGCCAATGCTGGGCATGCTTTTGTCATTGTAGGTTCCTTTGACAAAACCGTTCAATCCTATTTTACCGGTGGCATCAACGCCCTCTAGATCTTTTGCAAACTCCATTGGAACCATGGACAAGAGGTTTTTGAATTCAGTTTTGGTTGCGCCGAATTGAATGTCCATGTCAATGTCTTCCTCAGGCATGAATACCCATCCATTTGCCTGCAAGTACAATTGGTTTAATCTTACTTCGTTGTCTTTGAATTCAAAACGCATCTTGCCCAAGTCTATGGCCAAGTCAGCCTTGATTTCTGTATTTGCTTCGTTGGCATAGGTTACACCATCAAACCAAAAAGTTCCTTTGTCTGCTGTGGTGAGCGTACTTAACGTGAAAACTTCATCTGCGAAGTCGCCGCTCCCTTCGTGGTTCAGGTTCTTGAAGTCCATCACCATCGCCAAGCTCTTGTCATCATAGCGGATATTGCCCGATTCAATGGCGTATTTTTTCAAGGACAATTGGATGGGCTTGGATGGTTCCTCAGGTTCTGGCTTGGCCGAATCTGGGATGGCAATGTCGTAGTTGGCCGTTCCATCTGCCATTACACGAACATCCAAATTGGGAGCATCCAATAGTATTTGTCGGATTTCAATTTCATCGGTGAACAAACTTTTGACATTGATGACAACCGACATCTCTTTGATGTTGGCCATGGTTACGCCATCAAAGGGCGCCTTGTTCACCACCTTCAAGTCTTCAATGCTCACCCTTAGGTTGGGGAAGTTGCGCAGCAAACTCAAGTCGACATCACTAAAAGACAGTGTGGCGTTCAGGTTTTCATTGGCTTTCTTTTGGATGGTATCGTAAATCTTCCCCTCAAAGGCAAAGGGCAAAATGGCTAACAAAAGGATGATACTTCCAAGAACAATTCCTGTGATTTTGAGTGCTTTTTTCATCGTGCTTCTATTTTATTTTCTAAGTAACTGTTGTACAATGTAAAGTATGCAATGGCTTCTATGATAGGAACAGCGCGGATTACGACGCAAGGATCATGTCTTCCTTCAAGGTTCAAATGAATGGGTTTTCCCGCTTGGTTGATGGTCTCTTGTTGTTGTCCGATTGAGCTGGTGGGTTTGAAAGCAACTTTGAACCAAATGTCTTTTCCGTTGGATATACCGGCCGTAACGCCACCATCGTGATTGGTTCCCCCTTGCACGGCGTCGTTGTTTTGACTGCCCCATTTGAGTGTGCTTGAAAAACCATCCCCCATTTCGAATCCCTTGACGGCGTTCAAGGAAAATATGCTGTGCGCCAATTCCGCGTTGAGTTTCTCATAAATCGGAGAGCCCCATCCCACCGGAACATTTTCAACCACGCAAGTGATGATGCCGCCCAAGCTGTCTTTTTGTTCTTTGGCGGTTTCAATCAATTGCTTCATTCTTTCACTCGTTTCCGAATCGGGACAACGCACAGGGCTGTCATCAATGGTGGACAAATTGAGGTAGGGATAACTTTTGGGAACGCAGATATCCTTGATGCTGCTGACATAGGCATGCGCTTGGATCTTCAAGTTGTCCATCAATTGTCGGGCAATCTCTCCTGCCACCACGCGGCATGCCGTTTCTCTGGCCGAAGACCTCCCACCTCCGCGGTGGTCGCGGTGGCCATATTTGGCATCGTACACATAATCAGCATGACCAGGACGATAGGTGTCTTTGATTTGATCGTAATCTCTTGATTTTTGATCGTTGTTTTTTATAACAAATCCTATAGGAGCGCCAGTGGTTTTTCCTTCAAAAATACCGGATAGAAATTCAACTTCATCCGCCTCATTTCTGGGTGTTACCCAATCGTTCTGGTTGGGTCGTCTTCTATTGAGTTGGAACTGTATGGCAGCAGTATCTATGCTGAAATTGCTTGGGCAACCATCAATGACTCCACCAATGGCTGATCCATGCGATTCGCCAAAAGTGGTTAATCTAAAATGCTTTCCCCAAGTATTGCTTGCCATGGACTAAAATTCTTGTTCTATGGAGTATTCATTTCTATGTGGCGCATTGCGGGCAATAAGCTCTCCAATAAATCCGGCTAAAAACAATTGCGTTCCTATGATCATGCTCGTTAGGGCCAAGTAAAAAACGGATTGATCAGCTATGTTTTTTTCTGTAATGTCATAGATCAAACAATACATCTTGTTACCGCCCAACCAAAGAAAGGACAACAATCCAATCATGAATACAATGCTGCCCAATGTGCCGAAAAAGTGCATCGGTTTTTTTCCAAAACGAGAGATGAAAACGATGGATTGTAAATCCAGGAATCCATTGATGAAACGTTCCCAACCAAATTTGGATACCCCATGTTTTCTGGGATAATGTTGAACCACCTTTTCACCAATTTTCTTAAATCCAGCTCGATGCGCAAGAATGGGAATGTAACGGTGCATTTCTCCATAAACTTCAATTCGCTTGACCACCTTGTTTTTGTAGGCTTTCAATCCGCAGTTGAAATC